>NZ_JNZR01000010.1:0-150953 GCF_000717585.1 Micromonospora globosa
CGTGGGCTGGGAGATGTGTATAAGAGACAGGGTGGGGGAGGGCGGCGGGGTCAGCGGGTGGTGGACTCCTTGCGGGCCTGGTCGGCGAGGTGGGCGGGCATGGGGTCGTGGCGGGCGAACTCGCGGCGGAACGTGCCGGTGCCGGCCGTCATCGAGCGCAGCTCGACCGCGTACCGCAGCAGTTCGGTCGCGGGCACCTCGGCGCGGACGAGCGTGCGGCCCTCGGCATCCGGGTCCGGCTCGGTGCCGAGCACCCGGCCACGCCGCCCGGACAGGTCGCCCATCACCGCGCCGACCGACGAGTCGGGTACCCGTACGGTGATCTCGTCGACCGGCTCCAGCAGCGCCGGCTGGCCCTTCTCGGCGGCGTCGCGCAGCGCCAGCGCGCCCGCGGTCTGGAACGCCGCGTCGGAGGAGTCGACGCTGTGCGCCTTGCCGTCGACCAGCGTCACCCGCAGGTCCACCACCGGGCAGCCGGCGATCAGGCCGCGTTCCATCTGCGCCCGTACCCCCTTCTCCACCGAGGGGATGTAGTTGTGCGGGACCGCGCCGCCGACCACCCGGTCGACGAACTCGAAGCCGGCGCCCCGGGGCAGCGGCTCCACCTCGATGTCGCAGACCGCGTACTGGCCGTGGCCGCCGGACTGCTTGACGTGCCGGCCGTGCCCGCGCGCGGCGGCGGTGAACGTCTCGCGCAGCGGCACCCGGACCGGTTCGGTGTCCAGCTCGACGCCGCCGCCGCGCAGCCGGTCGAGCACCACGTCGGCGTGCGCCTCGCCCATGCACCAGAGCACAAGCTGGTGGGTCTCCGGGTTGCGTTCGAGCCGCAGCGTCGGGTCGCCGGCGACCAGCCGGGACAGGTTGCGGGCCAGCGCGTCCTCGTCGGCCCGGCTGCGCGCCACGATCGCCACCGGCAGCAGCGGCTCCGGCATCTCCCAGGGCGCGATCAGCAGCGGGTCGTCCTTGGCCGAGATGGTGTCGCCGGTCTCCGCGCTGCCCGACTTGGTGATCGCGCACAGATCACCGGCGACGCAGGCGGGCACCTCGCGCAGCGTCGCACCCAGCGGGCTGTAGACGTGGCCGACCCGCTCGTCGGCGTCGTGGTCCGGGTGGCCGCGCTCGGCCATGCCGTGGCCCGACACGTGGATCACCTGGTCGGGGCGGAGCGTGCCGGAGAAGACGCGCACCAGCGAGACCCGTCCGACGTGCCGGTCGACAGTCGTCTTGACCACCTCGGCGACGAGCGGGCCGTCCGGGTCGCAGGTCAGCGGCGGGCGGGGCGAGCCGTCCACGCCGGTGACGGCGGGCAGGTCGTGCTCCAGCGGCGACGGGAACGCCGCGACCAGGCCGTCGAGCAGCGCGTCCAGGCCGACGCCGGTCTCCGCGCAGACCGGCACCACCGGGTAGAAGTGGCCGCGGGCGACAGCCGTCTCCAGGTCGGTGATCAGCACCTCGGGGTCGATCTCCTCACCGCCGAGGTAGCGGTCCATCAGAGTCTCGTCCTCGCTCTCCGCGATGATCCCCTCGATCAGCTCGTCGCGGGACTCCTGGATGGCCGGCAGGTGCTGCGGGTCCGGCTCGCGTACCGCCGCGGGCAGCCCGCCGGAGTAGTCGAACACCCGGCGGGTGATCAGCCCCATCAGCCCGGCCACCGACTCGCCGTCGTCGCCGAGCATGGGCAGGTAGAGCGGGAGCACGTTGTCGCCGAAGACCCGCTGGCACAGCGCCACGGCCTCGTCGAAGTCGGCGCGCGGGTGGTCCAGCCGGGAGACGGCCACCGCCCGGGGCATGTCGACGGCGGCGCACTCCTCCCAGAGGGCGGCGGTGGCGGCGTCCATGCCGTCGACGGCGGAGACCACGAACAGGGCCGCGTCGGCGGCGCGCAGCCCGGCGCGCAGCTCGCCGACGAAGTCGCCGTATCCCGGGGTGTCCAGCAGGTTGACCTTGACGTCGCGGTGCACCAGCGGGGCGCACGCCAGGCTCACCGAACGCTGCTGGCGTACGGCGGCGGGGTCGTGGTCGCAGACGGTGGTGCCCTCGGCGACGGCGCCGGCCCGGCCGATCGTGCCACTGGCGGCCAGCAGCGCCTCGACGAGCGTCGTCTTGCCGGCACCGGAGTGCCCGACGAGCACCACGTTGCGAACCCTGCCGGGCTCGGTCACCACCGGCGCGCCGCCGGTGACACCCTTCTCGTTCTTCTGCGCCATCGCGGCGCACCTCCCTCAACCGGTGGTGGTGGCGACCGCCGCGGGCGACGGGGGAGCGGACCCGGGACGGGCGCCGCGGCGATATCTTCCGGTGATCTCCTGCTGGACGGGAACGCGGACCGGTGATCCGGTGAACTGGCTCACCTCCTGGCTCGATCTCACACCCGCAGGGGTGCCCGCACAAGGGCCGCCGGGCGGGTCGTACGCCCGGCTGTGTCCCTGGCGGTTGCGGGCCGTTATCGTGGGACCGCCATGGCGAAGATCTTCCAAGTGACGGCCCGCGCGGGCATGACCCGCGTCGTGGAGCCGGTCGCCCGCGCGCTGCTGCGTGCGGGCGTGTCCCCCAATGCGGTCACCGTGACCGGCACCGTCGGCGTGCTCGTGGGCGCGCTCGGCTTCGGCGCGCGCGGCCATCTGGTCGCCGGCGCGCTGATCGTCACGGTCTTCGCCCTCACCGATCTGCTCGACGGCACGATGGCGCGGATGAGCGGCGGGTCGACCCGGTTCGGGGCGTTCCTCGACTCGAGCATGGACCGGGTCGCCGACAGCGCGGTGTTCGGCGCGGTCGCGTACTGGCTGGCCACCGAGCACGACTACTCGGGCGTGGCGGTGGCGCTGATCTGCCTGGCCGCGGGCGGTCTGGTCTCCTACGTCAAGGCCCGCGCCGAGGGCCTCGGGATGACCTGCAACGTGGGCATCGCCGAGCGCACCGAGCGGCTGCTCATCGTGGGCGTCGGCGGCCTGCTCACCGGCGTCGGGGTCCGTCCGGCGCTGGAGATCGCGCTCTGGCTGCTCGCCGCCGTCTCGATCTTCACGGTGGGCCAGCGGATGGCCCACGTGTACCGCCAGGCCCAGCGGGTCGGCGCCGAGTGAACCTCACCGAGGCGGGCTTCGTCGCGGGCTGGCGCCTGGTCCGGGCGCTGCCCCGGCCCGTCGCGGCGGCGGCCTTCCGGATGGGCGCCGACCGCGCCCACCGCAAGGACGGCGGGGGTACGCGTCGACTGCGCGCCAACCTGCGCCGGGTGGTCGGACCGGAGATGCCCGACGCGGAGCTGGACGTGCTGGTGCGTGCCGGGCTGCGCTCGTACGCCCGGTACTGGATGGAGGCGTTCCGGCTGCCCGGCCTGAGCCGCACCGAGATCCTCGCCGGGTTCCGCCTCGACGGGCAGGAACTGCTCGCCGCCGACGTGGCCGCCGGGCGGGGCGCCGTGGTGGCGCTGCCGCACGCCGGCAACTGGGACGCCGCGGGCGCCTGGGTGGCTGCCACCGGCTGGCCGATGACCACGGTGGCAGAGCGGCTTCCGGACGGCGTCTACGAGCGGTTCGTCGGGTTCCGGGAAGGGCTGGGGATGGAGATCCTGCCCAACCGGGGCGGCCCGCGTCCCGCGTTCGACGTGCTGGTGGACCGCCTGCGCACCGGCTACGTGGTGCCCCTGCTCGCCGACCGGGACCTGTCCGCCCGGGGCGTGGAGGTCGACTTCTTCGGCGGCCGGACCCGGATGCCGGCCGGGCCGGCGCTGCTGGCCATCCGCACCGGCGCCCCGCTCTACGTGGCCTCGATGTGGTACGAACCGGACGCGGCGTGCGCCTCGATCGAGGGCCCGCTGCCGCTGCCGGACCCGGACAGCGCGCCGCTCGACGAGCGGGTCCGCACGGTGACGCAGCGGATTGCCGACGGTCTGGCGGCGGGCATCGCCCGGCATCCGCAAGACTGGCACATGTTGCAGCGGATGTGGCTGGACCAGGGCCGGGACGGTACGCCCACGTCGGCGCAGCCACCGGCCACCACCGGGACGGTCTAGGGGGGCGCAGTGCGTATCGGCATCGTGTGCCCGTACTCGTTCGACGTGCCGGGCGGCGTGCAGAACCACGTCATGGACCTGGCCGAGGCGCTGCTCGGGCTCGGTCACGAGGTGAGCGTCCTGGCGCCCGCCGACGAGGATTCGGCGCTGCCGCCGTACGTGGTGTCGGCCGGCCGGGCGGTGCCGCTGCCGTACAACGGGTCGGTGGCCCGGATCGCGTTCGGCCCGGTCTCCACCGCCCGGGTGCGCCGCTGGATCACCCGTGGCGAGTTCGACGTGCTGCACGTGCACGAGCCGCTCACGCCGAGCCTGTCGATGCTGGCGGTGCTCTGCGCCCGCGGCCCGGTGGTGGCCACCTTCCACACCGCGATGACCCGCTCCCGGGTGATGTCGGCCGCGCAGGGCGTGCTCCAGATCGTGCTGGAGCGGATCACCGCCCGGATCGCGGTCAGTGCGCTGGCCCGCAAGGTGCAGGTCGAGCACATGGACGGCGGCGCGGTGGAGATCCCCAACGGGGTGGCGGTGGCGAAGTTCGCCGGGGTGCCGCCACTGCCGGGCTGGCCGGGGGAGTGCGCCCCGGGCACCGGCGGCACGCTGGGGTTCCTGGGCCGCTTCACCGAGCCGCGCAAGGGCTTCCCGATCCTGCGGGACGCGTTCGTCGCGCTGGCTCAGCACCGCCCCGGCCTGCGCCTGCTGGTCGCCGGCCCGGGTGACGCCGACGAGCTGTACGGGCGGTTCCCGGCCGGGCTGCGCGACCGGGTCACGTTCCTCGGCCTGGTCTCCGAGGCGGACAAGGCACGCATGCTGCGCAGCGTGCACCTCTACGTCGCACCGAACACCGGAGGGGAGTCCTTCGGGATGATCCTCACCGAGGCGCTCGCCGCCGGCACCACGGTGGTCGCCAGCGACCTGGACGCGTTCCGCCGGGTGCTCGACGGCGGGCGGGCCGGCCGGCTGTTCCCGACCGGCGACGCGGCCGCGCTGGGCGCCGCGCTGTCCGAGCTGCTCGACGACGACGGCCGCCGGGCCGGGCTGACCGCCTGCGGCGACCAGGTGGTGGCGAATTTCGACTGGCCCGTGGTTGCCCGCCGCGTTCTGGAGGTATACGCAGCCGCGATCGAGGCCACCGACGGCCGGGTCATGGACCAGGAGTGGGCGGGTCTGGGCTGACCGCTGTGGCCGCTGCGGCCGCTGTGACGAGCGCGTCGACCGGTGCACCGCGCCGGCCGGCCGGGATGAGGAGCAGCACTACGATGCCGGGCATGTGGTGGGTGGTGGGCGCGGTCGCGGTGCTCGGGCTGCTCTCGGCGTACCTGATCTGGACCTCCGGCCGGGTGCAGCGGCTCCAGGTCCGCGCGGACTCGGCGGCCCGCGCGCTGGACGCGCACCTGCTGCGCCGCGCGGCCGCCGCCGCGGTCCTGGCCGAGCAGCGGTACGGCGTGGAGCTGTACGCCGCCGCCCGGATCGCGCTGGACGCCGCCCCGGAGGAGCGCGAGGCGGCCGAGAACGACCTGACCCGGCAGTTGCGCGCGGTGCGGCTGGACCCGGACGACCCGGCCTGCGCGGCGGTGATCGCGGCCAGCAGGCGGCTGGGGCTGGCCCGGCAGGTGCACACCGACCTGGTCCGGGACGCCCGCTCGGCGCGGGGGCGTCCGGTGGTGCGGCTGTTCCGGATGGGACGCGGGCGGGAGTGGCCGCGCTACTTCGACATCGACGACCCCACGCTGGCCTCGCACGCGGACGTGACCACCGGCTGACGCACCGGCCGTGACGGGGGCCACACGGCAGGCCACCGGGGGTTCGATTGGCGCTCGGATCGGCGCCGTGCCGGTCGTAGCATTCCTGCGCAGTCACCTCCCGAGCACGCCGAGGAGCGATGTCCCGTGTCTGAATCCGCAGCCCCGACCACCGCCACCGCCGTCGGCACCGCCCGCGTCAAGCGCGGCATGGCCGAGATGCTCAAGGGCGGTGTGATCATGGATGTGGTCACCCCCGAGCAGGCGAAGATCGCCGAGGACGCCGGCGCGGTCGCCGTGATGGCCCTGGAACGCGTGCCGGCCGACATCCGCGCGCAGGGCGGCGTGTCCCGGATGAGCGACCCGGACATGATCGACGGCATCATCCAGGCCGTCTCGATTCCGGTGATGGCCAAGGCCCGCATCGGCCACTTCGTCGAGGCGCAGGTCCTCCAGGCCCTCGGCGTCGACTACGTCGACGAGTCCGAGGTGCTGACCCCGGCCGACTACGCCAACCACATCGACAAGTGGGCGTTCACCGTCCCGTTCGTGTGCGGTGCGACGAACCTGGGCGAGGCGCTGCGCCGGATCACCGAGGGCGCCGCGATGATCCGCTCGAAGGGCGAGGCGGGCACCGGTGACGTCTCCAACGCCACCACCCACATGCGCAAGATCCGGCAGGAGATCCGCCGGCTCCAGTCGCTGCCCTCCGACGAGCTGTACGTCGCGGCCAAGGAGCTCCAGGCCCCGTACGAGCTGGTCAAGGAGGTCGCCGAGCAGGGCAAGCTGCCGGTCGTGCTGTTCACCGCCGGCGGCATCGCGACCCCCGCGGACGCGGCCATGATGATGCAGCTCGGCGCCGAGGGCGTCTTCGTCGGCTCGGGCATCTTCAAGTCCGGCAACCCGGCCCAGCGGGCCGCCGCGATCGTCAAGGCGACCACGTTCCACGACGACCCGGACGTGCTCGCGAAGGTCTCCCGGGGGCTGGGCGAGGCGATGGTCGGCATCAACGTCGACGAGATCCCCCAGCCGCACCGCCTGGCCGAGCGCGGCTGGTGAGTGCAAGGAAGGGCCCCCTGTTAACGCCTGCGGTAGAGGCGGGGCCCCCTTTTAACACCCCGGAGGGAGCATCGTGGCCGTACCCGTGATCGGCGTGCTCGCGCTTCAGGGCGACGTACGCGAGCACGTCGCCGCGCTGGCCGGGGTGGGCGCGGACGCCCGGCCGGTGCGGCGGCCGGGCGAGCTGGACGCGGTCGACGGCCTGGTGGTCCCCGGCGGCGAGTCGACCACGATCAGCAAGCTGGTGGACATCTTCGAGATGCGCGAGCCGATCGACAAGCGGATCGCCGCCGGCATGCCGGTCTACGGCTCCTGCGCCGGCATGATCATGCTGGCGGCGGAGGTGCTGGACGGCCGCCCCGACCAGCGCGGATTCGCCGGCGTCGACATGACGGTGCGGCGCAACGCGTTCGGCCGCCAGGTCGACTCGTTCGAGGCGCCGGTGGCGCTCACCGGCGTCGACGGCGGGCCGTTCCACGCGGTGTTCATCAGGGCGCCCTGGGTGGAGCGCGTCGGCCCGGACGTCGAGGTGCTCGGTCGGGTGACCGAAGGGCCGGCGGCGGGCCGGATCGTCGCGGTACGGCAGGGCAACCTGCTGGCCACGTCGTTCCACCCCGAGCTGACCGGCGACCTGCGCCTGCACCGGTCCTTCGTGGAACTCGTCCGGGCCGCCTCCTGAGCATCCGGTCCGTCCCTGGTTGTGCCGGTTCGGGCGGCCTCGGGCGGGCCGGTGCCGTGCGGCGCGTGACAGTCACCCGGCCCTCGCCGGTAGGATTGCCGAGATTCGGCAGGGCCATCAGCCCGCCGCGGCTCCCAGCGAAGATCACGGCACCTCGACGTGCGCCGGCGGGGGAGCGGGGCGTGTGCGGTGCGGTCGATGCAGACGGCGGGTAGCAACGGAGGTAACAGATGTCCGGCCACTCAAAGTGGGCGACGACCAAGCACAAGAAGGCGGTCATCGACGCCAAGCGCGGCAAGATGTTCGCCAAGCTGATCAAGAACGTCGAGGTGGCGGCCCGTACCGGCGGTGGTGACCCGGCCGGCAACCCGACTCTCTACGACGCCATCCAGAAGGCGAAGAAGAACTCGGTCCCGAACGACAACATCGATCGCGCGGTCAAGCGCGGCTCCGGCCTGGAGGCCGGCGGCGCCGACTGGCAGACGATCATGTACGAGGGCTACGGGCCGAACGGCGTGGCGATGCTGATCGAGTGCCTCACCGACAACCGCAACCGCGCCGCGACCGAGGTGCGCACCGCCCTTACCCGCAACGGCGGCTCGCTGGCCGACGCCGGCTCGGTGTCGTACATGTTCTCCCGCAAGGGCGTGGTGATCGTCCCCAAGGCCGGCACCAGCGAGGACGACGTGATGATGGCCGTGCTCGACGCGGGCGCGGAGGAGGTCAACGACCTCGGCGAGGCGTACGAGGTGGTCTCCGAGCCGGGTGACCTGGTCGCGGTCCGCACCGCGCTGCAGGACGCCGGCATCGAGTACGAGTCGGCCGAGTCCTCCCTCATCCCCAGCGTGAACGTGCCGCTGGACGAGGAGGGCGCGCGCAAGATCTTCAAGCTGATCGACGTGCTGGAGGACTGCGACGACGTGCAGAACGTCTACGCCAACTTCGACGTCTCCGACGAGGTCATGGCCGCCGTCGGCTGATTCCGCCCGACGTGCCGAGCGCCGGCCCCCGGATCACGGGGTGGCCGGCGCTCGGCGTCTCGCACGGTCAGCCGATCGGCTCCCGCTGCCGCCACGCCGCCCGCACCGAGGTCCGCCCGTTGGTGCGCAGCAGCGAACCCTCGTAGATCCGCGCCCCGGCGAGCAGGAACCCGGCCGCGGCGAGCAGCAGCAGCGCCAGCGACACGATCGGCTCCCACGGCGCCGCGTCGCCGGTGAACAGCCGTACCGGCATCGCGGTCGGCGAGGAGATCGGCAGGTACGACAGGATCCGCATCGCGGCGGCGTTGTCGTTCAGGAAGATCACCGCGAAGAACGGCGCCATCACCGCGAGCTGCACCGGCGTGGACGCCCCGGCGATGTCCTCCTGCCGGTTCACCAGCGCACCGGCGGCCGCCCACATCGCCGCCAGCAGCAGGAAGCCGCACAGGAAGAACGGCACGAACCAGCCGATCGCGGGCGCGATCAGACCCAGCAGGTCGCCGCCGTCGGTCAGGCGCATGCCGATCAGCGCGACTGCCGCGATCAGGGTGATCTGTCCCAGCGCCAGCGCGCCCGCGGCGAGGATCTTGCCGGCCAGCAGCGCCCGGGCCGGCACGGCGGCCACCAGGATCTCCACGATCCGGGTCTGCTTCTCCTCGGTGACGCTCTGCGCGATCTGCAACCCGAACGTCTGGGACATGAAGAAGAAGACGAACGCGAAGGCGAACGGCACCAGGTACGCGACGAGCGGATCCACCGCGTCCGGGTCCAGCAGCTTCACCTGCGGGGCCGCGCTGAGCGCGGAGACCACGTCGTCCGGGGCCCGCTCGTCGGCGACCACGAGCGGACCGGCCACCACCGCGGCGTCCGCGTCGCCGTCGCGTACCGCCTGCTCGGCGGCGCCGTCGTCGGCGACCACGAGGACGTCCAGCCCCGCCGCGCGCAGCGGTTCGGCACCGGCGGCGGTCACCGCCACAGTGGACGGACCGCTGCTCACCATCGCCGGCACCACTGTGGCGACGACGGCGAGCAGCAGGAAGATCAGCGTGCTGTAGAGGAACGTCTTGTCGCGGACCTTGACCTTGATCTCGCGGGCCGCGACCAGCCGGGTGGCCTGGAACGTGTTCACTGGTTGACCTCTCGGAAGATCTCGGCGAGGGACGGGGTGACCGGGCCGAACGCGCGCACCGGGCCGCGGGCCAGGGCCGCGCGCAGCACCGCCTGGTCGTCGGCGGGCGGGTCCACCTCGAACACGGCGCGGGCGCCGTCGAGGTCGACCAGTCGCACGCCGGGCTGGTCGCGCAGCCAGCCGGCGTCGCCGTCCACCACGAGCGAGAACCGGGGCAGCGTGTACGCGGCGCGCAGCTCCTCGCGGGCGCCGGCGGCCCGGATCGTCCCGCCCGCGATGAGCACCAGGTCGTCGCAGAGCCGTTCCACCACGTCGAGCTGGTGGCTGGAGAACAGCACCGGCGCTCCGGCGGCGGCGCGTTCCCGCAGCACCGCCACCACCATGTCGACGGCGAGCGGGTCGAGTCCGGAGAACGGCTCGTCCAGGATCAGCACCTCCGGGTCGTGCACCAGCGCGGCGGCGATCTGCGCCCGCTGCTGGTTACCCAGCGACAGCGTCTCCAGCAGGTCGTCGGCCCGCTCGCCGAGACCGACCCGCTCCAGCAGCGCGTCGGTACGCCGGCGCGCCCCGGCGGCGTCCAGCCCGTACAGGCGGCCGAGGTGAACCACCTGCTCGCGGGGGGTCATCTTCGGGTAGAGGCCGCGTTCCTCCGGCATGTAGCCGAACCGGGCCCGGGCCTCGCGCGCGAGCGGCCGCCCCCGCCACGTCACCTGCCCGGCGTCCGGGGCGAGCACGCCGAGGATGATCCGCATGGTGGTGGTCTTGCCGGCGCCGTTGCCGCCGACGAATCCGGTCATGCGCCCTGCGGTCACGTCGAAGGAGACGTCCTTGAGCACCTGACGGTCGCCGAAGCTGCGGTCGACGCCGTCGAGGCGGAGCACGCTTGTCATGATCCCGACGCTACGGCCGGCCCCCGCTCCCGTCGTCCCACCACGGGGCGATCATCGGGTCCGTCGCGCGGCGGACGGGCGTCACCCGCCGGGCCGCACCACCCCGTGCTCGTACGCGAACACCACCGCCTGCACCCGGTCGCGCAGCCCGAGTTTGGCCAGGACGCGGCTGACGTGGGTCTTCACAGTCGCCTCGCCGACGTGCAGGACGTCCGCGATCTCGGCGTTGCTGGCCCCGCGCGCCACCAGTTCCAGCACCTCCCGCTCGCGCGGGGTCAGGTCCGCGGTGGCCGCGTCGTGCCGAGGGTCCGGCGGCGCCGCCCCGGGCCGGGCGAAGGTGGAGATCACCCGCCGGGTGAGCGCCGGTGCGATCAGTCCCTCGCCGCGCGCCACCACCCGGACCGCGTCGATCAGGTCCTCCGGGGTGCCGTTCTTGAGCAGGAAACCGCTCGCCCCGGCGCGCAACGCGGCGAAGAGGTAGTCGTCCCTGTCGAACGTGGTGAGGATGAGCACCGCCGGCCCGCCCGGCGTCGCGTCGGCGGTGATCCGGCGGGTGGCCTCCAGCCCGTCGAGCACCGGCATCTCCACATCCATCAGCACCACGTCCGGCCGAAGCGCGGTCGCCATCGACACGGCGCGCTGCCCGTCGGCGGCCTCGCCGACCACCTCGATGTCGTCCTCGACCTCCAGGATCACCCGGAATCCGGTCCGGACCAGGTGCTGGTCGTCGACGAGCAGCACCCGCACCGGGGCGCTCACGCCGCCCGCCCGGCGGCCTCGACCGGCAGCGGCATGCGGGCCCGGACCCGGAACCCGCCGCCGGGACGCGGCCCGGCCTCCACCTCACCGCCGTGCGCGGCGACCCGCTCCCGCATGCCGATCAGGCCCAGCCCGGCCCCGGCCCCGGCCTCGGGTACGCCCCCGTGTCCGTCGTCGCTCACGTCGATCTCCAGTTCCCTCGCCAGATAGCGGATGCGCACGTCCAGCGTGGTGGCGTGAGCGTGCTTGACCACGTTCGTCACCGCCTCCTGCACGATCCGGTACGCCGCCTGCGACACCGAGCGGGGCAGCGGCGCCGGTTCCCCGTACACACCGAGTTCGGCCCGCAGCCCGGTGTCCCGGGCCCGGTCGACGAGCGCGGCGACCTGATCGATGCCGGCGGTGTCCTCCGGCGTGGTCGCGCCGGCCGCGGCGTCCGGGTCGCGCAGCACGCCGAGCATCCGGCGCAGCTCGTCGACCGAGGTGCGGGCCGTCTCCTCGATCGCGGCCAGGGCGGTCCGCGCCTTGTCGCGGTCACGGTCGAACACGCGCCGGCACGCGGCGGCCTGCACGCCCATCACCGACACGTGGTGGGCGACCACGTCGTGCAGCTCGCGGGCGATGCGGACCCGCTCGCCCATCACCGCGCGCTCGCGCGCCTCGACCTGTGATCGGCGCAGTTGCTCGGCCTGCTCCCGCAGTTCGTGCCGGCGACGCGCGGCCACCCAGGCGGTCTGCCCGGAGTAGTAGGCGAACCCGAAGAACAGCACGTTGTAGAAGACGCCGTTCACCACGGCGGCGAGCACCGGCGGCACCGGACCGGCGGCGTCGGCGAAGGAGGCCGCCGAGATCTGGTCGGCCCGCAGCGCGAGGGACAGCGCGAGCCAGCCGAACATCGCCACGATGACGCCGGCCCGCAGCCGCCCGGCCAGCCGCCGGTCGGCACCCCACGCGCCGAGCGTGAAGAGGGCCGCGAACAGCGCGCCCGACGGGAGCTGGGCGAGCGGGACCGCCCGCGCCTGCCCGGCGATGAACGCGATCGAGACGACCACCGCGACGGCGGCGGGCCACCGCCGCCGTACGGCCAGCGGGGCGGTCACCGCCACGGTCCACCAGACCTGCTCGGCGAGGCTCGGCGGCGGGCCGAGCAGGAAGGCCCCGGTGCTGCGCGCCAGGGTCAGCTCGAACAGGGCCAGCACGGTGACCGCGAGTCCGACCCAGAGGTCGGCGCGCAACTGCGCGGCCGTGGGAGCCGGCCGGCGCCAGGCGGTGGTGGGTGCGGTGCTCACCGTACGACCATGCCACCGCCGCGCCCGGTGCGGTGCCCGGGGCGTAATCGGGTGGGCCGGACGACAGCCGCGACGTAGCCTGCCGGGGTGTTCGTGCCCGATCTGCCGATACGCACCGAGCGCCTGCTGCTGCGCGCCTTCACCACCGACGACCTCGCCGTGGTCCGGGACTACCGGGGCCGCCCGGAGGTGACCCGCTACCTCTACCACCAGCCGTACGACGACGCCGCCGCCCGGGCCGCGATCGACCGGCTGGTCCGGCGGACCGCGCTGCGCGCCCCCGGCGACGTGCTCAACCTGGCGGTGACGCTGGCGGACACCGGCGAGTTCCTCGGCGACGTGCTGCTGAGCTGGACGAGCGGGGAGCACCGGCAGGGCGAGATCGGGTACGTGGCGCACCCCGCGCACACCGGCCGGGGGTACACCACCGAGGCGGCCCGGGAGCTGCTGCGGATCGGCTTCGACGGGCTGGGGCTGCACCGGATCGTGGGCCGGCTGGACGCCCGCAACACCGCCTCGGCCCGGGTGCTGGAGCGGCTGGGCATGCGCCGGGAGGCGCACCTGCGGGAGAACGAGTTCGTCAAGGGGGAGTGGACCGACGAGGTGGTCTACGCGCTGCTGGCCCGCCAGTGGCGGTCGGCGGACTGAGCGCGGGCCCGGCGCGCCGGCCGGGCCCGCGTCCGGCGGGCCCCGGCGTCGCTCAGCAGCAGCCCTGCCGGAACGACCGCTCGACGTACGACGCCACACCGGCCTCGTAGAAGCCGGCACCGGGCCGGATCGGGTGGTCGCTGAACAGCTCGACCCGCGACCCGAACCGGACCAGGTACGCCTCGGCGTCACCCGCGTCGTTGCGGATCATGCCGCCGCGCGGTCCGTAGATGCGCTCCAACTCGGCGAAGGACATCCCGACCGACCCGCCGGCCGGGGAGCGCGGCGGGGCGGTGGCCGTGCCCACTGACACGAGCCGGCCGTCCCGGAAGGCCAGCAGGATCGCCCCGGCCCAGGAGCCGGTGGCACCGGCGTGCACCACTCCGGGGCAGCCGGGCGCCGTCCAGTCGATCAGTCCGGCCGCGACGAGCCGGTCCAGCCGGGCTCCGATGCGGTACGGGCCGGCGCCACGGACGCTGAGCACCTCGTTCTCCGCGACGGTCGGCCGGACGCGGGCCGGCGTGCCGTCGCCGCGGGCGGCGGTCGCCGAGTGCGCGGGAGCGGCGGAGGCGGCCGGTGCGCCGACGGCGACCGGCGCGATCCCGGTCAGCGCCAGCAAGCCGGCGAGGATGGTGGACGGGAGACGGTTCATGGCGGATCTCCTTCGGTCGGGTTCTCCTGTCCTGTTGGTCTCCGCCCGGACCGGTTCGGTTCGGTCCATCGTCTACCGTCGACGTGATGGTCCGGGTGGCGGTCCCGGAGGTGGTGCGATGATCACGCCGGCGCGGATCGGGGCGTACCGGGTGGAGCGTCTGCTCGGGACGGGGTCCTTCGCCACGGTCTGGCTCGCGTACGACCCGGCGCTCGCGGACCGGGTGGCGGTCAAGGTTCTGGCCGAGAACTGGAGCCACGACCTGCGGGTGCGGGAACGGTTCCTCGACGAGGCGCGGTTGCTGCGGAAGCTGGACCACCACCGCCTGGTCCGGGTGCACGCCGTGGGGGAGTTGCCCGACGGCCGCCCGTACGCCGTGCTGGCCTGGGCGGACGGCGGCAGCCTGCGGGACCGCCTGACCCGCGGCCCGCTGCCGGTGGGGCGGGCCCTGACGGTCCTCGACGAGATCGCGGCCGGCGTTGCGGTGCTGCACCGGCACCGGGTGGTGCACCGTGACCTGACGCCGAGCAACGTCCTGTTCCACTCGGCGCCCGGCGGCGACCGGGTGCTGATCGCCGATCTCGGGCTGGCCAAGGCGCTCGCCTCCGCCTCCGGGCTGACCGCCCGGGCCGGCACGCCCGGCTACATGGCGCCGGAGCAGGACGATCCACTCGCCGTGGTCGACACCCGCGCCGACGTGTTCGGGCTGGGCCGCCTCGGACTGCGGCTGCTCGGCCGGGATCGGCCACCGGGCGGTGCGGCCGACGGCCGGGCGGCCGGCTCGCGGCTGCGGGCCGGGGTGCCCGCCGCCGTGGACACGGTGCTGCGCACCGCGACCGCCGTGCGCCCGGCCGACCGCTACCCGGACGCGGACGCGTTCCGGCAGGCGCTGCGGCGCGCGGTGACGGGTGGGCCCGCTGCCGTGCGGGCGGGGTGGGCACCGCACCCGGGCCGGCTCGTCGCCGGGGTCGCGGTGGCGCTCGCCGTCGCCGGCACGTGCGCGGCGGACGCGGTCCACCCCGCCCCGGCGGGTGCGGTGGGCCGCAGCGGGCCGCTGACAGTGGTCCTGCCGGCCGGCTGGCGGGCCGAGGGGACCGGCTGGGCGGGACGGTACGGCGACGACGGTGACCTCGAACCGGCGCTGGTGATCTCCCCGGACCCCGGGAACTGGGCGGCCGACCCCACGCTGCCCGGCGCCTTCGTCGGCCTCGCCAGCGGCGAGACGCGTCGTGCCGACCCGGCGGCCTTCCTCGCCGGACGGGCCCACGCGGACTGTGCCGCGGCCCCGCCGCGCCGCAGCCGGCAGGGTGGCGTCGAGTGGACGGTGGTCACGTACACCTGCCCCACCGGCCGCCCGATGATCGTCGAGGCGGCCGGGCCGGCCACCGGCCGCGCCGGTCTGCTCTACGTCCAGCTCGTGCCGCCGCCGGACGCGGGCGCGGACTTCGCCGACCGCGTGCTCGCCGGAGTTCGGACCGGGTAGGTGACGGGCTCAGACCACCACCACCGTGATCGGGTACGTGCGGCCGTCCTGCGGGATGGTGACCACCACCGTGCCGGTGCGCACGAACCGGATGTCCACCACACCGGCCTCGTAGCTGCGCGAGACCAGGTCCTCCCGGTCCACGGTGACCTCACCCGGCCCGATCCCCCGGATGCGCAGGATCCCGCCGGCGGCGAAGCAGAGGGACTTCAGCAGCGCCAGCTCGGTCTCGGCGAGCACCAGGTCGTAGCGGACCGGCCCGAAGCACGCGGCCGGCGCCGTGGTGCGTACCGACGGGGTGGGCCGGGTGGTCCGGGGCGTGACCGGCGGCCGTGACCGCGTACGCGTGCTCGTCGGCGTGGCCCCCGACGGCTCCGGGACCGGCGTGCCCGTGCCCAGCGGCGCCGGGGTGGGGCCGGGTGAGGTCGCGGCGGTGGGCGGCGCGGCGGCGACGGCGCTGGTCACCGCCGGCTGTACCGGCAGCGGCGAGACCGGGCGGTCGGCGCAGGCGGGCGTCCCGGCGAGGGCGACGAGTGCGACGACCGCGACGCCGCGCCGACGGCGGGCCGGGTCACGCATCGGACAGCCGCGCCCGGAGCTGCCGGCGGGCCTCGTGGATGCGGGACTTCACGGTCCCCTCCGGCACGTCGAGCAGGCCGGCGATCTCCCGGTAGCTCAGTCCAAGCACATCGCGCAGGGTCACCGCCTCGGCGAGGTCCGGCGGGACCGCGTCGAGGGCGTCGAGCAGGTCGAGCCGGGTGCCGGCGACCACGCTGGTCCGGCGCGGGTCGGGCCGGTCCGGCAGCGGGACGCCGCCGGCCTCCCGCCGCCACCGTCGCCGCAACGTCCGGTAGGTGGAGCGGGCCCGGTTGGCGGTGATCCGGTACAGCCAGGTGTCGAACGACGAGCGGCCCTCGAACCCGGTGATCCCGTGGGCGAGCGCGAGCAGAGCGTCCTGGCAGGCCTCCTCGGCGTCCTGCCGGTGGGGCAGCAGCCGGGCGCACTGCCGCAGCACCTCCGGCCGTACGGTGGCCAGCAGGGCGTCGAGGGCCTCGCGGTCGCCGCGTGCCGCCGACCGGGCCAGCTCGTCCGTGCCGTCGGGGAGGGGCATCAGGGGCGTCCCAGTGCTCGCCGGTGGTCCGGACCCCAGGCTATGCCCCGGGAGGCCGTGCCGCCCCGGCTGAGTCGGGCAGCCGACGGCGTCCCGCCCCGGCGCCGACGGCACCGGGGCGGGACGGGGAGCGCGGCGCCGGGCGTCAGCGCGCGGCGCGGGCGGCCTTGACCGCGCTGTCGACCACGTCCCAGATCGCGACCAGCACGACCACCGCGCCCGCCACCCGGGCGAACTCGACGGTCCCGCCGTCGCGCAGCCAGGCGAACCGCTCGACCAGTTCCGGGTTGAGCAGCCGGTCGGTGGCGAGCAGCCAGAGCACCGGGGCGGCGAATGCCGCGTTGAGCACCGCGTTGACCACGACCAGCGGCCAGGTCCACCGCCCGGCCCGGTACTTGGCGATCTCCAGGCCGACGGTGGCCAGCAGCACCACGATCAGGGCCGGCAGCCAGAAGCCCCAGAGCGCCGGGTCGAGCACCGCCATCCGGGAACCGTCGTCGGTGGTCCAGCGCTGGAAGTGCTGACCGATCAGGAAGCCGACGGTGACGAGCAGGAACACCACCGAGGCGATGCTGTCGGAGTGGCTGATCTGCCGTTCCCGGCTCTCCTCGGGGAGCTGGTCGACGGTCCACTCGGGCAGGCCGAGCGGCGTGCGGGTGCGCTCCAGCACGGCGAACACCAGCGTGACCCAGAACGCGATCTGGACCGCGGTCTGCATCGCGGCCACGATCGCCGCGCCGATCGCCGCGCCCGGCTCGCCGTCGATGAGCGCCTTGGCGAGGCCGGCGAGCACGCCCACGATCGCCGGGATGTACGTGAGCAGCAGCCGCAGCAGCCGCCACCAGGTCAGGTAGTACCGCGGGCCGATCAGTTGCAGGGTGCGGTCGCTGTAGCGGGCCGCGAGCTTCTCCGGGTGGCCCAGCTCGGTGAGCACCTCGCGCTCGGCGGAGGCGTGGTCCTGCCCGCCAGAGGTCCGGTCGTCGATCATGTCGGCGATGGAGCCGCGCAGTTCCTCGGCCAGTTCCAGGCGGCGCTGCGCGGGCACGGTCCGCATGGTGGCGGCGACGTAACGGTCGGTCAGGGAACTCATCGTTCCGCTCCTTCGATCAGGTCGGTGACGGACGTCCGCACCGCGGTCATGTCGTCGAGCAGGCGGTTCAGGACGGCCTCGCCGTCGTCGCTGGTCCGGTAGAACTTGCGCGGCCGGCTCTCCTCGGTGTTCCACTCGCTGGTCAGCAGGCCCTGGTCCTCGAGCCGGCGCAGCAGCGGGTAGAGCGTGTTGGCGTCGACCGCGAAGCCGTGCGCGGCCAGCCGTTGCAGCAGGGCGTATCCGTAGTCGGGGCGGTGCAGGGCGACCAGGCTGGCCACCACGACCGTGCCGCGCCGTAGCTCCTGGAGGTGGGTCCGGAGGACCTCTTCGCTGACCATGTGCAACACGATACTGTGTGCCACACACCATTGCAACAGAGAAGAACATCGCGTGCCGTACACCGGTCGGCCGGAGAGACCCGGGCCACCCTCGGCGCGGACGGTGGAGCCCGCACGATCACCTCGGTAGGGTGGGTCGGTCGACTCCGACGCAGCTTGATCCACAACCCGGGGGGCGCCACGCATGGGCGATTCGTTCGCGCATCTGCACGTACACACCGAGTACTCGATGCTCGACGGGGCGGCCCGGCTCAAGGACCTCTTCGCCGAGGCGGCGCGGCTCGGCATGCCGGCGGTGGCGATCACCGACCACGGCAACATGCACGGCGCGAACGACTTCTACAAGCAGGCCATGGACGCCGGGGTCAAGCCCATCCTCGGCGTCGAGGCGTACGTCGCGCCGGAGTCGCGCTTCCACAAGGCCCGGGTCAAGTGGGGGCGCCCCGAGCAGAAGAGCGACGACGTCTCCGGTAACGGCGCGATCACCCACATGACCATGTGGGCGGCCAACCGCGACGGCCTGCACAACCTGTTCAAGCTCAACTCCCGCGCCTCCATGGAGGGCCACTACGTGAAGTGGCCCCGGATGGACATGGAGCTGATCGCCGAGCACGCCGAGGGCATCATGGCCACCACCGGCTGCCCGTCCGGCGCGGTGCAGACCCGGCTGCGGCTGGGCCAGTTCGACGAGGCGCTCAAGGTCGCGGCCGCGTACCAGGACATCTTCGGCAAGGACAACTACTTCCTGGAGATCATGGACCACGGCCTCGACATCGAGCGCCGGGTCCGCGACGGGCTCACCGAGATCGCCCGCAAGCTCGACATCCCGCCGGTGGTCACCAACGACTCGCACTACACGCACGAGGCGCAGGCCGAGGCGCACGACGTGCTGCTCTGCGTCCAGACCGGCAGCAACGTGGCCGACCCGAACCGGTTCCGGTTCGAGGGCGGCGGCTACTTCGTCAAGTCCGCCGACCAGATGCGCGCCGTCGACTCCTCCGAGCTGTGGCAGCAGGGCTGCCGCAACACGCTGCTGGTCGCCGAGAAGGTCGACCCGGCCGGCATGTTCACGTTCCACAACCTGATGCCGCGGTTCCCGATCCCCGAGGGCGAGACCGAGGAATCCTGGTTCCGCAAGGAGACCTTCGCCGGCCTGGCGCGCCGCTTCCCCGGCGGCATCCCCGAGGGCCACGTCGTCCAGGCCGAGTACGAGCTGGGCGTCATCATCCAGATGGGCTTCCCGTCGTACTTCCTCGTGGTCGCCGACTTCATCCAGTGGGCCAAGAGCCAGGGCATCGCGGTCGGCCCGGGGCGCGGCTCGGCGGCCGGCTCGCTCGTGGCGTACGCGCTGGGCATCACCGACCTCGACCCGATCCCGCACGGCCTGATCTTCGAGCGGTTCCTCAACCCCGAACGCGTCTCCATGCCCGATGTCGACATCGACTTCGACGAGCGCCGGCGCGGTGAGGTCATCAAGTACGTGACCGACAAGTGGGGCGAGGACAAGGTCGCGCAGATCGCCACGTTCGGCACGATCAAGGCGAAGGCCGCGATCAAGGACTCGGCCCGCGTGCTCGGCTTCCCGTACGCGGTCGGCGACCGGATCACCAAGGCCATGCCCCCGGCGGTGATGGGCAAGGACATCCCGCTGTCCGGCATCTTCGACCCGAAGCACCCGCGCTACGCCGAGGCGGGCGAGATCCGGGGCCTCTACGAGTCCGACCCGGACGTCAAGAAGGTCATCGAGACCGCCAAGGGCATCGAGGGCCTGATCCGGCAGACCGGTGTGCACGCCGCCGGCGTCATCATGTCCGCCGAACCGATCATCGAGCACATCCCGCTGATGCGGCGCGACTCCGACGGCGTCATCATCACGCAGTTCGACTACCCGACCTGCGAGTCGCTCGGGCTGCTGAAGATGGACTTCCTCGGCCTGCGGAATCTGACGATCATCGACGACGCGGTGAAGAACATCCAGCTCAACCACGGCCGGGAGCTGGACCTGCTCGGCCTGCCGCTTGACGACAGGCAGGCGTACGAGCTGCTGGCCCGCGGTGACACGCTCGGCGTGTTCCAGCTCGACGGCGGGCCGATGCGCTCGCTGCTGCGGCTGATGAAGCCGGACAACTTCGAGGACATCTCCGCCGTCCTGGCGCTCTACCGGCCCGGCCCGATGGGCGTGGACTCGCACACCAACTACGCGCTGCGCAAGAACGGGCTCCAGGAGATCACCCCGATCCACCCGGAGCTGGAGGAGCCGCTGCGCGAGATCCTCGCGCCCACGTACGGCCTGATCGTCTACCAGGAGCAGGTGCAGCGCGCCGCGCAGATCCTCGCCGGCTACACGCTCGGCCAGGCCGACCTGCTGCGCCGGGCGATGGGCAAGAAGAAGAAGGAGATCCTCGACAAGGAGTTCATCCCGTTCCGGGACGGCTGCCGCGAGCGCGGCTACTCCGACGAGGCCATCCAGGCCGTGTGGGACGTGCTGGTCCCGTTCGCCGGTTACGCGTTCAACAAGGCCCACTCCGCCGCGTACGGCCTGGTCTCCTACTGGACCGCGTACCTCAAGGCGCACTACCCGGCCGAGTACATGGCCGCGCTGCTCACCTCCGTCGGTGACGACAAGGACAAGATGGCCCTGTACCTGTCCGAGTGCCGCCGGATGCGCATCCAGGTGCTCCCGCCGGACGTGAACACCTCGGCCGGGCCGTTCACCCCGGTCGGCAAGGAGATCCGCTTCGGTCTCGGCGCGGTACGCAACGTCGGTGCGAACGTGGTCGCCTCGATCATGCGGTGCCGCGAGGAGAAGGGCGACTACACCGACTTCTACGACTTCCTGTCCAAGGTCGACGCCGTCGTCTGCAACAAGAAGACCATCGAATCGCTGATCAAGGCCGGGGCGTTCGACTCGCTCCAGCATCCGCGCAAGGGCCTGCTGGCCGTGCACGCCGACGCCATCGACGCGTACGCCGACGTCAAGCGCAAGGAGGCGGTCGGCCAGTACGACCTGTTCGGCGCCGGATTCGGCGAGGCGGACACCGGTGGCAGCACCACTGTCATGCCGGTCATCGGCGAGGGGGAGTGGGACAAGCGCGACAAGCTCGCGTTCGAGCGCGAGATGCTCGGTCTGTACGTCTCCGACCACCCGCTCTTCGGTCTGGAGCACGTGCTCGGTGCCGCCGCGGATACCACGATCGCCGCGCTGTCGGAGGAGGGCACGGTGCCCGACGGCGCGGTGGTCACGCTGGCCGGCATCCTCTCCGGCGTGCAGCGCCGGGTCACCAAGCAGGGCCGGGCCTGGGCGTCGGCCACCCTCGAAGACCTCGCCGGCGGCGTGGAGACGCTGTTCTTCCCGAATACGTACGAGGTGATCGGGCAGTACATCGCCGAGGACGCGATCGTGGTGGTGAAGGGCCGGGTGGACCGGCGCGACGACACCCCGCGCATCATGGCGATGGACATGTCCATGCCGGACGTCAGCAGCACCCCGGGGAGCAAGCCGATCACGCTCACCATCCCGGTGCACCGCTGCACGCCGCCGCTCGTGGAACGGCTCAAGGAGACGCTGGTGCTGCACCCCGGCGACACCGAGGTGCACGTCAAGCTGCTCAACGGCGGCAAGGTCACCACGCTGCGTCTCGGCCCGTTCCGGGTCGCGCCGACCACAGCGCTGATGGGTGACCTGAAGAGCGTGCTCGGCCCGGCCAACGTGAGCTGACCGGGCCGAGCGCCTCCGGCGCGGCGCCGGGACGTGCCGCTAGACGCGGGTGACGCGGATGGCGTCGGCGATCACGTACCCGGTGCTGCCGGACCATCGGCTGACACCCACCTTGTTGGCGTCCCCGGCGGCCAGGGTGAAGGTGCCCAGCGAACGCCACGTACCGCCGTTGGCTGTCTGGTTCACCGAGACCGTCTGGTTGCCGCTGGTGGTCGCGACGATGTACGGCGTGCTGGTGTTGTAGCCGGCGACGGCCGGATACCAGACCTCCACCCGGTAGGTGGCGGTCGCCGGGATGTTCACCTTGTACCAGGCGGCGTCGCTGGCCGCGACGGGGTTGGCGTACCGGTAGTCGGCGCCGTAGCGCTGCGCCGAGTACGTCGAGGTGCTCCAGTTGGCGCTCGCGGTGAACCGGCCGGCGGTGGTGTTGTCCACGACCGTCGACCAAGTGGTCGGCGGCGGCGTGGTGCCGCCGGTGACGAGCTGCATGTAGTAGGTCCAGTTCCAGTTCGGACCGGGGTCGGTGTGCGTGGCGCCCGGCACCTGGTTGTGCCCGATGATGTTGTTGCGGGTCTTCGGGATGCCGTACTTGTCGCACAGGAACCGGGTCAGCGCCGCCGACGACCGGTACATCGCGTCTGTGTACCAGGAGGCGTTCTCGACGTACCCCTCGTGCTCGATGCCGATCGACTGGGTGTTGTAGGTCCAGTTGCCGGCGTGCCAGGCGATGTCCTTGTCCCGCACCATCTGGGTCACCGCGCCGTCGGAGGAGCGGAGCAGGTAGTGCGCACTGGTGCCGGCGGCGGCGTTCTGGAACCAGCTGATCGAGCCGGCGTAGCTGCCCTGCATGGTGTGGATGACGATGTAGTTGATCGGGTACGCCGACTCGCGGCTGGAGACCGTGTAGTTGGACGAGTTGGCCGGCACCCAGGCCGCCGGGCCGTAGTCGGTGCTCAGGGTGCCGAAGTCGCCGGTGCCCAAGGGCGCCACGGCGGCGTACCGGCCCCGCTGGGGTGCGACCGGACGGCCGTCCACGCTGACCTCGCCGCCGGCGGTGGTCGCGATGAAGCCCCTGGCGAGCAGGTCGTACACGGAGTCGGCGTACAGCCGGGCGGTGGCCGCGTCCGTCGAGCCCCCGTAGCGGGCGATCGGGCCGTACCACTGGTTGACGTCGTCGCGCTGCGCCGCGGTGAGCCCGGCCTCGTCGGCGTAGGAGCGCAGCACCGCCGCCGCGCCGGCCACGTTCGCCGCGTCCCGGGTACGCAGTTCGGCGCGGTCCAGCCGGGTCCGGCGCGCGGCCTCGTCGAGGGTCCGCACCTTCGGGTTGCTGGTCAGGTGCATCACGCCGTATCCGCCGGAGACGCTGGGCTCGCCGCCGTGGCCGTCCAGGCGGGTCTCGGCGTACCCGAGCGCGGCGAGCAGGTCGCGCGGCACGTCGGAGGCGGTGGCGGCCCGGTCGAAGGCGGCGGCGAGCGGCTGCGCGCCGTGCTGTGGCGCGGCCTGGGCCGGCTGGCCGGTCAGGCCGATCATGAGGATCATGGCGCCGCCGAGCAGGTGGCTCACCCGACGCGAGGGTCTCCGAATCGTCACAGGCACTCCTCGTCCACTACAGGGGGCGACTGGCTCACGTCGCCGGTTCGCCGCACCCTATAGCGTGACGTTCGTCTATGTCGATACCTTGCATCAACGGGCCCTTTGATGAAGACTTCCTTCAGGTGTGCGGCATCTCCGGCAGTCGCGCCGCCCGCCGCCGCGCCCCGGCCCGTTCCGGAGGCGGTGTCCACCGTGCTCGGGGATCACCCCTCGGCCTGGTCGGCGTGAGCTGCCCCCGTACCGTCGCGGTGTTGCCCGGCGGGCCACGGCCGGGCAGGATCGGGCGGATGCCGCCCGCCGACCTGCTGCGCGTTCGTGACCTGGTGCCCGACTTCCTCGCCTGCGCCGAGGGGCGCCGGTCCGCGTCGCCGGAGCCGTGGAGCGCGCACTACCTGGCCGCGCATCCGGACGCGGTCCGGGTGCTGCGCCGCGACGGCGACTGGTCCGACGCCGCCGGCGTGGCATCCGTCCTGGACGGGCTCCGCGGCCGCGCCGCCGACCTGGCGGCACGAGCCGAGAGGGTACGCGCGCTGCTGCCCGACGGCGTCACGGCGGTGGCCGGTGCGCTGGGCTGGTCCGGCGACGGCGGGCCGGTCGAGTGCGTGGTGCTGGTCGGGCTGAACCAGGCCAACGGCTGGGCCGGAGAGCTGAACGGCAGGTACGCGCTCTTCCTCGCAGTGGAACAGCTCGGGCCGCCGGAGGATCTCGACCTGCTGGTGCGGCACGAGGCCGCGCACGTGGTGCACGACCGCGGCGCCGCGATCCGCGACTGGCCCGAGTGCGGGGTGGCGAACGCGTTGTTCACCGAAGGGCTCGCCACACAGGTCACGGCGGAACTGGACGCCGGCCGGCCGGACGAGGAGTACCTCTGGTTCGGCCGCCCCGGTCACCGGCGGTGGCTCGACGAGTGCCGCCGCCGGTGGCCGGAGATCCTGCGCCGGGTACGCGCCGACCTCGACGCCACGGACGCGGAGCACCACGCCCCGTACTTCCTGATGCGGGACTCGCCGCTGGCCGGCGGTCTGCCGAAGCGTTGCGGCTACCTGGTCGGCCTGACCGCGGTACGACACCTGCGCCGCCACCACTCCCTGCGGGACCTGGCCGGGTGGCCCCTGCCCCGCGTCCGCGCAGAGATCGCCGCCGCACTGGCCGACCTCCCTCCACCGACCTGACCCCCACCCTCCGCGACGATCATGAGGTTGGCGGCGACAATTCGGACAGCCGGCACCGCCAACTTCATGATCGTCCGGGCGGGGGTGCTGGTGCGTCGCGTCCCCGCCCGCCCCCGCGCCCCTGCTCGTGCCGCGCGATCTTGCAGTTTCGGCCCTGCGGATCGCTGGTTTGCCACGATTTGCCGGGGCCGAAAGTGCAAGATCGCGGGCGGGGTGGGGCGGGCTCGGGCGGGGTGGGGCCACGGGGGTGGGATTGGCGGTGCCGGGGTGGGGGCGGGGGTGGTTAGCGTCGGTGGCATGGAGCTGGAGCAGGCGCAGAAGTTGTGGCAGCCGGAGCCGGGCTGGTTGAACACGGCCACCTACGGACTGCCGCCGGAGCCGGTGTGGGACGCCGTGCAGCGGGTGCTCGCCGACTGGCGGACCGGGCGGGTGTCGTTCGAGGTGTGGGAGGAGTCGGTGGACCGGTCCCGGGCCGCGTTCGCCCGGCTGACCGGTGTGGACGTCGCCGACGTGAGCATCGGCGCCAGCGCGTCACAACTCGTCGCGCCGATCGCGGCCGGGCTGCCGGCGGGCGCAACGGTGGTGGTCCCCGAGACCGAGTTCACCTCGATCCTGTTCCCGTGGCTGGTGCAGCAGGACCGCGGCGTGCGGGTACGCACCGTGCCGCTGGCCGGCCTGGTCGACGCGATCGACGCCGACACCGATCTGGTGGCGTTCAGCGTGGTGCAGTCCGCCGACGGCACAGTGCTCCCGTACGACGAGATCGTCGCGGCGGCCCGGGCGCACGGCGCGTTCGTGGTGGCCGACGCGACGCAGGCGTGCGGGTGGCTGCCGTTCGCGGCGGACCGGGCGGACGCGGTGGTGGTCGGGGCGTACAAGTGGTTGATGTCGCCGCGTGGATCGGCCTTCGCCTACCTGGCCCCGGCGCTGCGCGAGCGGATGCGCCCGGACGCGGCCGGGTGGTACGCGGGCCGCGAGCCGCACGCCTCCTACTACGGGCTGCCACTGCGCCTGGCCGACGACGCGCGCCGGTTCGACATCGCGCCGCCGTGGCTCAGCTACGCGGGCACCGCCCCGGCGCTGGAACTGCTCGCCGACCTCGACCCGGAGGCGGTGCGCGCGTACGACGTGGGGCTGGCCAACCGGTTCCTGACCGGGCTGGGCCGGCCGCCCGGCGACAGCGCGATCGTCAGCGTGGACGTGCCGGACGCGCAGGAGCGGCTGGCCCGCGCCGGGGTGCGCGCGGCGGTACGGGCGGGCCGGGTGCGCGCCTCGTTCCACCTCTACACGACCGAGGCGGACGTGGATCGGGCGGTCGAGGCGCTGACCGGCTGACTGCTCAGGCCAGGTGGCCGCCGATCTTCGTGTAGCCGCGCAGCAGGTCGCGGGAGATGATCAGCCGCTGCATCTCGTCGGTGCCCTCGAAGATCCGGTACAGCCGGACCTGCCGGTACCAGCGTTCGATCGGCAGCTCACGGGTGTAGCCCATGCCGCCGTGGATCTGGAGCACCCGGTCCACCACCCGGTTGACCATGCCGGCGCCGTAGAGCTTGCCCATGGAGGAGGCGTGCCGGGGGTCGAGGCCCTGGTCGACGGTCCAGGCCGAGCGCAGGATCAGCCAGCGGGCCGCCTCCAGCTCGGTCTCCGAGTCGGCGATCATCCACTGGATGGCCTGGTTGGTGGCGATCGGCGCGCCGAACGTCTCCCGCGTGTTGGCGTGGTCGATGGCCATCTGAAGGGCGCGCTCGGCGATGCCGATGGCGTGCGACGGGATGGTGTAGCGGCCCTTGCCGATCCACTCCATGCCGAGCGTGAAGCCCTGCCCGATCTCGCCGAGGATGTTGCGGTGCGGCACCCGTACGCCGTCGAAGATCAGTGAGGCGGGGCCGCCCTCGCCCATGGTCTGGATGAACTCGGAGCGCCAGCCCATCGCGCGGTCCACCAGGAACGCGGTGGCGCCGCCGCGGCGGGCGCCCTTCTCCGGGTCGGTCACCGCGACCACGATGGCGAAGTCGGCGTCGTTGCCGTTGGTGATGAACGTCTTCTCGCCGTCGAGGACCCAGTCGTCGCCGTCGCGGCGGGCGCGCAGCTTGATGTTCGCCGCGTCGGAGCCCGCGCCGGGCTCGGTGATGGCGAAGCAGGAGATCCGTTCGCCCTCGATGGTGGGGATCAGGAACTCGCGTTTCTGCTCCTCGGTGGCGTGGAACAGGATGTTGTCGGCCTCGCCGCCGAAGCGGAACGGCACGAAGCTGCGGCCCAGTTCGGTCCAGATCAGCGACTGCATGACCGCCGGCAGGTCCATCCCGCCGTACTCCTCCGGCGTGGCCAGCCCCCAGAAGCCGAACTTCTTCGCCTTGAGCTGGAGTTCGCGCAGCTCGGAGCGGTCCAGGCCGGGCTGGTGGGCGCGCTCGCGGCGCAGCACCTCCGCCTCCAGCGGCATCACCTCGCGGGTGACGAACGTGCGAACGGTGTCCCGGATCGCGCGTTCCTCGTCGGACAGTGCGAAGTCCACGGTGCCCCCTCAGGTCGACTGGCTCTAAACTAGCGCTGGAAGTTTTACCGCGTCCAGACCCGATGTCGAAGGGAGGATGATGACCAGGTGCCCCGACCCCGACAGGCCCTGCTCACCCGCGACCGGATCGTCGAGACCGCGCTGGCGCTGATCGACGCCGACGGGCTGGACGCGCTCTCGACCCGGCGGCTCGCCGCCGCGCTCGGTGTCCGCGGCCCCTCGCTCTACAACCACTTCGCCACCAAGGAGGAGATCCTCGACGCGGTGGCCGACGGCGTCGCGGGGACAGTCGACATCGGCGTCTTCGACGAGTGCGAGTGGCTCGACGCGCTTCGCCGCTGGGCGCGCTCGTACCGGGCCGCGCTGGCGGCGCACCCGAACATCGTGCCGTACCTGGCGCAGGGGCCGGGCCGTCGTCCGGCTGCGCTCGCCATGGCCGACGCGGTGTACGGCGCGCTGGTCCGGGCCGGCTGGCCGCCCGCGCGGGCCACCCACATCGGCGCCGCGATGCGCTACTTCGTGGCCGGGTCCGCGCTCGGCTCGTTCGCCCGCGGCTTCGTCGAGGACCCCTCGCTCTACGCCGCGCACCCGCACCTCAACCAGGCGCACCGGCTCGCCGGCCACCAGCGCAGCGTGGACGAGGGCGCGTTCACGCTCGGCCTGGACGCGCTGCTGCACGGGCTCGCCGCCGAGTACGCCGCCACCGTCGCCCCGCTGGAACGGGTCGGCGGTCCGGAGTAGCGTCGAAACTCCCACCGCTAGTTTCCGCCGCCCCCGAAGGACGCCATGGATCTCGCCGCCGCCCCTCCCGCCCTGCTGACGCGCCGCCACCTGCACGTCGCCGGTGACTGGGTCGACCCGTCGTCGGGCGACACCATCCCGGTGGAGAACCCGGCCACCGGGAGCATCGTCGGTGAGGTGCCCGCCGGCACACCGGCCGACGTGGACCGCGCGGTCGCCGCCGCCCGTGCCGCGTTCCCCGGCTGGGCCGCCACCGCCCCCGAGCAGCGGGCCGCGCACCTGGACCGGCTGCACAGCGCGCTCGCCGCCCGCGCCGACGAGATCGCCCGCACCGTGGCGACCGAGCTGGGCACCCCGCTCAAGCTCGCCACCCGGGTCCAGGCCGGCCTGCCGCTGACGGTGCTGCGGAGCATCGTCGACCTGGCCGCCCGCCCGGCGGCCGAGCACACGGTCGGCAACTCGCTCGTCGTCCGGGAGCCGGTCGGCGTGGTCGGCGCGATCACCCCGTGGAACTACCCGCTGCACCAGGTGGTCGCCAAGGTCGCGCCCGCGCTCGCCGCCGGCTGCACAGTGGTGCTCAAGCCCAGCGAGCTGACGCCGCTGACCGCGTACCTGCTGTTCGACGCGATCACCGACGCCGGGCTGCCGCCCGGCGTGGTGAACCTGGTGCCCGGCACCGGCCCGGTGGTCGGCGAGGCGCTCGCCGCGCACCCCGACGTCGACCTGGTCTCGTTCACCGGCTCCACCGCCACCGGCCGGCGCATCGCCCACCTGGCCGCCGAGCGGATCGCCCGGGTGTCGCTGGAACTCGGTGGCAAGTCGGCGAACGTCATCCTGGCCGACGCCGACCTGCCCACCGCGGTCAAGGTCGGCGTCGGCAACGCGCTGCTCAACTCCGGGCAGACCTGCACCGCCTGGACCCGGATGCTCGTACACCGCGACCGCTACGCCGAGGCGCTGGACCTGGTCGCGGCGGCGGTTGCCGGCTACCGGCTCGGCGACCCCTTCGACCCGGCCACCCGGCTCGGCCCGCTCGCCTCCGCCGCGCAGGCCCGGCGGGTACGCGACCACGTCGACCGGGCGCTCGCCGACGGCGCCCGGCTCGTCGCCGGTGGCCCGGACGCGCCACTGCCGCCGCAGGGGCACTTCGTCGCGCCCACCGTCTTCGCCGACGTGCACCCGGACAGCGCGCTCGCCCAGGAGGAGGTGTTCGGCCCGGTGCTCGCGGTGATCCCGTTCGCCGACACCGACGAGGCGGTCGCCGTCGCCAACAACTCCCGGTACGGGCTGGCGGGCGCGGTCTGGTCCGCCGACTCCGACGCGGCGCTGGCAGTGGCCCGGCGGATGCGTACCGGCCAGGTGGACGTCAACGGCGGCGCGTTCAACCCGCTCGCCCCGTTCGGCGGCTACAAGCAGTCCGGCCTCGGCCGGGAGCTGGGCGCGTACGGCGTGGAGGAGTTCACCGAGCTGAAGGCGATCCAGCGGTGAGGGCGCTCGTGGTACGCGGCCGGGGCGCCACACCGGCGGTCGAGGAGGTACGCCTGCCCGCGCCCGGCCCGGGCGAGCTGCGGGTACGCATCCGCGCCGCCGGCATCTGCCACTCCGATCTGGCCATGGTGGACGGCACGCTGGCGCCCGCGTACCCGCTGGTGCTGGGGCACGAGGCGACGGGCGTGGTGGCCGAGGCCGGACCCGGTACGACGCTCGCGGCCGGCACGCCCGTGGTGCTCAACTGGGCGCCGGCCTGCCGCGACTGCTGGCACTGCCGGCACGGCGAACCGTGGCTCTGCGCCGCCAACCCCAACCCGTCGACACCTCGCGGCGAGACGGCCGCCGGTGAGCCCCTTCAGGTCACGCTCGGGCTCGGCGCGCTCGCCGAGGAGGTGGTGGTGCCGCAGCACGCCGCCGTACCGGTGCCTGCCGGACTGCCGCCGGAGCAGGCCGCGGTGCTCGGCTGCGCGGTGCTCACCGGCGTCGGCGCGGTCCGCAACACCGCACGGGTCGCCCCCGGCGAGTCGGTGGCGGTGATCGGGCTCGGCGGAGTGGGCCTGGCCGTGCTGACCGCCGCGCGGCGGGCCGGCGCGGCGCCGATCCTCGCCGTGGACGTGGTGGAGGCCAAGCGGGACCTCGCGCTCGCCGCCGGGGCGACCGACTTCCTGCGCTCCGACGACCGGCTGGGCAAGGAGATCCGGGCCCGCACCGACGGGCGCGGCGTGGACCACGCGTTCGAGTGCGTCGGCCGGTCCGTCACCATCCGCGCCGCCTGGCGGGCGACGCGGCGCGGGGGAGCGGTCACCGTGGTCGGCATGGGCGGCAAGGACGACATGCTCAGCCTCTCCGCGCTGGACATCTTCCACTCCGCGCGCACGCTGCGCTCCTCGGTGTACGGCTCGACCGACCCGGACCGGGAGGTCCCGGAGCTGGCTGCCGCGCTCGCCGCCGGTGACCTGGACCTGGGGCCGCTGGTGAGCGGCACGGTGCCGCTGACCGAGGCGCCCGCGGCGCTGGAGCGGCTGGCCCGCGGCGAGGGCGCCCGCTGGGTCGTCACGTTCCCGGACTGACCGGGCTCCGGCCGGATTCGCCGCCGGCGCATCCGGATCGGGCCGTGCGGACGAACCCCAGGGTAGGAGAGCTACCCGGGGGTACGTCCGTTGCTGACCGAGAACATGCCGGCCGGGGCCGTCGAGACGGCCCGCAAACGGCTGACCGCCGCCGCCGAGGACCTGGACGACAACCGGGTCGCCGGGCTGGTGCTCGACCTGGCCGCCGAGGCCGGGGTGGTGCCCGCCTGGGAACAGGTCTGCCTGCCGCTGCTCGGCACGCTGCGCGGCGACAGCGCCGCCGAGATCGCCGTCGAGCACGCCCTCTCCGAGGGGGTACGCGTCGGCCTGGACGTGTTCGGCCGTGAGCCGTCCCGGCCGCTTCCCGCCCAGGGCGTGCTGCTCGCAGGCGCCGAGCACGAGACGCACTGTCTCGGGCTGCACGCGCTCGCCGCGGCGCTGCGCGAACGCGGCCGGGGCGCGCTGCACCTCGGCCCGGCGCTGCCGTGGTCCGCGCTGACCAGTGCCGTGGTCCGGGTCCGTCCGCGGGTGGTGGTGGTCTGGTCGCAGACGCCGCTGACCGGCCGCGCGTACCGCCTGGTCCGTCTGCGGCGGGACCTGCCCGGGGTACGCGTGCTCGCTGCCGGTCCGGGGTGGATCGAGCCGTTCCCGCCCTCCTCGGCCGCTCCGCAGCGCCTCACCACGCTCGGCGAGGCGACGCTGGCCTGCCTGGCCGCCGGAGGCGCCACCTGACACCGGCTCCTGACACGGCGGACTGACGCCAGGCGCGAGCAGACCGGCGCGACCAGGATCAGCCGGTGCGGAATCCGCGCACCAGCGTGGCGACGGCCGACTCCGGGTCGAAGCCGTCATCAGGGGAGGCGAGCTGGTTGCTCAGCAGCCCGTCGACGAGTGCCAGCAGCATCCGGAAGTGAGCCGGCGGATCGGCCGAGCCGAGCGTGGCGAGCAGCGGCTCCCCCCAGCCGGCCAGCCGTGTCCGGGCGGCCTCGATGGCCGGGCGCAGATCGGGCCGCACCGCCGCCTCGACGAACAGCGCGTACCGGGCGAGCGTGACCACGCGCTGCCGGTCGGTGAACTCCCGGATCAGCCGACCGACCACTGCGGCGAACGCGGTGACGTCGCCCGGCGGCAGGTCCGTGGCGAGCCGTTGCCAGGCCGCCGTCTCCACCTCGACCAGCCGGTCGAAGACGCCGGTGACCAGCGCCTCCCGGGTGCGGAACCGGTTGGACGCCGAGCCTTCGGGCAGGCCCGCCTCCGCGTCCACGGCCCGGTGGGTGAGCTGGCGCGGCCCGCCGGTGCCGAGCACCCGGATGGCGGCGTCGAGCAGGAGCTGCCGGCGATCGGTCACCCGGACAGACTACAGGCGTAGTGCACTCGACTACATCTGTAGTACGGTGACGGCATGGGCGGACGCGCGGTCGTGGTCGGGGGCGGGATCGGCGGGCTCGCGGCGGGCATCGGCCTGCGGGCGGTGGGCTGGGAGGTGACGGTCCGGGAGCGGTCGGCCGCGTTGCCGCACACCGGCACCGGGCTGGGCATCTGGCCCGGCGCGATGCGCGCCCTGGACGCCCTCGGCGTCGGCGACGAGGTGCGCCGCCGGGGCAGCCGTCAGGCCGGCGGGTCGATCCGGCGCCCGGACGGCAGCCGGATCGCCACCGTCGACGTCGAGCGGCTGGAGCGCCGGCACGGCGAGCCGGTGCACCTGGTCACCCGGCCGGTGCTGCTCGCCGTCCTGGCCGGCGCGCTGCCCGGACCGGCGCTGCGCCTCGGCGCCCCGGTGACCGGCCCGGGGTCACTGCGCGACGCGTACGACCTGGTGGTGGGCGCGGACGGGATCAACAGCGTGGTGCGCGCGCAGATGTACGGGCAGCGGTATCCGCTGCGGTACGCGGGCGCGGTGGCCTGGCGCGGCGTGGTCGACCTGGATCTGGCCGAGGGCGGCGAGACCTGGGGGCGGGGGCGCAAGTTCGGGCTGACCCCGGCCGGGCCGGGCCGCACCAACTGGTACGCCGCGGTGCGGCTGCCCGAGGGGCACCCGGCACCGCCCGACGACCGCGCCGAGCTGCGCCGCCTCTTCGGTGACTGGCACCCGCCGGTGCCGCGGGTGCTCGACGCGCTCACGCCGGACGGGATCCTGCGGCACGAGATCCGCGACCTCACGCCGCTGCCGTCGTACGTGGCCGGCCGGACGGCACTGCTCGGCGACGCCGCGCACGCGATGACCCCGGACCTCGGGCAGGGCGCCTGCCAGGCGCTGATCGACGCGGTGGCGCTCGCCGACTGCCTGCGCGACGCCGGCGACGTGCCGGCCGCGCTGCGCGCGTACGACAGGAGGCGCCGGCGTCCCACGCAGCGGATCGCGGCCGGCGCGCGGTGGGCGGGGCGGCTGTCCGGTGTGCGGCGGCTGCTGCCGGTGCGGGACGCGCTGCTGCGACTGGCGCTGGCGGCCGGACCGCCCGCGTGACCTGAGACACATTCGATACGAACCCGTTCCGTATCGAAACCCGCTCACCTACGCTCGGCTCCGTTACGAGTCTGACCCGTATCGTATTCCGACGCGGGGAAACCGGGGGGAGCACGGACGTGGAACCACACGAGAACACCGGACACCCGAGGAGGTGGGCGATCCTCGGGGTGCTGGTGATCAGCCTCCTCGTGGTCGTCCTCGACAACACCATCCTCAACGTCGCGCTGCGCACGCTGGCCGACCCGGTGCACGGCCTCGGCGCCACCCAGGGCGAGCTGGAGTGGGCGATCAACTCCTACACGCTCGTCTTCGCCGGGCTGCTGTTCACCTTCGGCGTGCTCGGTGACCGGCTCGGCCGCCGCCGCTTCCTGATCCTCGGGCTGGCGCTCTTCGGCCTGTCCTCGCTGCTGTCCGCGTACGCGCAGGACCCGGCCCAGCTCATCGCGGCCCGTGCGCTGATGGGCGTCGGCGGCGCGGCCATCATGCCGGTGACGCTCTCGATCATCTCCAACGTCTTCGACCCGCGCGAGCGCGCCAAGGCGATCGGCGTCTGGGCCGGCGCGGTCGGCCTCGCGGTGGCGATCGGCCCGGTGCTCGGCGGCGCGCTGCTGGAGCACTTCTGGTGGGGCTCGGTCTTCCTGATCAACGTGCCGGTGGTGGCGCTCGGCGTGGTGCTCGTCGCGGCCCTGGTCCCCGAGTCCCGCGATCCCAAGCCCGGCCGGGTCGACCTGCTCGGCGTGCTGCTCTCGGTGGTCGGCCTGGTCGCCCTCACCTACGGCATCATCGACGGCGGCGAGCACGGCTTCGGCCGCCTGCAGGTGTGGGTCGCGGTGCTCGGCGGCCTCGCGGTGCTCGGCTGGTTCGTCGCCCACGAACTGCGCAGCGACCACCCGTCGCTGGACGTACGGCTGTTCCGGGTGCCCCGCTTCGCCGCGCCGGTGGCCCTGGTCGGGCTGGTCTTCTTCGCCGCCATGGGCGTGATGTTCTTCGGCGCGTTCTACCTCCAGCTCGTGCGCGGCTACAGCCCGCTGGAGAGCGGCCTGCTGTTCCTGCCGTTCGCCGCGGCCCAGCTCATCTTCGCGCCGCGCAGCGCGGCGATGGTCCGCCGCTACGGCGGCCGGGCGGTCGCGGCCGTCGGGCTGCTGCTCACCACTGTGGCGCTCGCCGCGTTCGTCTTCATCGACGCGGACACCCCGATCTGGATCTTCTCGGCGCTGGGCTTCCTCCAGGGCGCCGGGATGGCGAACATCATGCCGCCGGCCACCGAGTCGATCATGTCCTCGCTGCCCCGGGAGAAGGCCGGTGTCGGTTCCGCGGTCAGCAACACCGTGCGCCAGGTGGCCGGCGCGCTCGGCGTGGCGGTGCTCGGCTCGGTGCTCTCCGCCGTCTACCGCGACCAGGTCGGCCCGGCGGTGGCCGCCCTGCCCGCCCCGGTACGCGACGCGGCCCGCGAGTCGGTGTCCGGGGCGTACGCGGTCGCCGGCCGGCTCGGCCCCGACGCGCCGCGACTGATCGACGCGGCCAACGACTCGTTCGTCTCGGCCATGCACTGGGCGGCGGGCGCCTCCGCGGTGGTGGCCGCGCTCGGCATCGTGATCGTGCTGCGCTGGATGCCGGGCCGGCCGGTCGTCGCCCCCGACGCGGCGCCGGTCACCGACAGGGAGTTGGCCGGTACCGCGTAGGTTCGTGGACAATGTCTGACATGACTTCCACGGCGGATGCTCCGCGGTCGCCCGGGCGACCGCGGAGCACCCGTGCGGACGAGGCGATCGTCGACGCCACCCTCGACCTGCTGGCCGAGGGCAGCACCATAGAGTCGCTGTCCATCGAGGCGATCGCGGCCCGCGCCGGAGTCGGCAAGGCCACCATCTACCGCCGCTGGCCGGGCAAGGACGCGTTGCTGCTGGACGCGTTGCGCACGCTCAAGGGGCCCGCGCCCCGCACCGCCGGGCGCTCCGTCCGCGACGACCTGGTGCTGCTCGTCGGCGCCGTCGGCCAGCACGCCGACCCCCGGGTCCGCAAGATCATGCCCTGCCTGGTGCCCGAGGTGAACCGCAGCTCGGCCCACCGGCAGGCGTACGAGGCGATCGTCGAGCCCCGGCGCGCGGCGATGCGCGAGGTGCTGCGCCGCGCGATCGACCGGGGCGAACTGCGCGCCGACCTCGACATCGAGGTGACCATGTCGCTGCTCACCGCGCCGATGCTCACCCAGCGGATGCTGCGCTGGCACCCCGAGCGCGACGAGCGGATGCTTCCCGAGCGGATCGTGGACACGGTCCTGGACGGCCTGCGCGTCCGCTGACCCGGGCCGGCCGGTCCGCCCGGCGCGGTCCGGCCGCTCAGCGGGCGGGCGTGCGCAGCCGGTGCAGGCGCAGCGCGAGCTGCACCTCCAGCGCCCGCTCCGGCCGCTGCCAGTCCGCGCCGAGCAGGTGGCCGACCCGCTCCAGCCGCTGGGTGACCGTGTTCACGTGCACGTGCAGCTGCTCGGCGGCGCGAGCCAGGCTGCCGCCCACCCCGAAGTACGCCTCCAGCGTCTTCACCAGTGCCGTGCCCCGCCGGGCGTCGTAGTCCAGCACCGGCCCCACAGTCGTGGCGAGGAACCGGGCCACGTCCCGGTCCCCGGCGTCACCGACCGCGCCCAGCAGCAGCCCGACGAAACCCAGCTCGGTGGTGCTCGCCCCCTGCCCGGCCCGGCCCAGCGCACCGAGCGCGGACAGGCAGCGCTCCGCCTCGGCGAACGTGACGGCCAGCGACGCCGGACCGGTCGACGGCCCGCTCGCCCCGGCGGTCACCGGGCGGCCGGTCACCCGGGACAGGTCCCGGGCCACCGCGCGGGCCGCACCGCCGGCGTCGTGGCCGGGCAGCATCAGCACCACCCGTCCGGCACGCGCCGCGGCAAGGCCACCCCGGGTCGAGGCGTACGTGGTGGCCCAGGACAGCACCCGCTGCCGGGCCGAGCCGGTCTCGGCGAACGCGTCGTCACCGACCGCCACCAGCACGTGCGGGGCGTCCAGGTCCACCCCGATCCGGCGGGCCCGCGCGCGCAGCGCGTCGGCGTCGCGCAGCGGCCGGGCGATCAGGTCGTCCAGCAGCTCACCGCGTACCCGCCCCTCCGCCTCGGCCACGGTCCGGCGGAACAGCAACAGCAACGCGGTCACCAGCGCGGCCCGCTCCAGGATGCGCTGGTCGGCGTCGACCAGCTCGTCGTCCGGGCGCAGCACCAGCGCGCCCAGGTTCTCCGCACCGGCCACCACCGCGGCGTACCAGAGCGGGCCCCGGCGCACGCTGCGCCCCTCGGTACGGGACGCGGCGACCGCCTCCACGATGTCGGCCCGGTCCGGCTCCTCGATCTCACCGACCCGGGCCAGCCGCCGGCCCTCGGCGTCCAGCGCCAGCAGCGCGCCACCGAGCACCTCGGTGACCGCCGCCGCCACGTCCTCCATGCCGCCGCCGCGCACCACGAGCGCGGTCATCCGGTCGTGCGCAGCGGCGGCGCGCTCCACCGAGCTGCTGTGCGCCCGGATGGTGCTGTTCGCCGCGGACAGCTCCGCCAGCGCCGCCCGGGTCTCGGCGAGCAGCCGCGCGGTGTCGATCGCGACCGCCGCGTGCGCCGCCAGCGACACCAGCAGCGACACCTCCTCGCGGGCGAACGGCCGGGCCGAGCGGTTCGCCGCGTAAAGCACGCCGATCACGCTGGACCCGAGCCGCAGCGGCACGCCGAGGATGGCCACCAGGCCCTCCTCGCCCACGCCGCCGTCGATCTCCCCGGTGTGCCGGAACCGCTCGTCCTCCTGGTAGTTCGAGGTGACGTACGGGGTGCCGGTCTGCGCGACCAGCCCGCCGAGCCCGTCGCCCAGCTCCAGCCGCAGCCGCTGGAACCGGGCCGAGATCGAGCCGTCGGTGACCCGCATGTACGTGTCGCCGCGCTCGTCGTCGTTGAGCGTCATGTACGCCACGTCGGTGCCGAGCAGGATCCGCGCCCGGTGCACGATCGCGCGCAGCACGTCGTCCAGGTCGCGCAGTCCGGCCAGGTCGCTCGCGGTGTCGTACAGGCCGGACAGCTCGGTCTCCCGGCGGCGCCTGCGGGCCAGCAGGGCCCGTACCCGCAGCGCCACCACCTTCGCCTGCTCCAGCTCGGCCAGCCGTTCGGCGGGCAGGCCGGCGGCGCGCGCGGCCACCAGCGGGCCCTCGAACTCGACCGCGGCGGCCTCGCGCGCCAGCAGCTCCAGGAACTCCACCGGCGACGACATGACCGACATTGTGCGCGGGCCCACTAGTTCGCCGTCCAGCCCCCGTCGAGGGCGATCGAGGTGCCGGTGAGGAACGCGGCCGGCGGGGAGCACAGGTACGCCACCAGTTCGGCCACCTCCGCCGGCTCGATCAGCCGCTTGATCGCCGCCCGAGCCAGCATGATCTTCTCGACCACCTCGTCCTCGCCGATGCCGTGGGTGGCCGCCTGGTCGGCGATCTGGCTCTCCACCAGCGCGGTGCGCACGTACGCCGGGTTGATGCAGTTGGCCGTGACGCCGTGCGCGGCGCCCTCCAGCGCCACCACCTTGGACAGGCCCTCCAGCGCGTGTTTGGCCGAGACGTACGCGGCCTTGAACGGCGAGGCGCGCAGCCCGTGCACCGAGGAGATGTTCACGACCCGGCCCCAGCCGTTCGCGTACATCCGGGGCAGCGCGCGGCGGATCAGCAGGAACGGCGCCTCCACCATCACCCGCTGGATGTACTCGAAGCGCTCGACCGGGAAGTCCTGCACCGGCGCGACGTGCTGCAGCCCGGCGTTGTTGACCACGATGTCGGCGTCGACGTCGAGCCGGTCCACAGCCGCCGGGTCGGCCAGGTCGATCCCCACCGCCCGGCCGCCGGCCTCGGCGGCCACCGCCTCGGCCGCCGCCACGTCGCGGTCCAGCACCACGACCGTCGCGCCGGCCGCTGCCAGGCGCAGGGCACAGGCCCGTCCGATGCCGCCGCCACCACCTGTGACCAGCGCGGTGCGACCGGTCAGGTCGACGTGTACGACGTGGGGGACCGCCACGGGTTCTGCCGTCATGGCGCATGAACGTACGAGCCGGGTGCCCCCTGGCACATGGGGCGGCGACACATACTCCACCGCCTGCGTGTGTGGTGCGCCGCGTCACCGCCCGTGCCCGGCGTGTCCGGCCGTCCCGGTGTCGGCGGGCACCAGTAGGGTGTGTCGAACACACGTACTGCTGGCGGCTCGGGGAGGAGGCGGCGTGCGCGTGCTGGGCGTCGACCCGGGGCTGACCCGGTGCGGGGTCGGCGTTGTCGAGGGCGTGCCGGGCCGTCCCTGCACGCTCGTGGCCTACTACGTGGTCTACACCGACCCGGAGGACGACCTGGCGCTGCGCCTGCTGCACCTGGACCGCTCGCTCACCGACCTGGTCGTCGAGCACCGGCCGGACGCGGTCGCGGTGGAGCGCGTGTTCAGCCAGCACAACGTCCGCACCGTGATGGGCACCGCGCAGGCCAGCGGCGTCGCGGTGCTCGCCGGGGCCCGGGCCGGGCTGCCCGTGACGACGTACACGCCGAGCGAGGTCAAGGCGGCGGTGACCGGCTCGGGGCAGGCGGACAAGAAGCAGATGACCACCATGGTCACCCGGCTGCTGCGGCTGCCCGAGCCGCCGAAACCGGCCGACGCCGCCGACGCGCTGGCGCTGGCCATCTGTCACGTGTGGCGCGGGGGCACCCGGTCCAAGCTGGCCGAGGCCGCGCAACGGGCCCGACGAGGAGGGACGCGATGATCGCGAGCGTACGCGGCACGGTGACCGCCACCGGCCCGGATCACGCGGTGGTGGAGGTGGGCGGCATCGGCCTGGCCGTGCAGTGCGCCCCCGGCACGCTCGCCGACCTGCGCGTGGGCCAGCCCGCCCGGCTCGCCACCAGCCTTGTGGTCCGGGAGGACTCGCTCACCCTCTACGGCTTCGCCGACGACGACGCCAAGCAGCTGTTCGAGCTGCTCCAGACCGCCAGCGGGGTCGGTCCCCGGCTGGCCCAGGCGGTGCTCGCCGTGCACACGCCCGACGCGGTCCGCAAGGCCATCGCCAACGCCGACACCGCCGCGCTGACCCGGGTGCCCGGCATCGGAAAGAAGGGCGCCGAGCGGCTGGTGCTGGAGCTGCGCGACCGGGTCGGCCCGGTCCCGGTGGGCGCCGACGGCGCGGCCGGGGTGACCGGGGGCGCCTGGCCGGAGCAGGTCCGCCAGGCCCTCGTCGGCCTCGGCTGGACGGCCGGGCAGGCGGAGCAGGCGGTGGCCGCGGTGGCGGAGACCGTCGACGGCGAGACCCCGCCGGTGCCGGTGCTGCTCAAGCAGGCCATCCGCCTCCTGGGCCGGACCCGATGACCGGGGAGAACCTGGTCTCGGCGTACGTGAACGACGCCGAGCTGGACGCGGAGGCCAGCGTCCGCCCGAAGCGGCTGGACGAGTTCATCGCCCAGCACCGGGTCCGCGACCAGCTCGACCTGCTGTTGCAGGGCGCGATGCGGCGAGGCTCCCCGCCCGACCACATCCTCCTCTCGGGGCCGCCTGGCCTCGGTAAGACGACCCTGGCCAACATCGTCGCCGCCGAGCTGGGCACCGGGATCCGGGTGACCAGCGGCCCGGCCATCGAGCGCTCCGGCGACCTGGCCGCGATCCTGACCGGCCTCGCCGAGGGCGACGTGCTGTTCATCGACGAGATCCACCGGATCGCCAAGCCGGCCGAGGAACTGCTCTACAGCGCCATGGAGGACTTCCGCGTCGACGTGGTGGTCGGCAAGGGCCCGGGTGCCACCGCCATCCCGCTCGACGTGGAGCCGTTCACGCTCGTCGGCGCCACCACCCGCTCCGGCCTGCTGACCGGCCCGATGCGCGACCGGTTCGGCTTCGTCGCGCACCTCGACTTCTACGCGCCGGCCGACCTGGAGACGCTGCTGCACCGGTCGGCCCGGATCCTCGGCGTGCCGATCACCGCCGACGGCGCGGCGGAGGTCGCGGGCCGGTCCCGGGGCACCCCGCGTATCGCCAACCGGCTCCTGCGCCGGGTCCGCGACTACGCCGAGGTCCGCGCCGACGGCGTGGTCACGCTGGAGACCGCACGGGCCGCGCTGACCGTCTACGACGTGGACGCGCTCGGCCTGGACCGGCTCGACCGGGCGGTGCTGACCGCGCTCGTCGACTCGTTCCGGGGCGGCCCGGTGGGCCTGTCCACTCTCGCTGTGGCGGTGGGCGAGCAGCCGGACACGGTCGAGGAGGTCTGCGAGCCGTTCCTGGTCCGGGCCGGGCTGCTGGCCCGGACCCCGCGCGGGCGGGTGGCGACCGAGGCTGCCTGGCGCCATCTGGGCCGTACGCCCCCGAATGGTACATTTGGTGCGGATGCCCCTCCGGGGCCCGATCTGTTCTCGGTGCAGACCGACCAGCCGTGATCCGTTCGTGATCTGTGCCGCATTCGGTCTTCTCAGGAGCAGGGACTAGACTTCGCCGCGGTTTGTACAGGACGTGAGAATCCGCTTCCGCTGCGGCGCCCTCCGGCGCCGGGGTGGAGGCCAACCGGAAGGTCTACACCGTGCTTTACGCAGCAGCGAGTGGCGGGGGAGCCGGCAGTCTGACGCCGATCCTCATGATCGCTCTGCTTTTCGTCGTCATGTACTTCATGATGATCCGTCCGCAGCAGAAGCGCCGCCGCGAGGCAGAGCAGATGCAGTCCGCTCTCGCCCCGGGCGACGAGGTGGTCACCATCGGCGGCCTGCACGGCACGGTCACCGCGGTCGAGGACGAGACGGTCCTGCTCGAGGTCGCTCCGGGCGTGCAGACCCGGTACGCCCGCCCCGCCGTCGCGCGGGTGATCAAGCGCGCCGAGGCGCCGGCGGCCGAGACGATCACCGAGGAAGCCGAGCCGGTCAAGGAGTGACCACCCGTCCCGGACGGGGCAGCGGATTCATCCGTACAAGTGGATAGTTGGGGTCGGCGCGCGGCGCCGGCATCCGGCCGGGCCGTGCGGCGCCCCCGCGCCGCGCACCAGCCGGCGTGCCGTCCTCCGGTGCCGACCCGCCGGAGCAGTCGGGCGGACACCCCCGGCCCGACAGTTGTCGCCGCCGTGGAAGCGGCGCGACCGTACAGGGAGACAGGACAGCCGTGGCACCACCTCAGGGACAGATGCGGCCCGGACGGCAGCTCGCCGTGCTCGGGTTCATCTTCGTCGTCCTCTATCTATTGGTGTTCTTCTCGGGCGGCGCCAGCGGTGGCTGGAAGGACCGGCTGGAGCCCCGGCTCGGCCTGGACCTCGTCGGCGGCACCCGGCTGACGCTCGAGGCCACCAACACGGTGGACGGCAAGCCCCCGACCGCCGACAACCTCGAGGAGGCCCGCCAGATCATCGAGAGCCGGGTCAACGCCTACGGCGTGGCCGAGGCCGAGGTGGTCACCGAGGGCAACCGCAACATCGTCATCTCCCTGCCCGGCCAGAACCGCGACCTGACCGACGTCGGTGAGGCCGCCGAGCTGCGCTTCCGCAAGGTGCTCAAGGCCACCGACGGCAGCGGCGCCGCCGCCGCGCCCGCGCCGGTCCCGAGCGCGACCCCGTCCGGTGCGGCCAGCCCGACGCCGTCGGGCAGCGCGTCGCCGAAGGCGAGCACGAGCCCCAAGGTGAGCGGATCGCCGAGCGCCGGCGGGCAGGGCGGTATGGCCCCGACGCCGAGCGCCAGCGCCTCGGCCACGCCGTCGGCCTCGCCGAGCGCCGCCGCGCCGAGCCCGAGCGCCAGCGCCGAGCCGGTGCCGCAGAGCATCGAGCAGCAGCGCAAGGCCGTCGAGCAGAAGGTCGGCGCGGCCGCCTGGGCCGCCGCCTCGGGCCTGCAGGCCCCGGCGGACCTGACCACCGACCCGTCGCTGGCGGACAAGCTCAAGCCGTTCGGCACGCTCACCCCGCAGGAGATCGCCGTCCTGCCGGTGGAGATGCAGTTCAACGTCCCGACCATCACCTGCGCCCAGCTCGACAAGCGGCCCGCCGCCTCGATCAAGGACGAGAAGCAGAAGGCGGTCGCCTGCGAGTCCGGCGCCAAGTACCTGCTGGACGTCGCGAAGGTGCTGGGCACCGACGTCAAGAACGCCTCCGCCCAGCTCGACCAGACCAGCTCCTGGGTGGTCAGCCTCAACTTCACCGGCAGCGGCCAGGAGAAGTGGACCGCGCTGACCCGCGAGGCGTTCACCAACGAGGGCCAGGCCTGCGACCAGACCGCGCTCGGCCAGGACGGCAAGTGCCGGGTCGCCGTGGTGCTGGACAACGAGATCGTCTCGTCCCCGGAGATCCAGGGCGTGCTGACCGGCGACTCGCAGATCACCGGCAGCTTCGACAACAAGGCCGCGAACGCGCTCGCCAGCCAGCTGCGCTACGGCGCGCTGCCGGTGACGTTCGAGCCGCAGGAGCAGCAGAACGTCACCGCGACGCTCGGCGACAGCCACCTCAAGGCGGGTCTGCTGGCCGCAGGCATCGGCATGCTGCTGGTCATCATCTACTCGTTCTTCTACTACCGGCTGCTCGGCTCGGTCATCTTCCTGAGCCTGGTGCTCTCCGCGTTGCTGGTGTTCGGCGCGCTCGTGGTGCTCGGCCGGTCGATCGGCTTCACGCTCACGCTCGCCGGCATCGCCGGCATGATCGTCTCGCTGGGCGTCGCGGCGGATTCGTTCGTCATCTACTTCGAACGGCTGAAAGACGAGATCCGGGAGGGCCGCAGTCCACGCAGCGCGGTGCCGCGCGCCTGGATCCGCGCCCGTCGGACGATCATCTCGGCGAACGCGATCACGCTGATGTCGGCAGTGGTGCTCTACATCGTGTCCGTCGGCGCGGTGAAGGGCTTCGCCTTCGCGCTCGGCCTGGCGACCGTGCTCGACCTGGTCGTCGTGTTCCTCTTCCGCCACCCGATCATGACGATGTTCGCCCGTACCCGGGCGTTCCTGTCGCCGCGGGTCAGCGGTCTGGGCCGGGCGCTGCCGGCCCGGTCGGCCGAGCCGGGCAACGCCCGCAACCCGCGTGTGAAGGAGGCCTGAGATGGCTAAGAGCGGTCTGGCCGCCCGGCTCTACCGGGGTGAGGCGGATCTCAACATCGTCGGGCGGCGCAAGCTGTGGTTCGGCGTGGCCGGCGTGCTCGTGCTGATCGCCGTGCTGAGCTTCGCGATCAGCGGCTTCAAGCTGGGCATCGAGTTCGCGGGCGGCAACTCGTTCCAGGTGCCGGCCAGCGTCGGCACTCTGGACCAGGCCGAGCGGACCGTCGACGACGTGCTGGCCGACGAGGCGCCGGGCGTCGAGGTGGTCAGCGCGCAGAAGGTCGGCGGCACCAGCGGCGAGTTCTACGAGATGCGCACCGGCCAGCTCTCCGCCGAGCAGGCCAACGCGGCCAAGACCGCGATGGCGCAGGAGTTCGGCATCCCGGCCGACCAGATCAGCGGCAGCCAGGTCTCCGAGGCCTGGGGCAGCCAGGTCACCTCGCGCGCCTTCCTCGGTCTGGTGATCTTCATCGCGGTGGTGTCGATCTACCTGGTGCTGCGCTTCGAGTGGCGGATGGCGGCCGCCGCCATCGTCTCGCTGCTGACCAACCTGGCCCTGACCGCCGGCATCTACTCGCTGGTCGGCTTCGAGGTCACCCCGTCGACGATCATCGGCTTCCTCACGATCCTGGGCTTCGCGCTCTACGACGTGGTGGTGGTCTTCGACAAGGTGCAGGAGAACACACGCGGCATCACCGCGAACAACAACGTCACCTACGGCGAGGCGTCCAACCTGGCGCTCAACCAGAGCCTCATGCGGTCGCTGAACACCTCGGTCGTGGCGCTGCTGCCGGTCGGCGGTCTGCTGTTCATCGGCGCCGGCCTGCTCGGCGCGGGCACGCTGAAGGACCTTGGCCTGGTGCTGTTCGTCGGTATGGCGGTGGCGTTCCTGACCTCGATCCTGCTCGCCACGCCGCTGCTGGTGCTGCTGAAGAACATGGACCCGCGGATCAGCGCCCACAACAAGCGGGTGCTGTCCCGCCGGGCCGCGCTCGCCCGGGGCGAGATCACACCGAAGGGCCCGCGTGCCACCACGCCGGCCGCCGACGCGCCGATCGACCCGGAGGCGGCGGCGCTGGCCGGTGCCGCACCCAAGGTGGGCGCCCGGCCGGCCGGCAAGCGTCCCAGCGGTGCCCGCGGCGGCCGTCCCGCCGGGGGCGGCGGCAACCGGCCCGGCGGCAAGCGCCGCTGACCGCAGGGCCGGACGGAATCGGTCCGACGGCGTCCGTCATGCCGTGACATCAGCATGACGGACGCCGTCGTCGTTTCGAGAGGACATGGGACGCACAGTGACGGAGACCCACACCACAGGGGTACGGGGAGACAGCGGCCCGGAGGTCGCCCAGCTCGTCGCCAGCCGGTTGCTGGACGTGCCGGACTTCCCCAAGCCGGGTGTCGTGTTCAAGGACCTGATGCCGCTGTTCGCCGACGGTGAGGCGTTCCGGGCGGTGATCGACGGCATCATCGCGTACCACGGGCCGGAGTCGTTCGACACCGTCGCCGGCATCGAGGCACGCGGGTTCGTGCTGGCGGCGGCGGTCGCGTACGCCACCGGCGTCGGCGTGGTGCCGGTGCGCAAGGCCGGCAAGCTGCCCCGGGCCACGCACTCCGCCTCCTACGCGCTGGAGTACGGCGAGGCGACGCTGGAGGTGCACCAGGACGCCTTCACCGCGGGCCACCGGGTGCTGGTGCTCGACGACGTGCTCGCCACCGGCGGGACCGCCGAGGCGACGCTCGACCTGGTGGAACGCGCCGGCGGCACGGTGGCCGGGTTCACCGTGCTGCTGGAGCTGGGCTTCCTCGAGGGCCGTAAGCGGCTGGCGCAGCGCCCGGTCCATGCCCTGTTGACCGTTTGACCAGGCCGGCCCGTCGGGCCGGTCGGCGCCGACCGTCCGGGGGAGCGGTGGCGTACCCTGCGTACGGGTAGCATTGCCCTTTGCCCGACCCGGCCGACCTGTCCGGGGCGGCGAAGGCGCCGGGGCCCGGCCCCGGCGACCGCGTGGAACAAGACCGGCCTCCGGGCCGGTTGAACCAGACGTCGGCCGGACGGCCGGCGCATCCCGGCGAGCGGTGAGGAGGCCGGTGTCCCACGATGTCGTCCCTCCGGTGGAGGGCACGGTGCACCCGACAGGCGACGCGGACGGCTCGGTGACCGAGCGCAGCGGCAACCCGCCGGCCCGGGCGACCGGCGCCACCGGCGGCGCGTCCGACGCGACGGCCGACGGCGGGGCGGTCGTGGTGCCGTTCCCGACCGAGGGTTCCACCGAGTCCACGCCCGGCAGCGGTTTCGCCCTCTCCAACGCGCCCACCGGCCGGCGGGTACGCGCCCGGCTGGCCCGGTTCAACGCGCCCTGGCAGACCTCGCAGGTCAGCGAGGTGCTGGAGCCGCTGATCGCGACGCACCGGGAGAACCACCCCAAGGCCGACGCGCGGCTGCTCCAGCGCGCCTTCGACACGGCCGCGCGGTGGCACTCGGGTCAGTACCGCAAGTCCGGCGACCCCTACATCACGCACCCGCTCGCCGTGGCGACCATCCTGGCGAACCTGGGCATGGACACCACCACGCTGGTCGCGGCGCTGCTGCACGACACCATCGAGGACACCGAGTACACGCTCGACCAGATGCGCGCCGACTTCGGCGGTGAGGTCGCGCTGCTCGTCGACGGCGTCACCAAGCTCGACAAGGTCAAGCTCGGCGACGCGGCCAAGGCGGAGACCATCCGCAAGATGGTCGTCGCGATGGCGAAGGACCCGCGGGTCCTGGTGATCAAGCTGGCCGACCGGCTGCACAACATGCGGACGCTCACCTTCCTGCCCCGCCCCAAGCAGGAACAGAAGGCCAAGGAGACGCTGGAGATCCTGGCCCCGCTGGCGCACCGCCTCGGTATGAACACGATCAAGTGGGAGCTGGAGGATCTGGCCTTCGGCACGCTGTTCCCGAAGCGGTTCGAGGAGATCAACCGGCTGATCGGGGAGCACCAGCCGCAGCGCGAGGCGCTGCTGCGTCAGGTGACGCAGAAGGTGTCCACCGACCTGAAGGCCGCCAAGATCAAGGCGGAGACCACCGGCCGGCCGAAGCACCTCTACTCGATCTACCAGAAGATGATCGTGCGGGGGCGCGACTTCAACGACATCTACGACCTGGTCGGTGTGCGGATCCTGGTCGACACGGTGCGGGACTGCTACGCGGCGCTGGGGGTCATCCACGCCAACTGGCAGCCGGTGCCGGGCCGGTTCAAGGACTACATCGCCATGCCCAAGTTCAACATGTACCAGTCGTTGCACACGACTGTCATCGGGCCCACCGGCAAGCCGGTGGAGATGCAGATCCGCACGTACGCGATGCACCGCACCGCCGAGTTCGGCATCGCCGCGCACTGGAAGTACAAGGAGCACAAGGGCACCCCGGTGGTGGGCCCGCCGGCGCACATCGACGAGATGACGTGGCTGCGGCAGCTGCTGGACTGGCAGCGTGAGGCGGCGGACCCGAGCGAGTTCCTGGACGCGCTGCGGTTCGACCTGTCCAGCCAGGAGGTGTACGTCTTCACCCCGAAGGGTGACGTCATCCCGCTGCCGACCGGGTCGACGCCTGTGGACTTCGCGTACGCGGTGCACACCGAGGTCGGGCACAAGTGCATCGGCGCGCGGGTCAACGGCAAGCTGGTGCCGCTGGAGTCGACGCTGTCCAACGGCGACGTGATCGAGATCTTCACGTCGAAGTCCGACACGGCCGGGCCGACGCAGGACTGGCTGGGCTTCGTCAAGAGCCCGCGGGCGCGTACCAAGATCCGCCAGTACTTCAACAAGGAGCGGCGCGAGGAGGCGATCGAGGCCGGCAAGGACGCGATCGTCAAGGCGATGCGCAAGCAGGGCATGCCGTTGCAGCGGATGCTCACCTCGGACGCGCTGATGGCGATCGCCCGGGACCTGCATCTGGCCGACGTGGCCTCGCTGTACGCGGCGGTCGGCGACAGCCAGGTCTCCGCGCAGTCGGTCGTGCAGAAGCTGATGGCCTCCTACGGCGGCGAGGAGGGCGCGGCGGAGGACATCGCCGAGACCGCCGTCGCCACCCGGCCGCCGCGCAGCCGGCAGAGCAGCGCCGACCCGGGTGTCGTGGTCCGCGGTGTCAGCGACGTCTGGATCAAGCTGGCCCGCTGCTGCACGCCGGTGCCGCCGGACTCGGTGTTCGGATTCGTCACCCGCTCCGGCGGGGTCAGCGTGCACCGGGACGACTGCGCCAACGCCGAGGACCTGCGCGCTCAGCCCGAGCGGGTGGTCGAGGTGAGCTGGAAGCTCACCTCCGCCTCCACGTTCCTGGTCGCCATCCAGGTCGAGGCGCTGGACCGGCACAAGCTGCTCGCCGACGTGACGAGGGTGCTGTCCGAGGAGCGGGTGAACATCCTCTCCGCGACCGTCACCACCACCCGCGACCGGGTGGCGGTCAGCCGGTTCAGCTTCGAGATGGCCGACCCGAAGCACCTCGGGCACCTGCTGGCCGCCGTCCGCAAGGTCGACGGCGTGTTCGACGCGTACCGGGTCACCTCGGGGGCCTGAGCCACCACGCACGCGAAAGCGCCCGCCGGCTGCGATCAGCCGGCGGGCGCTTCGTCGTCGTACGGGTGCGGTCAGCCGCCCTGGACCGGGCTCATCGTCACCTTGGTCATGGTGATCTCCTTCTTCGGGTGACCACCGCCGGCCTGCTTGGCGAACGCGCCGTCGTCACCGGCCGCGGCGACCTGCTTCACCACGTCCATGCCGCCGGTGATGGTGCCCAGCACCGTGTAGTTCGGGTCGAGCGGCGAGTCGCCGTACACGATGAAGAACTGGCTGCCCGTGCTGCCCGGCTGGCCGGAGTTGGCCATCGCGATGACACCCTCCGGGTACGGCGGGCGCTTGTTGGTCGGCAGGTTCTCCTCGGCCAGGTTGTAGGACGGGCCGCCGGTGCCGTCGGTGTCCCGCCAGCCCTTGCCGGTGGCGCTCGGGTCGCCGCACTGGAGCACCTTGATGCCCTCGGTGACCAGCCGGTGGCACTTGGTGTTGTCGAAGAAGCCCTTCTCCGTCAGGTGCGTGAAGCTACCGGCGGTGCAGGGCACGGCGGCACGGTCGATCTTGGCGGTGATCGGGCCCAGGTTGGTGTCGATGGTCATCGTCTGGGTGCCCTTGCCGGACTGCTGGGTCGGCGGGAGGCCGACGTCCTTGATCTGCGGCGGACGGCCCTCCTTGGGCACCTCCGTGTACGCGCACTGGACGGCCCCGGCATCGGCGGTGGTGCCGCCCTGCTTGTCGTCGTCGTCGCCGAGCGCGGCGACGAGCCAGACCGTGCCGGCCACGACGAGCACCAGCACCGCCGCGGCCCCGACGATCGCCTGGGTCTGCCGGCGCTTGCGGGCCCGGCCGGCCCGTTCCGCCATCTCCCGCTCGAGCTTGGCCCGCGCCGCCGCGCGCTGGCGGTCTCTGGTGGACGTCACGGTCACTCCTCACCTGCTGCGTATGGGGTCGGCGCGCGCGCCGCCGGTCACGTGTGGGTCACCGGCGGCGGGGCCGCCGGATCGGGTTGTCGGGTCAGCCCGCGCTGGCGCTGGGCGAGGGCGCGGGACTGCCGGCCGGCGCCGCGCCGGGCTCGCCGACTGTGACGCTCTGGACCAGCACCTGCGTCTTCGGCTTGACCTTGGCGCCGTTGCCATTGTCCACCGTCGGCATGGCGCCGATCTTCTCCACCACGTCGAGCCCACCGGTGACCTTGCCGACCACCGAGTAGGCCGGCTTGGCCGGGCTGGCGTCCTTGAAGAAGATCAGGAACTGGCTGCCGTTGCTGCCGGGCGGGTTGCCGATCATGGCGACAGTGCCCTTCGGGTACGTCGCCGGCTGCCCGGGCGCCGGCGAGGCCGACGGGCTCGGCTCAGGCGCGGCCGGGACGTTCTCGTCGTAGAACGAGTAGGTCGGGCCGCCGAGCCCGGTGCCGGTCGGGTCACCGCAGCGCAGCGCGCCCTCGGCGGTGATCTCGTGGCAGGTGGTGTTGTCGAAGAACGACCGGCCGGCCAGGTAGCTCAGGCTCGCCGCGCCGCACGGCGCGTCGGTCTGGTCCAGCTCGACGGTGATCGGCCCACCCTGGTTGGTGGTGATCGTCATCGGGCGGGTGCCGGAGGTGGGCAGGCCCGTGGTGGGCGGCTGGCCGACGTCCTTGAGGTTGGTGTTGACGGCGCCGTCCTCCGCGCTCCAGAGGCAGACGTCCTCGGCGGCCTTCTTCTCCGGCTCGGAGTCGAACGCGCCGAGCGCCCAGGCGGAGCCGGCCACGATCAGCACGAGCACCACCGCGGCGCCCACGCCGGCCCGGATCTGCCGGCGGCGCTTCGCGACCGCCGCCCGCCGGGCGAGTTGCCGGTCGAGCTTGGCGCGCGCCAGTTTGCGCTGCCGGTCCCTGCTGGAAGCCACGCGCGCTCCCCTTCCTCTGCCTGATCGCCGCCGGCGCCGGGCGCCGTCCGCCGTTCCGATCGGGGTGCGCCACGCCACACGCCCGCCAGAGTGTACGGGTAGCGACTGTGAATGTGGTGTACGAGGTCCCGCCGTCTCAGCCCGGCCGGGGCGGACCGGGCCGGTGGCGGACGGAACTCGCCGGCCGCTACGACTAGGCTGCAGGCAGACGACGACCGGACGGAAAGGGGAGCGACGTGCTCGTGGCCGGCTTTCCCGCGGACGCCTTCGGCACCAACTGCTACGTGGTGGCGACCGGGCCGGGGGAGCAGTGCGTGGTGGTCGATCCCGGCATCGGGGTGCTCGACCGGCTCGACGCCGTGCTCGCCGAGCACCGCCTGCACCCGGCCGCCGTGCTGCTCACCCACGGCCATCTCGACCACACGTTCTCCGTCGCCCCGGTCTGCGGTGCGCGGGGCATCCCCGCCTACGTCCACCCGGACGACCGGGAGCTGCTGGCCGACCCGAGCAAGGCGCTGTCGATGGACCTGACCCAGCTGTTCGGCGGCCGGCTGCCGTACGCCGAGCCGGACGACGTGGCCGAGCTGACCGACGGCGCGACGCTGTCGCTGGCCGGGTTGGAGATCACCGTCGACCACGCCCCCGGCCATACCGGCGGGTCGGTGCTGTTCCGGTTGCCCGGCGCCGGCTCGCGCTGGGAGGCGGAGCAGATCTGCCTCTCCGGTGACGTGCTGTTCGCCGGCTCGATCGGCCGCACCGACCTGCCGGGCGGCAGCATGCCCCGGATGCTGTCCAGCCTGCGGGACAAGGTGCTCCCGCTGGCCGACGACACAGTCGTCCTGCCCGGCCACGGCCCCGCGACCACGATCGGCCGCGAGCGCGCGACCAACCCGTACCTCGTCGAGGTGGCGGGCACCGGCGGCGCGCGCCCGGCCGCGCCCACCCGAGGCCTCTGACCGCCGCGACCCACGACGTTCGCCCGCGCCCCGCGCGGGATCGAGGAGTACGCCATGAGCAAGCCCACGCCCATCTCCGGCTTCCCCGAGTGGACGCCGGCTCAGCGGATGATCGAGCAGTTCGTGCTCGACCGGATCCGCGCCACGTTCGAGCTGTACGGCTTCGCGCCACTGGAGACCCGCTCGGTGGAGCCGCTGGATCAGTTACTGCGGAAGGGGGATACCGCAAAGGAGGTCTACCTGCTGCGCCGGTTGCAGGCCGACACCGACGGCCCGGCCGGCGACGACGCGCTCGGCCTGCACTTCGACCTGACCGTGCCGTTCGCCCGCTACGTGCTGGAGAACGCCGGCAAGCTGCAGTTCCCGTTCCGCCGCTATCAGATCCAGAAGGTGTGGCGCGGTGAGCGTCCGCAGGAGGGCCGGTACCGGGAGTTCCTCCAGGCCGACATCGACATCGTCGACCGGGACACCCTGCCGGCCCACTACGAGGCGGAGATGCCGCTGGTCATCGGCGACGCGCTGCGGTCGCTGCCGATCCCGCCGGTGCGCATCCAGGTCAACAACCGCAAGATCTGCGAGGGGTTCTACCGGGGCATCGGGCTGACCGACGCGGAGGCGGCGCTGCGCGCCGTCGACAAGCTCGACAAGATCGGCCCGGCCGGGGTGACGGAGCTGCTGGCGAGCACCGCCGGGGCGAGTGAGGCGCAGGCCAAGGCCGTGCTGTCGCTGGCCGAGATCTCCGCGCCGGACGCCTCCTTCGCCGACGCGGTGCGCGGCCTCGGGGTGAGCGACCCGCTGCTGGACGAGGGCGTCGCGGAACTGACCGCCGTGGTGGAGACCGCCGCCGCGCACGCACCCGGCCTCTGCGTGGCCGACCTGCGCATCGCGCGGGGCCTGGACTACTACACGGGTACGGTCTACGAGACGCAGATGATCGGCTACGAGCGGTTCGGCTCGATCTGCTCCGGCGGCCGGTACGACAACCTGGCCAGCTCGGGCAACGTCCGGTTCCCGGGGGTGGGCATCTCGATCGGGGTGACCCGGCTGCTCGGTCTGCTGTTCGGCGCCGAGGCGCTGTCGGTGTCCCGCTCGGTGCCGACCTGCGTGCTGGTGGCGGTCACCGCCGAGGAGGACCGGGCGGCCAGCGACGCGGTCGCGGCGGCGCTGCGGTCGCGCGGTGTGCCCACCGAGGTGTCCCCGTCGGCGGCCAAGTTCGGCAAGCAGATCCGGTACGCCGAGCGGCGTGGCATCCCGTACGTCTGGTTCCCCGGCGCGGAGGGCGACGAGGTCAAGGACATCCGTTCCGGCGAGCAGGTGCCCGCCGCGGCGGGGGAGTGGACGCCGCCTCGGGCGGACCTGAAACCGCTGGTCGGCCCGGCCGGCACTGGCGCCTGACGACGTTTCGACCTACGGTGGCGTAAGTTACGCCACCGTAGGGAGAACGTCGTGACCGTGCTCAGCCAGACCGCTCTGCTCACCGAACTCGAGCCGGTGGTCGAGAAGAACCTCGACCGCCACCTGTCGCTGGCCAAGGAGTGGTTCCCGCACGAGTACGTGCCGTGGAGCGAGGGCCGCACCTTCGACGGCCCGCTGGGCGGCGAGGCCTGGTCGCCGGAGGACTCGACGCTGCCCGAGGTGGCGCGTACCGCGCTGATCGTCAACCTGCTCACCGAGGACAACCTGCCGTCGTACCACCACGAGATCGCCACCCTGTTCGGGCGCGACGGCGCGTGGGGCACCTGGGTGCACCGGTGGACCGCCGAGGAGGGGCGGCACGGCACGGCGATCCGCGACTACCTCACGGTGACCCGGGCGGTGGACCCGGTGGCGCTGGAGCGGGCCCGCATGGTGCACATGTCGGCGGGCTACCAGAACGTCCACGACCAGGAGATGCTGCACTCGCTGGCGTACGTGTCGTTCCAGGAGCTGGCGACCCGCATCTCGCACCGCAACACCGGCCGGGCCACCGGCGACCCGATGTGCGAGGCGCTGCTGGCCCGGGTGGCCGCGGACGAGAACCTGCACATGGTCTTCTACCGCAACCTGCTCGGCGCGGCGTTCGAGCTGGCGCCGTCGCAGGCGATGCGCGCCGTCGCCGACGTGCTGGCCAACTTCCAGATGCCGGGTGTCGGCATCGACGGCTTCGCCCGCAAGTCGGTGGCGATCGCGCTGGCCGGGATCTACGACCTGCGCCAGCACCGCGACGAGGTGGTGATGCCGGTGCTGCGCCAGTGGAACCTGTTCGAGGTGACCGGCCTGAACGCCGACGGCGAGGCCGCCCGTGACCAGATCGCCGCCCACCTGGACACCCTGGAGACCCAGGCGTCCCGCTTCGAGGACCGCCGAGCCGCCCGAGCCGCCCGCGTTTCCGCGACGACCCAGGCCTGACCCCCGCCCCTCTCCCTCCTCTCCCGCGCGATCTTGCACTTACGGCCCCCGCATTTGCCGCGAAACCGGCGCCGCGGGGGCCGCAACTGCAAGATCGCCGAGAACGAGCGGGGCGGTCAGGGGAGGGGGAAGATGAGGCAGGTCGAGGTGGCGTGGGCTACCAGGCGGCCGGCCGGGTCCGTCAGGCGGGCCTCGGCCAGGGCGGTACGGCGGCCTCGCTGGAGCACCGTGCCCTCGCAGCGCAGCGTGCCGGTGTCGACGGTTACCGGGCGCAGGAACTTCACGTTGAGGTCCAGCGACGTGTAGCCGACGCCGGCCGGCAGCGTGGTGTGCACGGCGCACGCCGCGGCGGTGTCCAGCAGCGTGGAGATGACGCCGCCGTGCACGGTGCCGAGCGGGTTGTAGTGGAACTCCTGCGGCAGCAGCTCGACCGCGACGCGCCCCTCCTCGGCCTCCATCCGGGACATGTCGACGAGGTGCATGATCGGCGGCGCGTCCAGCTCGCCGGCGATCATCGCCTGCATCAGCTCCAGGCCGCTGCGCCGGCCCAGGTGCGCGGCGCCGGCCGCCGGGTCGGACCAGGTGAACGTGCGGGTGCGCTCCTGCGTCTGCGTCATGGACTCAGCCTCGCAGCGCGTTGCTGAGTCTGTCAATCAGACCTAGCCTGGTCGGCATGAGACCCGCGGCACTGGACTGGTCGGTGGAGAACTGCACCATCGCACGCGCCATGGAGATCCTCGGCGAGCGGTGGACCCTCGTCGTGCTCCGCGAGGTCTTCAACGGCGTACGCCGGTTCGACGACATGCGGGTGCGGACCGGCATTCCGCGCCAGGTGCTGACGAACCGGCTCGCCATGCTCGTCGAGCGCGGTGTGCTGCGCCGGGAGCCGTACCGCGAGCCGGGCAGCCGGCCGCGCCACGAGTACCGGCTCACCGAGATGGGCCTGGACCTGTGGCCCGTGCTCGTCGCGGTGCTCGGATGGGGTGACCGCTACCTGGCCGACCCGGAGGGCTCGCCGCTGAGCGTGGCGCACCGTGACTGCGGCGCCGAGGTCCGGGTCGCCTTGCGCTGCGGCGAGGGGCACGAGATCACCGGGGCGCGGGACGTGCTGCCCCGCCCGGGTCCGGGCGCCCGTCGCCGTACGCCCTGAACCGGCTCTGACAGATGATGTCGATGTTGTTGCTCCGGCGTTACATCGGGCGCGGGTGCGAATCCGGGCAAAGTCATGTCTTGCTTACGATCTTAAATATGTGAATACTTTGGGCACCCGGGCGGTTTCCCCAGGTCGCCCGGGTTGTCCTCGGGCGCGCCCCCATGACAGCGCCCGTTCACCCCCATTCGGAGGTTGTTACATGCGACCCACGAGGTCCACGCTCCGCCGCGCCGCCGCAGTCGCCGTCGCCGGCACCCTGGTCACCGGCTCGCTGCTCGGCGCACCCGCGCAGGCCGCCCCCACGGCCCTCTCGCCGGACGCCGCCGCCACCCTCGTCGAGAAGCTCGGTGCCCGCGCGGCCGGCACGTACGCCGACGCCAGCGGCAAGATGGTCGTCACGGTGACCGACACCGCGACCGCCCGCCAGGTGCGCGCCGCCGGTGCCATCCCGAAGATCGTGGCGCGCGGCGCGGACAAGCTCAACGCCGCCACCAGCGAGCTGGAGCGCTCCGCCAAGATCCCCGGCACCGCCTGGTGGACCGACCCGGCCACGAACCAGGTCGTCGTCTCCGTCGACAGCACCGTCACCGGCGCCAAGCTGGAGCGGGTCAAGGCCGCCGCCGCCCGTCACAACGGCGCGATCCGCATCGAGGCCGAGGCCGGCACGCTCAGCACCCGGATCTCCGGCGGCCAGGCCATCTACGCCGGCGGCGGGGGCCGTTGCTCGCTCGGGTTCAACGTCCGCAGCGGCTCGACCTACTACTTCCTCACCGCGGGTCACTGCACCAACATCTCGTCGAGCTGGTACAGCAACTCCGCGCAGACCAGCCTGCTCGGCACCCGGACCGGCACCAGCTTCCCGGGCAACGACTACGGCATCGTCCGGCACAACAACTCGGCCAACGCGGCCGGCAACGTGTCGCTCTACAACGGCAGCTTCCAGGACATCACCTCGGCCGGCAACGCGTACGTCGGCCAGTCCGTCCGCCGTTCCGGCAGCACCACCGGCCTGCGCAGCGGCAGCGTCACCGCCCTCAACGCGACCGTGAACTACGCCGAGGGCAGCGTCTCCGGCCTCATCCGCACCAACGTCTGCGCCGAGCCGGGCGACAGCGGCGGCTCGCTGTTCGCCGGCACCGTCGCGCTCGGCCTCACCTCCGGTGGTAGCGGCAACTGCCGCACCGGTGGCACCACCTACTTCCAGCCGGTCACCGAGGCCCTCAGCCGCTACGGCGTGAGCGTCTTCTGATCCACGCACCGCTGTGAACGGGCCGCCGGGTGACCGGCGGCCCGTTCCGCGTACCCGTCTCAGGTGCCTGCCCCGAGGCGGCCCGGACCGACCGGCGGGCCGTCCGGGCGGGGCGGGTCCGACGGCCGGACCGTCCAGTGCCGGTGGGCCCGCCGCGCCGACAGCACCGCCGCCAGCGGCCAGAGCGTCACCGCGAGCGCCGCCACCCGCTCGGCCAGCCCGGTCCGGGAGCCGCCCGTCACCTCCGCCACCGACCAGCCGAACAACGCCAGCAGCACGGCCGTCACGGCCAGCGCCACCGGCCGGCGGAACGCCCACGGCGGCCGGCCCGCCGGGGAGGCGGCCACTTCGCGCGGCACCCTGCGGGGCAGCCGCAGCGCCGACCCGGCCGGCCAGAGCGCCAGCGCGAGCACCGCCACGGTGGCCACCACCCCGTGCGCCGGGGAACCGCCCACCTGCGGCCGGGGGAACGCGATGAGCGCGACGGTGGACACCCCGCCGACCGCCAGCAGGAAGCGGCTCGGCAGCCCGGCGGCGTGCAGCGCGGCGGCGGTGGCGCAGTAGCAGCAGCCGAGCAGCACCAGCGCGCCGGCCATCAGCCACGGATCGGTGGCGCCCTCACCGGCCAGCTCGCTGATCGTGTCCCGCACCGGGTCGTACCCCGGCCCCTGGCGGGCGCCCGCCACCGTCCAGCCCGCGACCAGCAGCGCGGGCGCGGCGGCCGCGGTGACGACGGCCCAGCTCGGTACGGCACGCACCCGGCCACGGTAGACCGCCGGACCCGGCCCGCACGGCGCTTTCGCCACCGTCGGGGCGGACCGGCTCGACGGGTGCCCGGGAGCGGGCCCGCCCGCCCTGACAGAATGCGGGGGAGCAGTGAGTGGACCAGATTGAGGAGACGCCAGCCGTGATCCGTACCCACAATGCCGGAAGCCTGCGCGCCGCGGACGCCGGCTCGACGGTGACGCTCGCCGGGTGGGTGGCCCGCCGGCGCGACCACGGCGGTGTCATCTTCGTCGACCTGCGCGACGCCTCCGGCGTCGTGCAGGTGGTCTTCCGCGAGGAGGACGCGCACGCGCTGCGAAACGAGTTCTGCGTCAAGGTCACCGGCGAGGTGACCCGCCGCCCGGAGGGCAACGAGAACCCGGACCTGCCCACCGGCGAGGTCGAGGTGACCGCGTCCGAGCTGGAGGTGCTCTCCGAGGCCGCGCCGCTGCCGCTGCCGGTGGACGACCAGATCGAGGCCGGCGACGACATCCGGCTCAAGTACCGCTACCTGGACCTGCGCCGGGGCGGCCCGGCCAAGGCCATGCGGCTGCGCTCGCGGGCCAACCAGATCGCCCGCGGCGTGCTGCACGAGCGGGACTTCCTGGAGATCGAGACGCCGACGCTGACCCGCTCCACCCCGGAGGGCGCCCGCGACTTCCTGGTGCCGGTGCGGCTGCAGCCGGGCAGCTGGTACGCGCTGCCGCAGTCGCCGCAGCTGTTCAAGCAGCTGCTGATGGTCGGCGGCATGGAGCGGTACTACCAGATCGCCCGCTGCTACCGCGACGAGGACTTCCGCGCCGACCGGCAGCCGGAGTTCACCCAGCTCGACATCGAGATGTCGTTCGTCACCGAGGACGACGTGATCGACCTCGGCGAGGCGATCGTCTCGGCGCTGTGGAAGGACCTCGCCGGCCACGAGATCGCCCGGCCGATCCCGCGCATCACCTGGCACGACGCCATGTCCCGCTACGGCTCCGACAAGCCGGACCTGCGCTACGGCGTGGAGCTGACCGAGCTGACCGACTACCTGCGCGGCACCGAGTTCCGGGTGTTCGCCGGCGCGATCGACGCGGGCGGCTACGTCGGCGCGGTGGTCATGCCCGGCGGCGCGTCGCAGACCCGCAAGGAACTGGACGGCTGGCAGGACTGGGCCAAGGCGCGCGGCGCGCGCGGCCTGGCGTACGTGGTGCTGGACGCCGAGACCGGCGAGGCGCGCGGCCCGGTGGCGAAGAACCTGTCCGAGGCGCACCTGTCCGGCCTGGCCGACGCGGTCGGCGCGAAGCCCGGCGACGCGGTCTTCTTCGCCGCGAGCACGAACACCCGCGAGGCGCAGGAACTGCTCGGCGCGGCCCGGATCGAGATCGCCAAGCGGGCGAACCTGATCGACGAGAGCGCCTGGGCGTTCTGCTGGGTCGTGGACGCGCCGATGTTCGAGCGCACTGACGAGGGCGGCTGGACCGCCGTGCACCACCCGTTCACCTCGCCGAACGCCGAGTGGGTGGACCGGTTCGAGGAGGCACCGGACCGGGCGCTCGCCTACGCGTACGACATCGTCTGCAACGGCAACGAGATCGGCGGCGGCTCGATCCGTATCCACCGCGGCGACGTGCAGCAGCGGGTGTTCGACCTGCTCGGCATCACCGCCGACGAGGCGCAGGACAAGTTCGGCTTCCTGCTGGAGGCGTTCAAGTACGGCGCCCCGCCGCACGGCGGCATCGCGTTCGGCTGGGACCGGGTCTGCATGCTGCTGGCCGGCGCGGACTCGATCCGCGAGGTCATCGCGTTCCCGAAGACCCGGGGCGGCTTCGACCCGCTGACCGGCGCGCCCACCCCGATCACCGGGCAGCAGCGCGCCGAGGCCGGCATCGACGCCAAGCCGAAGGCGCCGGCCGGCCCGCACGCCGGCACCGCCGGCCCGGCCGCGCCGGTGGCCGACCCCACCTGATCCTCGCCTCGTCGAAGGGCCCGCGTCATGATGACGCGGGCCTTTTCGATCTTCAGGGGGACTGATGCGTCTGCTCGTGGTGGGAGCCAGCGGGTTCCTCGGCGCCGAGGTGTGCCGGCAGGCGGTCGCCGCCGGGCACCGGGTGGCCGGCACGTACCACTCCACCGCCGTGGCGGTGCCCGGCGTCGCGCCGCACCGGCTCGACGTGACCGACCGCGCCGCCGTGCGCGAGCTGCTGACCCGGGTACGCCCCGACGCCGTCGTCGCCACCCCCTACCGGTACGACGACTGGGCGGTCACGGCGGACGGGGCGGCCCACATCGCGGTCGCCGCCGCCGAGGTGGGCGCCCGGCTGGTGCACCTGTCCAGCGACGCGCTGCACGCCGGGCGCCCGAAGCCGTACGCGGACGAGGACGTGCCCACGCCGCTGCACCCGTACGGGGCGGCGAAGGCGGCGGCGGAGACGGCGGTGCGGGCGGTGGATCCGGGCGCCGTGCTGGTGCGGACGTCGCTGATCGTGGGGAAGGGCAGCAAGCAGATCCAGCTCTGCCGGGACGCGCTGGCCGGCCGGGCCACGTTGTTCACCGACGAGCTGCGCTGCCCGGTGCACGTCGCCGACCTCGCCGCCGCGGTGCTGGAGCTGGTGCCGGGCGACTACGCCGGGCTGCTGAACGTGGCCGGGCCGGACGCGGTGAGCCGCGCCGAGCTGGGCCTGCTGGTGGCCCGGCACGACGGGGCGGACGCGGGCGGGCTGCGGACGACCACGATCGCCGCCGCCGGACTGCACCGTCCGGGCGAGGTGGTGCTGGACTCCAGCCGTGCCGCGGGGCTGCTGCGGACCCGGCTGCGCGGGATCACCGAGCTGTACGGCTAGTTGCACAGATTCTTTGCAAGCGTCTTGTGCACGGAAAGTGTGCACAGATATTGTGCATCTCATGGAGGAGAAGAAGCGGCCCGAGGAACGCGCCGTACGCATCGACCACCGTCAGGTTCGCGCGCTGGCCCAGCCGCTGCGCATGCGGCTGATCGGGGCGCTGCGCGTGGCAGGCCCGTCCACCGCCACCGCCCTGGCCGAGATGCTCGGCACCAACAGCGGCGCGACCAGCTACCACCTGCGCCAGCTCGCCGAGGTCGGTCTCGTGGTCGAGGACCCCAACCTCGGCACCGGCCGGCAGCGCTACTGGCGGGCCGCGCACGACGTCACCAACTGGGAGTCGAGCGACTTCGACGACGACCCCGACTCGCGGGCCGCGATCGAGTGGCTGGAGGCCGACTACGTCCGCTTCTTCGCCGGACACGCCGAACGCTGGTTCGCCCAGCGGCACCAGTGGGGACCGGCCTGGCGCGACGCGTTCGGCATGGGCGACTTCTTCATGCGGATCCCGGTCTCCCGGCTCGAAGCGATCAAGGAGGAGGTCTTCGCGCTCTTCGAGCGGCACCGCGACGAGACCGACCCCGACGATCCCGACGCCGAGACGGTCCAGCTCTACCTCGCCGCCCTCCCGATGGACGCGGCGTTCCCGCGGCCCGCCCCGCCGTCCACCGAGGAGAAGCCGTGACCGCGCTGTCCGTACGCCAGATCCGGTTCCGCTACCTCACGCTGTACGGCCTGCGCTGGCTGCCCAGCGGCCTGCTCATGCCGGTGATGATCCTGCTGATGCAGGAACGCGGGCTCACGCTGTCGCAGATCGGCCTGGTCGCCACCGCGCAGGGCCTCGTCGTGCTGGCGCTGGAGCTGCCCACCGGCGGCTTCGCCGACGCACTCGGCCGCAAGCCGGTGCTGGTCGTCGCCTGGGTGCTCGGCCTGGGCTCGCTGGCGCTGATGGCGGTCGCCGACTCGTTCTGGATGTTCTTCCTGGTCTGGGCGTTGCAGGGCGTCTACCGGGCGCTCGACAGCGGCCCGATGGAATCCTGGTACGTCGACGCCACGCTCGCCGTCGACCCGAAGGCCGAATACGAGCGCGGCCTCGGCTGGGCCGGCACCGTGATCGGTGTCGCGATCGGCGCGGGCGCGCTGCTCAGCGGCGGCCTGGTCGCGCTCGGCCCGGTCGGCCCGGTCAGCGCGCTGGCCCTGCCGGTGATCGTCGCCGCCGTGCTCCAGGCCGTCTCCATCGTGGCGCTGCTGGCGCTGATGGCGGAGCGGCGGCCCGCGTCCGGCCCGGCCGCGCTGCGCGCCTCGGTGGTCGACGCGCCCCGGATGGTCGGGCAGGCCGTCGGGCTGCTGCGCCGCAACCGGGTGCTGGCGGCCCTGGTCGCCGTCGAGCTGTTCTGGGGCTTCGGCATGGTCACCTTCGAGTCGCTGCTCCCGGTACGCCTCGCCGACGTGCTCGGTGACCCGGACCGCGCGGCGGCGCTGCTCGGCCCCGCCGGCACGGCGGCCTGGCTCGCGAACGCCGCCGGTGCCGCGCTCACCCCGTTCCTGCTGCGCCGCCTCGGCGCGGCCCCGGCCGCCGCGCTGATGCGCATCCTGCAGGGCGTGACGGTGGTCGGCATGGGCCTGCTGGCCGGCCCGGTCGGTGTGCTCATCGCGTACCTGGCCTGCTACGCCGTGCACGGCGCGTCGAACCCGCTGCACATGGGACTGCTGCACCGGCAGGTCGACGGCCCGTACCGGACCAGCGTGCTCTCGCTGAACTCGATGGCCGCCCAGCCGGCCGGCGCGCTCGGCGCGGTGACGCTGACCGCGCTGGCCGACGCCACGAGCGTCAGCATCGCCATGGTCGTCGGCGCGGTGATGCTCGCCGTGGCCGCGCCGCTCTACCTGCCGGCCTGGCGGGCCGCCCGCCGTACCCGGCAGGACGTCACCGTGGAACCGGAGTCGACGGTAGGCGGCCCCGGCCACGCCGGCCCGCCCCTCGACGCGGCCCCCGCGGTGGCCGCGCCCGCTCCCGCCGGCCGCGACTGATCCGACCGGCCGGGTGGAACGCCATGGGTGTCTCGGACGTCGTTCGACACCCATGGCGTTCCACCCACGCCGTCGGGGCGTCGCGCGTCAGGCGAGCTCGACGGAGGTGCGGCGTTCGGCGGCGGTGAAGCCGAGCCGGCGGTACAGCCGGATCGCGCCCACGTTGTCCGGGTAGACGCCCAGCGCCACGGCGTCGTACCTGCCGAACAGGGCGCACGTCATCCCGGCGGTCAGCGCCGCACCCAGCCCTCGGCCGCGATGCTTCGGTGCGACAGTCAGCCCGGCCAGGAAGCCGATGTCGCCGCGGCTGCGGTCGGCGCCGCAGGCGAGCAGGCGGTCACCGTCGCGGATGCCGTACCAGTCGACGATGCCCGGCTCGCCCGGCCGCGACGTGGTGGCCGGGAACGCCTCCTCGATCAGCGCGGCCAGGGCGGGGTGGTCGGCCTCGGTGAGGCGTACCACCCGCTCCTGCTCCGGCTGGTGCGGCGGCGGGCCGGTGGCCCAGAGGAGGTCCCACTCGGTCAGCCGGGCCACCGGCAGTCGCGCGGCCACCTCGTCCGGATCGGCGTGGGACAGGTTGACCGACTGACCGGCCCGCAGCGTCCCGTCCGCCCGCTGGGCGGCGAACACGTCGAGCGCCGGGCCGGGGGCGCCGACCGCCCCGCCGGCCGACCAGCCACCCGGTGGCAGCAGCCATCCGACCGCGCCGTCGTGCCGCCATCCCCGTACGGCCCCGCCGCGCCGGAGCGCGTGCCGGGCGTACGGGTGGTGGCCGGCCGCGGCGAGCAGCCCCTCCCGTTCGGTCAGCGACTCGTCGACCGTGATCATTCCGCCAGCGTACGACCATCCCCGCTGGTACCGAGGGCCGAGGCACCGCCTGTTCCACGGTGGAGATTGACGAACAGACCGATTGGGTACATCCGTCGCCGACCTGCTGGGAACCCCCACCGGAGGAACGACATGCTCGCCATTCTCGCGGCCATCGTGTTCGGCTTCGCGCTGCTGCTCGACTTCATGAACACCGACCTCGGCGCGCCCGATCTGTTCAGCACCACGACGCTCATGCTCATCGGCTTCCTGCTGCTCTCGCTCTACCTGGCCGGGGTCGGCTCCGGCCCGCGCGGCGGCGGTGGCGGCCGGTGGTACCGGGGCCGGCGGCCGGGTCGCGGCTGACCGGAAAAGACCACCCGGGTCGGGGCGGCGGCGCGATTCCGGCGTCGTCGGCCCGGCCCGGTACTGTCTTCGTGATGGAATCGGACGCCCTCTTCACCCTCGGCGAGCCGGCCGGCGCACCCGCGGGCGCGGGCGGCGCCGACGGCTTCACCGACACCCGGGCGGACTCGCCCCTGCCGGTGCGGATGCGGCCGGCCGGCATCGACGAGCTGGTCGGGCAGGAGCACCTGCTCGCGCCGGGGGCGCCGCTGCGCCAGCTGGTCGAGGGCGCGGCGCCGATGTCGGTGATCCTCTGGGGGCCGCCGGGCAGCGGCAAGACCACCATCGCGCACCTCGTGGCCCGGGCCACCGACCGGCGGTTCGTGGCGATGTCCGCGCTCACCGCGGGCGTCAAGGACGTCCGCGCCGTGATCGAGACCGCCCGCCGGCAGCGCCGGTCCGGCGGCCCGCCGACGGTGCTGTTCATCGACGAGGTGCACCGGTTCAGCAAGACCCAGCAGGATTCGCTTCTCGCCGCGGTCGAGGACCGCACTGTCACGCTGCTCGCGGCGACCACCGAGAACCCGTACTTCTCGGTCATCTCGCCCCTGCTGTCGCGCTGCGTGCTGCTCACCCTCCAGGCCCTCGACGACGACGACGTACGCGGCCTGCTGCGCCGCGCGGTGGCCGACGAACGCGGGCTCGGCGGCGCGCTGGTCCTGGCCGAGGAGGCGGAGGACCACCTGGTCCGGCTCGCCGGGGGCGACGTGCGCAAGGCGCTCACCGCGCTGGAGGCGGCGGCTGCCACCGCGACCGCGCTCGGCACCGGCCGGATCGACCTCGCAGTGGCCGAACAGGCGGTCGACGTGGCAGCGGTGCGATACGACCGCGACGGCGACGCCCACTACGACGTGACGAGCGCGTTCATCAAGAGCATGCGCGGCTCGGACGTGGACGCGGCACTGCACTGGCTGGCCCGGATGGTGGTGGCCGGGGAGGACGCCCGGTTCATCGCCCGCCGGCTGGTGATCTTCGCGAGTGAGGACGTGGGAATGGCCGATCCCACCGCGCTGACCGTGGCCACCGCGGCCGCCCACGCGGTCGAGTACGTGGGCCTGCCGGAGGCACAGCTGAACCTGGCCCAGGCGGTCATCCACCTGGCCACCGCGCCGAAGTCGAACTCGGCCACGACAGCGATCGGCGCCGCCGTCGCCGACGTACGCGCGGGTCGTGGCGGCGCGGTGCCGCGCGGGCTGCGCGACGCCCACTACTCCGGCGCGCGGGGCCTCGGCCACGGCGCCGGCTACCGCTACCCGCACGACGACCACCGGGGGGTGGTCACCCAGCAGTACGCTCCGGACGACCTCGTCGGAACCGACTACTACCAGCCCAGCGGGCACGGCGCGGAGCGGGCGGTGGCCACCCGGCTGCCGCTGTTGCGCCGGATCGTGCGCGGGCTGCCGGCTCCGGCGACCCGGGCGGAGGCCGGCGCCCCGGCCGCCGCGAACGGGGCCCGGGTGGGGGGCGGCGAGCAGTCCAGCGGGGCGAGTGAGGGCGGCAGCGATGCCGCCGAGGGGGGTCAGTAGTGATGGCGCGTGGTCCGGAGCGGCCGGCGGACGGCCCCGACGAGCGGCGCGACCCGCGCGGCAAGGGCCGCCGGTGGGGACGCGGCCGGGCCGAGCCCGAGCTGGACCCGACTGTCGTCGGCGAGGAACTCGGCTGGATCGACGACCTGCGCACCGCCAAGCAGCAGGGCGGCGAACTCGGACCGGACGGGGGCGTGCCCGCGCCGCGGCCCGACGCCGATCCGTCCTGGCCGGACGGCGAGCCGTCCCGGCCACCCCGCCCGGCCGCCGCACCGGGGCCGGGCCCCGGCATGCCACCCGGCGGCCGACAGGCTCCGCGGCCCCCGGCACCGGGCTCCCCGCCGCCCTCGACCGGTCAGCCGGTTCCGCCACCCTCGCCCGCCGGCCGGCCCGGTACTCCGCCGGCCGGCGCGCCCCAGACTCCCGGCCGGGCCGTTCCGCCCCCGGCTGCCGCGCCGCAGACTCCCGGCCGGGCCGTTCCGCCGCCCGCCGCGCCGCACACGCCCGGCCGGCCCCATCCGGGCGGGCCCGCTCCGGTCGGCCGAACCGACCCGACGCTGCCGCCCGTGACCGGCCGTCCGGGTCCGGCTGCGCCCCCGGCCCCCGGTCGACCGGGCATGGACACGCCTCCGCCGCCGGGACGGTCCGGCGTGGACACCGCCCCGCCGTCCGGCCGGCCCGGCGTGGACATGCCCCCGGCCCCCGGGCGTCCGGCCGCGGACACGCCGCCGGGGGCCCGCCCACCGGTCGTGGACGCGCCCTCCGGCGGTGGCCGTCCCGGCCCGGAGACGCCGCCCGGTGGTGGCCGGCCCGGTCCGCGTCCGCCGGTCATGCGCCGCCCCGACACGCCCGGTCCGGCCGCGCCGCCGGTGCGCCCCGGCGGTCCCGAGACCGGTGCCCCGCGCCGGCCCGGTGACGGCCCCTGGCCGGGCGGCCCCGAAGCCGGTGCCCCGCGCCGCCCCGTCGACGGTCCGTGGCCCGGCGTGCCCGAGGCGCCCCGTCCGGCCGACGCGCCGTACCGCCGCCGCGTGGACGGACCCACCGGCCAGCAGCCGCCCGTCGCCGGCACCCGCGTCCCGCCCGCTGCGCCACCGCCCGGCCGGGCACCCGCCGCCCCGGGCCGCCCGCCCGCCGACGGCGACAGCCGCGTACCGCCGACGCCCCGCGGCCGGCACGGAGCCGGGCCCGAGGTCCCGCACCAGGCCGATCCGACGATCCCGCCGCCGTCCGGCGGCCGCCGGGCCCGGCCGGACGACACCGCCGGCATCCAGCCGGTCTCCGGTGGTGCCCGCCGGGCGCGCGCCGAGGACGCCGACGCCGTCCAGCCCGTTCCGGGGGGACGCCGAGCGCGCCCCGATGACGTGGCACCCGGCACCCAGCCGGTCTCGGGGGCGGGCCGCCGGGCCCGTGCCGACGATGTTCCGCCCGGTACCCGGCCGGTCTCCGGTGCGGGCCGTCGCGCCGCGCCGGAAGGCGTCGTATCCGGCGGGCCGGCCGGACGAGTCGTTCCGGACGCCGCCCCGGTCTCCGGTGGCGGGCGACGCGCCCGGCACGACGAGCCCACCGGCGGCCACCACGTGCCCGCCCCTGGCGGCGGCTCCGCAGCCGTGCCCACTCCGGGCACCGGCCGGCGGGCCGCCCCGGACCGCTCCCCGGTACCGCGCAGCGGAAACGCGCCGGACCTGCCGGGCGCGCCCGTCTCCGGCAGCCCGGCGACCGGCCCGACCCCGCCCGCCGGCCGCCGCGGCGCGCCCGCCGGCCGCGGTGCCGCGCCCGACGGCCGCCGGACCGCGCCCGACGAGCCGGGCGGTACCGGCGTCGGCGCCGAGACACCCGGTCGCCGGGCCGCCCGTGACGACGCCGGTGAGCCGCGGCCGCAACGGCCCGACCGGCCCGCCGACTGGCTGCGGCAGGCGGGTCGCACGCCACACACCGACCCCGCCATGCCGGTCACCCGCCGCCCGGCCGGCGCTCCGGCCGACCAGCCGTCCGGCCGTTCCGAAGCGCCCGCCGGCCGGGCCGGCGTCGCCGTCCCGCCGGTGCGTCCCGAGCCGGGTACGCCGTCCCGGCGGCCCGGACCGCCCGGCCCCGACGTGCCGGCGCGCGCCGAACCGGCGGTCCGCCCCGACCAGCCCGGCCCGGTCGTGCCCCCGGCCCGGCCTCAGCCGTCCGACCCGTCGCCCGGTAGGCCCGGCCCGGCCCGCGGCGCGGCCCGCCCCGGTGTCGCGCCCACTCCCGGCCCGCGCGGCGACGTCGAGCGCACGGGTGGGATTCCGGCCGGCGGTGGCCGTCCCGGTGGTGCCCCCGCGGGTCCGGCCGGTCCCGGTCCGCGTGGTGACGTCGATCGCACGGGGGGGATTCCGGCCGGCGCCGGCCGCCCCGGAGCCGGTCCGGCTGGACCCGGAGCCGGTCCGGCTGGACCCGGTGGCGACGGACGCGGGGTGGCACGCCCCGACGACACCCGGCCCGGTGCCGGGCCTCGTCCGCCGGTGGCCCCCGGTGCCAGAGGGCCGGCAGGCGACGGCCCGGTGCCGCCCGGTGCCCCGGTGACCGCCCGCGCGGCAGCCGGCGTGGCCCGCCCGGTCGCGCCGGACGAGCGGACCACCGGACGGGCGACGCCACCCGGAGCGGAGCCGGACCGGACCGGACCGGGCAACGCGGCGACACCGGCGGCGGCCCGGGCGGCTGTGGTCGTACCCCCGGGGGAGCCCGCGGGGCCACGGCCCGCTGCGGGCGGCGCGCCGCGGCCCGGCGGTCCCGGACCGGACGACAGCGGCGCGGAGGCCGGTGGTCTGCGCGGCGCCCGGTCGGAGCTGCGCCGGCAGATGCGCGAACGCAGCCGGCTGCGGCTGGGCATCCTCGCCCTGGTCAGCCTCGTGCTGCTCGGTGCGGTGCCGCTCTACTTCGGGATGCGTACGCTCAGCCGCGACCCGGTCTTCGACACCCTCGACGCGCTCGCCGTGCCCGCCTGGGCACAGAGCAACACGGTCGACAACGTCAGCGGCAGCCGCTGGTGCCTCCAGGACTGCCGCCTGCGTGAACGCTCCGTCGAGTCGGAGCAGGGGTGGAAGGAGACCGTCGCGGTCTACGAGGAGGCGCTGGCCGGGGACGGTTGGCGGCGCTGGAAGGTCGACCGTTGCCCGGACGAGAAGGTCCCTGGTAGCTACACCTGCTGGCGCCGGGACGAACTCACGCTCGACCTGTGGGTGCGCGACCGCACCTGCACGCCCCCGCCGGTGGACGGGGCGCCCGCGCCGACCGCGCCGCCCGCGCCCGCAGCGGCGGAGTGCACCGGCTCGTTGGTGTCGGTGAAGGTGCGCAACGCGATCGACGACGAGCGCACCGGACCGACGCCGACCACCGATCCGTCACTCACCGGTGAGGATCCGTACCCGACCCTGACCGACGACCCGCTGGGCGAGGCGACCCCCTCACCGTCGTGAGCCGACTTTCATCACGGACGGTAGGGTCTGGGGCTGGCACGCCCGTCCGTGCCCGGTGACCGGGTCGGCGTGGCGCGAAGTGGGTAGGTACGGTCGCGCGTTCCGGGGCGTCGGGTTCCGGGACACTGCTTGAGGAGGACTTTCGCGTGAGTGGTGGAGAGATCGCTGCGCTGATCGCGGCCGGCGCGTTCCTGATGCTGGTGCTCGTGCTCGCGGTGCCGATCCTGCGGCTGCGGCACACCGTGGACGCGACGACCCGCATGATCACCGACGTGAACGAGCGCACCGCGCCGCTGCTGGGCGACGTGAACACCACTGTGAAGAACGTCAACGTGGCGCTGGAGCAGGTGCAGACCTCGCTGGACGGGGTGAACCTCCAGCTCGCCAAGGTGGACACCATGACCAGCCACGCGCAGAACGTCACCGCGAACGTGGCGAACCTGGCCACCGTGGTCTCCGCCGCCGCCGCGAACCCGCTGGTCAAGGTGGCCGCGTTCGGGTACGGCGTGCGCCGGGCCGCCTCCGCCCGCCGGCACGCCGAGACCGAGCGCGAGGTGCGCGACACGATCAAGCAGCAGCGTCGCGCCGCCAAGCGCGGCAACCGCTGACCCCGGCCGGCGTACGCGGGAAGGATGAGAACATGAGGCGGTTGTTCTGGCTGGGCATCGGGCTGGCCGTGGGCGTCCTGGTGGTGCGCAAGGCCACCCGGACGGCGCAGGCGTACACCCCGGCCGGCATCGCCAGCGGGCTGTCCGAGTCCGCCGGTGGTCTGGTCGAGTCGCTCCGGGCGTTCGTGGACGACGTCCGGGTCGGCATGGCCGAGCGTGAGCAGGAGATCCACGAGGCCTTCGCCCGCGGCGAGGTGTACGACGACCAGTTCGCCGAGCTGCGGGAGGACCCGCGTATCGGTGACCGAGAGATTTTCCCGGAGGACCACCAGCGATGAAGACGGCGGAGATCAAGCGGCGGTTCCTCGCCCACTTCGAGGCGAACGGGCACACCGTGGTTCCGTCCGCTCCGCTGCCCGCCATCAGCGACCCGAACCTGCTGTTCATCAACGCGGGCATGGTGCAGTTCGTGCCCTACTTCCTGGGCCAGCAGACCCCGCCGTACGCGCGGGCGACGAGCGTGCAGAAGTGCATCCGGACGCCGGACATCGACGAGGTCGGCAAGACCAGCCGGCACGGCACGTTCTTCCAGATGAACGGCAACTTCTCCTTCGGTGACTACTTCAAGTCCGGGGCGATCCCGCTCGCCTGGGACCTGGCCACGAAGCCGGTCGAGGCGGGCGGCTTCGGGCTGGACCCGGAGCGGATCTGGGCCACCGTCTACCTGGACGACGACGAGGCGTACGACATCTGGCGGGCCACCGGCGTGCCGGCCGAGCGGATCGTGCGCCGCGGCAAGGCCGACAACTTCTGGTCGATGGGCATCCCCGGCCCGTGCGGCCCGTGCTCCGAGCTGTACTACGACCGCGGCCCGGCCTACGGCCGCGAGGGCGGCCCGGAGGTCGACGAGGACCGCTACCTGGAGTTCTGGAACCTCGTCTTCATGCAGTTCGAGCGCGGTCCGGGCGTCGGCAAGGAGGACTTCCCGATCCTCGGTGACCTGCCGGCGAAGAACATCGACACCGGCATGGGCCTGGAGCGGATGGCCTCGCTGCTGCAGGGCGTGGACAACCTCTACGAGATCGACGAGGTCAAGCCGATCCTCGACAGGGCCGCCGAGCTGACCGGCAAGCGCTACGGCGTGCACTCCGGTCACGCGGCCAACGAGTCGCACCCGGACGACGTACGGCTGCGGGTGATCGCCGACCACGTGCGTACCTCGCTGATGCTCATCGGCGACGGGGTGACCCCGTCGAACGAGGGCCGGGGCTACGTGCTGCGGCGGATCATGCGCCGGGCGATCCGGGCGGTGCGGCTGCTGGGCTACCAGGACCGGGCGCTGCCCGAGCTGCTGCCGGTGGCCCGCGACTGCATGGCGCCGTCGTACCCGGAGCTGGCCGAGGACTTCGGCCGGATCTCCCAGTACGCGTACGCCGAGGAGGACGCGTTCCTGGCCACGCTGCGCGCCGGCACCACGATCCTGGACACCGCCATCGCCGAGACCAAGTCGGCCGGCCAGGCGGCGCTCTCCGGCGACAAGGCGTTCCAGCTGCACGACACGTACGGCTTCCCGATCGACCTGACCCTGGAGATCGCCGCCGAGCAGGGGTTGCAGGTCGACGCGGAGGGCTTCCGCCGGCTGATGGCCGACCAGCGCAGCCGGGCCAAGGCCGACGCGCAGGCGCGCAAGACCGGGCACACCGACGTGTCGGCGTACCGGTCGGTGCTCGACGGCGGCGGTCCGGTGGAGTTCACCGGCTACACCGAGCTGAGCCGGGAGTCGCGGGTACGCGCGCTGCTGTCCGGCGGCGCCGCGGTCTCGGCGGCGGTCGAGGGTGACACGATCGAGCTGGTGCTCGACACCACCCCGTTCTACGCCGAGGGTGGTGGCCAGCAGCCCGACCAGGGGCTCATCACTGTGGGCGGCGGCCAGGTCGAGGTCTTCGACGTGCAGCAGCCGGTGCCCGGCCTGATCGTGCACCGGGCCAAGGTGGTGCGCGGCGAGGTGCGTTCCGGGGAGACCGGGTACGCCGAGATCGACGTGTCCCGCCGCCGGGCGATCTCCCGCTCGCACACCGCCACGCACCTGGTGCACCAGACGATGCGCAACTTCCTCGGTGAGTCGGCGACCCAGGCGGGTTCGCTGAACGCGCCGGGCCGGCTGCGGTTCGACTTCAACACCCCGACGGGTGTGGCGCCGAGCGTGCTGCACGACGTCGAGCAGCAGGTCAACGAGGTGCTGCTGGCCGACCTGGAGGTGCACGCGTTCGTCACCAGCCAGGAGGAGGCCCGGCGGATCGGGGCGATGGCCCTGTTCGGCGAGAAGTACGGCGAGCGGGTCCGGGTCGTCGAGGTCGGTGACTACGCCCGCGAGCTGTGCGGCGGCACGCACGTGGCCCGCTCCGCCCAGCTCGGCCTGGTGAAGATCCTCTCCGAGGCGTCGGTGGGTTCCGGCGTACGCCGGATCGAGGCGCTCGTCGGCATGGACGCGTTCGGCTTCCTGGCCCGTGAGCACCTGCTGGTGTCCCGGCTGGCCGAGCTGTTCCGGGTGCCGGGGGAGCAGGTCGCCGACCGGGTGGAGCAGACGGTCACCCAGCTGCGCGACGCGGAGAAGGAGCTGGAGAAGCTGCGCGCCCAGCTCGTGCTCGGCGGGGCCGGCGCCCTGGCGGCGCAGGCGAAGGATGTGCGCGGCGTCGCGTACGTCGGCACCGAGGCGCCGGAGGGCGCGGCGGCGAACGACGTGCGGACCCTCGCTCAGGAGATCCGGGGCCGGATCGACGCGGCCCGCCCGGCTGTGATCGCGGTGGCCGCCCGGGCCAACGGCAAGGCGTCGCTCGTGGTGGCCGTCAACCAGGCCGCCCGGGGGCGGAACCTGAGCGCGAAGGACCTGGTCAAGGCGGCGTTCTCCGGCCGGGGCGGCGGTAGCGACGACCTGGCCCAGGGCGGCGGCCTGCCCGCGACGGAGGCGCCGAACCTGCTGGTCACCGTCGAGCGGGCGGTCGCCGACGCGGCATGAGCGAACGCACCGAGCGGAGCGAGGGCCGTGAGGGCATGCCCGGCCGGCACGGCATGAGCGAACGCACCGAGCGGAGCGAGGGCCGTGAGGGCATGCCCAGCCGGCACGGCATGAGTGCACGGATGTACGCCAGGGCGGACCACCCGGTCCGCCCTGGCCCGTACCGGCGGGGAGGTGTCCGCCCGTGAGTGAGGTGTCCCGTGGCGTCCGGCTGGGTGTCGACGTCGGCCAGGTCCGGGTGGGGGTGGCGCGCTGTGATCCGCACGGCATCCTCGCCACGCCCCTGGTGACGCTGGCCCGTGATCTGACCGCGGAACCGGACGCGGTGCCCGCCGACATGGCCGAGCTGGTCCGGCTCGCCGCCGAGCACGAGGCGGTGGGGATCGTGGTCGGGCTGCCGGTCAATCTCGCCGGGAAGCACGGCCCCGCGGCGCTGAACGTATCAGCATATGCCAGCCGATTGGCTGATGTAATGAGGCCGATTCCGGTGACGCTGACGGACGAGAGGATGTCTACCGTCGTCGCGAGTCGTAGGCTGGCCGAACGGGGCGTCCGGGGAAAGCGCCAACGAGCGGTGGTCGACCAGGCCGCCGCGGTGGAGATTCTGCAGAGCTGGCTGGACGCACAGCGGAGGCGGACGCAATGATCGACGATCTTGATCTGGGGTTCGACGAGCCGGACAGGGGGGAGAAGGGCCGGCACCGGCGCGGCGCGGTGCGCCGTCGCCAGGGCAAGTCCGGCGGCGGCCGGGGCAAGACCCTTCTCGCACTCGCTCTCGCGCTGGTCCTGCTGGGCGGCATCGGCGGCGGCGCGTTCTACGGCTTCGACCGGGTCCAGAACTACTTCGTCACACCCGACTACGACGGCTCCGGCACCGGCGAGGTGACCGTCGAGATCAAGCAGGGCGCGCTGATCGCCGACATGGCCGACGCGCTCGTCGCGGCCGACGTGGTGAAGAGCACCAAGGCGTTCATCGAGGCCGCCGAGGAGAACTCGCGCAGCAAGAACATCCAGCCCGGCACGTACAAGATGCGCAAGCAGATGAGCGGTGACGCGGCGGTCGTGGCCCTGCTGGACCTCAAGAACAAGATCGTCAACGGGATCACCATTCCCGAGGGCCTCACCGCGAAGACGGTCTACAAGCGGCTCTCCGAGAAGACCGACATCCCGGTCAAGGACTTCGAGGCCGCGGCGAAGGATCCGGAGGCGCTCGGCGTACCGGACTGGTGGTTCAAGCGTTCCGACGGCAAGAAGGTCAACCCGTCGATCGAGGGCTTCCTGTTCCCGGACACCTACGAGATCCCACCGAAGGCCACCGCCGAGACGGTGCTCAAGCTGATGGTGGACAACTTCCTCACCGTCACCTCCGGCATGCAGTACGCGGAGAAGGTGCAGAAAGATCGCGGCGGCATCACCCCGTACGAGGCGCTGATCGTCGCCTCGCTCGCGCAGGCCGAGGCCGGCAACAAGGCCGACCTGGGCAAGGTCGCCCGGGTGGCCTACAACCGGGTCTACGGCGAGTTCCCCTGCAACTGCCTCGAGATGGACGTCACGGTCAACTACTACCTGGAGCTGACCGGGCAGAAGACCAAGGCGTCCAAGGACATGACCGCCGCCGAGCTGGACAACCCGAAGAACCCGTACAACCGCAAGCTGCGCGGGCTGGTCCCCTCGCCGATCAACAACCCCGGCAAGGAGGCGCTGGAAGGCGCGCTGAGCCCGCCGGACGGCAAGTGGCTCTACTTCGTGGCGATCAGCAGGGACGGCCGCTCCGCGTTCGCCGAGACCTACGCCGAGCAGAAGCGCAACGAGCAGAAGGCCAGGGAGGCCGGGATCATCTGATGGCCGATCCCCGCCGCGCCGCCGTGGTCGGCAGGCCGATCGCCCACTCGCTCTCCCCGGTGATCCACACCGCCGGGTACGCGGCGGCCGGGCTGACCGGCTGGTCGTACACCCGGATCGAAGCCGGCGCCGACGAGCTGCCCGGCCTGGTCGCGGGCCTCGGCCCCGAATGGGCCGGGCTGTCGGTGACCATGCCGGGCAAGGAGGTGGCGCTCGCGCTGGCCGACGAGGTCTCGCCGGCCGCCGCCGCCGTCGGCGCCGCCAACACGCTGGTACGCCGACAAGACGGCACTTGGTACGCGGACAACACCGACGTCACCGGCATGGTCGAGGTGCTCACCGGCGCCGGCTGCGTGGCCGGGGCGGTCGTCACCGTGCTCGGTGCGGGTGGCACCGCCCGGGCGGCCATCGCGGCGGCGGCCCGGATCGGGGCGGCCGAGGTGACTGTGGTGGCCCGCCGCCCGGAGGCGGTCGACGAGCTGCGCCCGGTCGCGGCGGCGGCCGGGGTGCCGCTCGCTGGCGCCGAGTGGGACGGCGCACCCTCCCACGCCCGCGCCGACCTGGTGATCTCCACAGTGCCCAAGGGCGTCGCCGACCCCCTGGCTGACAACTTCGACTGGCGGCCGGAGTCGGTCTTCTTCGACGTGGTCTACGACCCGTGGCCCACGCCGCTCGCGGCGGCGGCGCTCGCCGCCGGGTGCCGGGTGGTCTCCGGGCTGGACCTGCTGCTGGCCCAGGCGTTCGGCCAGTTCGAGCACTTCACCGGCGTCACCGCCCCACGCACCGCGATGCGCGCCGCGCTGCCGGTGTAAGGAAGGGCCCCTTCTTAACGCCTCCGGTAGAGGAAGGGTCCCCTGTTAACACCTCACCCGTCGGGCGGCGGACCAGCGTACGGAGGTGGCCTGTCCGGTTGGCGGGACGCGGCGGGCGGCGTACGCCGGTGACCACCGGGCGTGACAGACTGACCGTCGTGTTGCGCTGGCTGACTGCAGGTGAATCGCACGGACCCGCCCTCGTCGCGATGCTGGAGGGCGTACCCGCCGGCATCGAGGTGACCACCGGGGAGATCTCCGGCGAGCTGGCCCGGCGCCGGCTCGGCTACGGCCGGGGTGCCCGGATGTCGTTCGAGCAGGACGAGGTCGAGATCATCGGCGGGCTCCGGCACGGGGTGACGCTCGGCAGCCCGGTGGCGATCCGGGTCGGCAACTCCGAGTGGCCCAAGTGGCGCACAGTGATGGCCGCCGACCCGGTCGACCCGGAGGAGCTGGCGAGCCAGGCCCGCAACGCGCCGCTGACCCGTCCCCGCCCGGGTCATGCCGACCTGGCCGGCATGCAGAAGTACGGGCACACCGACGCCCGGCCGATCCTGGAGCGCGCCAGCGCCCGGGAGACCGCCGCCCGGGTCGCGGTGGGCACCGTCGCCAAGGCGCTCGTACGCCAGGCGCTCGGCGTCGAGATCGTCTCCCACGTGGTCGAGCTGGGCCCGGTGGCGGTCAAGCCGGGGCTGCGCCCCACGCCGGAGGACGCCGCGCGCATCGACGCCGACCCGCTGCGCTGCCTCGACGCCGAGGCAAGCGCCCGGATGGTCGCCGAGGTCGACGCCGCGAAGAAGGCCGCCGACACGCTCGGCGGCGTGGTCGAGGTGCTCGCGTACGGGGTGCCGCCGGGCCTGGGCAGCCACGTGCAGTGGGACCGCAAGCTCGACGCCCGCCTCGCGACCGCGCTCATGTCGATCCAGGCGATCAAGGGCGTGGAGATCGGCGACGGCTGGCAGCAGGCCCGCTCGCGCGGTTCGGAGGCGCACGACGAGATCGTGCCCACCGCCACCGGGGTGCGGCGGATCACCGACCGGGCCGGTGGCCTGGAGGGCGGCATCACCACGGGTGAGCCGCTTCGGGTGAAGGCGGCCATGAAGCCGATCTCGTCGCTGAACCGGGCGCTCGCCACCATCGACGTGACCACCGGCGAGCCGGCCACCGCGATCAACCAGCGCTCCGACGTGTGCGCGGTCCCGGCCGCTGCGGTGGTGGCCGAGGCGATGGTCGCGCTGGTGCTGGCCGAGGCGGCGGTGGAGAAGTTCGGCGGCGACTCGATTGCCGAGATGCGCCGCAACCTCAACGGTTACCTCGACAGCCTGGTGATCAAATGAGCACCCGGCCGGTCTGCGTGCTGGTCGGGGCGCCCGGCTCCGGCAAGACCACTGTCGGCACGGCGCTCGCCGAGGCGCTCGGCGTCGACTTCCGGGACACCGACGCCGACATCGAGAACCTCGCCGGCAAGCCCATCCCGGAGATCTTCGTGGACGAGGGCGAGGAGCACTTCCGTACCCTCGAACGGGCCGCCGTGGCGGCGGCGCTCGCGTCGCACGCGGGCGTGCTCGCGGTCGGCGGCGGCGCGGTCCTGGCCGAGGAGAACCGGGCCGCGCTGATCGGCCACACGGTGGTGCACCTGTCGGTGGAGCTGCCCGACGCGGTCAAGCGGGTCGGTCTGGGCGCCGGGCGGCCGCTGCTCGCGCTGAACCCGCGCGCCACGCTCAAGCACCTGATGGACCAGCGCCGCCCGCTCTACGCCGAGGTGGCGACCGCGACTGTGGTCACCGACGGCCGTACCCCGCAGGAGCTGGCCGCGGAGATCGCCGCCCTGCTCAAACCCTGACAACGCCCCGCCCCCGCCGTGTCCGGCTCTCTCGGTGGAACGCCGTGGGTGTCTCGCGGGCGTTGTGACACCCGTGGCGTTCCAGTCGGCGGGGATGCCGCGGATGAGTGGAACGCCGTGGGTGTCTCCCGAGCGTTGTGGCACCCGCGGCGTTCCAGTCGGCGTGGAGGACGCCGCTGGGTGGAACGCCATGGGCGGGTGAGAAGGCGCGCCGGTCAGGCGTTGGCCGCAGCGGCCCTGGCCGTCCGGCGTCCGGCGCGGCGGCGCCGGGCCGGTTCGGGCCGCCAGGTGGCGAGCAGCGCGAGCGCCAGCGCGATCTCGGCCAGGTCACCCAGGTAGTACATGAGCGTGGCCCCGGCCCGCAGCTCGGCGGCGGTGGCCGGCACGTCCACGAACAGCCCGGCGTAGAGCAACTGGGCGATGGTGGCGTGCGCGGCCACCCCGACCCCGATCACCACCAGCCGCACCGGTACGCGCGGGCGGTGCGGTCCCGGGTCCGGCCCGGCGATCGACCAGGCGAACAGGCAGCCGCTCAGCAGGAAGTGCAGGTTCACCAGCGTGTGCAGGGCCGGGCTGTCCAAGGTGGCCCGGTACAGCGGGGTGAGGTAGAGCAGCCAGAGCCCGCCCGCGGTGAGCAGCAGGCCGGTCACCGGGTGGCCGAGCACCCGCGCTACCGGATGCCGCAGCAGGTGGACCAGGGCCCGGCCGGTACGCCGGTCCAGCGTGCGCAGCAGCAGCGTGACCGGTGCGCCGAGCACCAGCGCCAGCGGCGCGAGCATGCCGATCAGCAGGTGCTGCCACATGTGCCCGACGAAGTCGCCGGCCGGCCACAGCAGCCCGGCCACCAGCAGCAGCGCGCCCAGACCGAAGCTCGCCGTGCGGGCGTGCGGCCAGCCCGGCCCGCCCGGGTCGCGCAGCCGCAGCGCGGCGGCCAGGTACGCCCAGGACATCGCCACCGGGATCAGCGCGGTCACCGGGAAGCCACCGTCGGCATGCCCGGCGTGGGCCACTGTCACCGGCGCTCCGGCGGGCAGAGGTCCACCGCGCGGGCCCGGCGCTGGATCGCCCAGCCCGCAGCGATCAGCACCACGCCGAGGGCGAGGAACCCGAGGTCCCACCAGAGCTGGTTCGGGCCGCCGCGGACGTGGTGGATGCCGAGCAGGTGGTGGTCGACGATGCCCTCGACCAGGTTGAACAGGCCCCAGCCGATCAGCGCCCAGCCCCACAGCATCGGCGAGCGCCACAGCCGGCCCCGCGAGTGGGTGACCCGGGAGTAGAGCAGGGCCAGACCGGTCAGCACCGCCACCCAGGTGACCACGTGGAACAGGCCGTCCCAGAGCGTGTTCATCTGCAACCCGGGCACGGTGTCCACCGGGTACTCACGCACGCCGATCCGGTCGCTGCCGGTGCTGCTGAGCATGTGGTGCCACTGGAGGACCTGGTGCAGGACGATGCCGTCGACGAAGCCGCCCAGCCCGACGCCGAGGATCGTGGCGGGCAGCCGGATGCTCGTCGCGGACTCCGGTCGGGTCGCGTGTGCCCTCGTCTCGCTCATTCCGGCCGCCCTACCCGCGGTGCGGCCGGTCAAACACCCAGGGAGTGGACAGTCGCCGCGCGGGGGCGGCGCGCTGGACTAGGCTGCCCGCGATGGACGAGGTGACCCGGATCCCGGTCGGCGGCGAGCGGCCGTACGACGTGCTCGTGGGACGTGACCTGCTGAACCCGCCGCCCCGGCTGCTGCCGGGCGCCGAGCGGGTGGCCTTCCTGCACGCGCCGCCGCTCAAGGCACTCGCCGACAAGCTCGCCGACGGTGTCCGCGAGGGCGGCGTGACGCCGCTGCTGATCGAGGTGCCGGACGCGGAGGCGGGCAAGCACGTCGACGTGGCGGCGGCCTGCTGGGACCGGCTCGGCGACGCCGGGTTCACCCGTACCGACGCGGTGGTCGGGGTGGGCGGCGGTGCGGTCACCGACCTGGCCGGGTTCGTCGCTGCCACCTGGCTGCGCGGCGTGCGCTGGGTGCCGGTCGCCACGTCGCTGCTCGGCATGGTCGACGCCGCAGTGGGCGGCAAGACCGGCATCAACACCGCCGCCGGCAAGAACCTGGTCGGCGCGTTCCACCCGCCGGCCGGCGTGCTGGCCGACCTGGCGACTCTGGACAGCCTGCCCCCGGCCGACCTGGCCGCCGGGATGGCCGAGGTGGTCAAGTGCGGTTTCATCGCCGACCCGGTCATCCTCGACCTGGTCGAGGACGACCCGGCCGCCGCGCTGGACCCGGCCGGGCCGGTGCTGCGGGAACTGGTCGAACGCGCGGTCCGCGTGAAGGCCGGCGTGGTCGCCGGGGACCTGCGCGAATCCGGGGTACGCGAGGTGCTCAACTACGGGCACACGCTGGCGCACGCGATCGAGAAGGTGGAGGGCTACCGCTGGCGGCACGGTCACGCGGTGGCGGTCGGCCTGGTGTACGCCGCCACGCTGGCCCGGCTCGCCGGCCGGCTCGACGCGGCCGACGCCGAGCGGCACCGCCGGGTGCTGGCCGCGCTCGACCTGCCCACCGGCTACCGGGCCGACGCCTGGCCGGAGCTGCTCGCCGCGATGCGGGTGGACAAGAAGGCCCGGGGCAGCCGGCTGCGGTTCGTGGTGCTCGACGGGCTCGCCCGCCCGGCGATCATGGAGGCGCTGCCGGACGACCTGCTCGCCGCCGCGTACGCGGAGATCAGCTCGTGAGGGTGTACGTGCTCAACGGGCCGAACCTGGGCCGGCTCGGCACCCGCCAGGTCGACGTGTACGGGGTGACCAGCTACGCCCAGCTCGTGGCCGACTGTGAACGGCACGGCCGGGAGCTGGGCCTGGACGTGGTGGTCCGGCAGACCGACGCCGAGCACGAGATGCTCGCCTGGCTGCACGAGGCGGCCGACGAGGCGGCGGCGGTGGTGCTGAACCCCGCGGCCTGGTCGCACTACTCGATCGCGGTCCGGGACGCCTGCGCCATGCTGCGCGGCCCCCTGGTCGAGGTGCACATCTCCAACATCCACGCCCGGGAGGAGTTCCGGCACCACTCGGTGGTCTCCGCGGTGGCCACCGGCGTGATCTGCGGCCTGGGCGTGGACGGCTACCGGCTGGCGCTGCACCACCTGGCCGCCCGGCTCGCCGCAGGAGCCTGAGCCGGACCGTTCCGTGGCGCGAGTCCGATTCGACAGAGCGAGTAGACTTGGCCGGTCTGTCCGCCAATTGATGATCAAGGCAGGAAATGGCCACCACCAACGACCTGAAGAACGGCCTGGTACTCAACCTGGACGGCGAGCTGTGGGCCGTCGTCGAGTTCCAGCACGTCAAGCCCGGTAAGGGTGGTGCCTTCGTGCGCACCACGCTGAAGAACGTGCTGTCCGGCAAGGTGGTCGACAAGACCTTCAACGCGGGCACCAAGGTCGAGACCGCGACCGTGGACAAGCGCACCATGCAGTACCTGTACGCCGACGGCGAGGACTACGTCTTCATGGATCTGGAGACGTTCGACCAGATCACCGTCCCCGGCGGCACCGTCGGCGAGGCCGCCAACTACCTCCTCCCCGAGGCCGAGGCGACCGTCGCCACCCACGAGAGCGTGCCGCTGTACATCGAGCTGCCGACCTCGGTCGTGCTCGAGGTCACCTACACCGAGCCGGGCCTGCAGGGCGACCGCTCGACCGGCGGCAACAAGCCGGCCACCGTCGAGACCGGCGCGACCGTGCAGGTGCCGCTGTTCATCACCACCGGTGAGAAGATCAAGGTCGACACCCGCGACGGCCGTTACCTCGGCCGAGCCTGATGGCCGAGGGCCCCAAGCAGCAGATGCCGGCGCGCCGCAAGGCGCGCAAGCGGGCGCTGGACGTGCTCTTCGAGGCCGACCTGCGGGACCGCCCGCCGGTCGAGGTGCTCGCCGGTTACCTGGAACGGATCGAGCAGCCGCGCCCCGACCACCTCGGCTACGCGGTCGGGCTGGTCGAGGGCGTGGCGGCGCACCTCGACCGGATCGACGAGACGATCGCCAGCTACGCCGAGGGGTGGACGCTGGAGCGCATGCCGGTGGTCGACCGCAACCTGGCCCGGATCGCCGTGTACGAGCTGCTCTACGTCGACGAGATCGACGACGCGGTGGCGATCAGCGAGGCCGTGGAGCTGGCCCGGCAGATGTCGACCGACGACTCGCCCCGCTTCCTCAACGGCATCCTCGGCCGGATCGCCGAGTACGCCACGCGCTGACGCGCCGCAACGACGAAGGGCCCGTGCCAGCCGGCACGGGCCCTTGTCGTCGTACGGGGTGTCAGGACGCGAAGAACGCCCGCGGGTCGGCGACCAGCACGCCGTGCTCGGTCAGCCGCTCGATCAGGCCCGACGGCGAGGCGTCGTAGACGATCGCGAGGGCGCGCAGGTCGTCGGCGCGGATCGAGAGCACCCGGCCGTTGTAGTCGCCGCGCTGCTGCTGGATGGCGCGCGCGTAGCGGGCCACGTACGCGAGGTCCTCGGAGGCCTCGTCGTAGAGCCGCTCCAGGTCCAGGACGATCTTGCTGGTGGGCTCGTGACGCACCCCGCTGCCGTCGGGCAGCAGCTCCGAGACGGGAACGCGGTAGAAGTCGGCCAGCTCCGCCAGGCGGGACACGGTGACGGCGCGGTCGCCGCGCTCGTACGAGCCGACCACCACGGCCTTCCACCGCCCGTTCGACTTCTCCTCCACCCCCTGCAGGGACAGGCCCTGCTGCTGGCGGATGGAGCGCAGGCGGGCGCCCAGCGACTTGGCGTATTCAGAGGGCATTCGGACACTCCCAGTGCTGTTCGGGTTCCCCGAGCTATCGCTACGGAGCGTGACGGTACGGGGATTGCGACATGTGGTCAAGTGTTGCCGTCCACCGGGTCCGGCACCCACGTGTGGCTTGTCCCCATTTCTCCGGGCTGACCAGCAGGTCAGGACCGGCGGCGGGCAGCCCGGTGACCGCTGGTAACGTGGCGTGAAGCCCCGGTCCGGGCCCCGCGCGGGCCTGCCGGAGCAGACCAGACGTCCTTTAACGACCCGTCCCGTGAGGCGGGGAAGGAGGTCCGCCGTGGCCTACCCACCGGCTGCCCACTCGTCGCCGCCGCGACAACCCTCGGTGAAGGTGATCCTCGCCGCAGCGGACGTGTCGCGGGTGGTCGACCGCATCGCCCACCAGATCCTGGAGAAGACCCAGGGCGCCGCCGACACCGTGCTGCTCGGCATCCCGACCCGGGGCGTGCCGCTCGCCCACCGCCTCGCGGCCCGGATCAGCACCTTCGAGGACGTCACAGTCCCGGTCGGCGTGCTCGACATCACGCTCTACCGCGACGACCTGCGCCGGCACGCCACCCGCGCGGTCGGCCCGACCGACCTGCCGCCCGGCGGGATCGACGGCAAGCGGGTGATCCTCGTCGACGACGTGCTGTTCTCCGGCCGCACCGTGCGGGCCGCGCTGGACGCGCTCAGCGACGTCGGCCGGCCGGCGTCCGTGCAGCTCGCGGTCCTTGTCGACCGCGGCCACCGCCAGCTGCCGATCCGCGCCGACTACGTCGGCAAGAACATCCCCACCGCGCTGGCCGAGAACGTCAAGGTCACCCTCGCCGAGACCGACGGCAGTGACGAGGTACGGCTGTACGGAGGCTCACTGTGAGCGCGAGGAGCGCAGCGAAGCGGAGCCCCGCAGTCGCGAACGAAAGGCGGCGACACGCATGATCCGGCACCTGCTCTCCGGCGCCGATCTGGACGCCGGCACCGCCACCCTGGTCCTGGACACCGCCGCGGAGATGGCGACGGTGGCCGGCCGCGAGGTCAAGAAGCTGCCCGCGCTGCGCGGGCGCACCGTGGTCAACCTCTTCTACGAGGACTCCACCCGCACCCGGATCTCGTTCGAGGCGGCCGCCAAGCGGCTCAGCGCCGACGTGATCAACTTCTCCGCCAAGGGCTCCAGCGTGGCCAAGGGGGAGAGCCTGAAGGACACCGCGCTCACGCTCCAGGCCATGGGCGCGGACGCGGTCGTCGTCCGGCACCCCGCCTCCGGCGCGCCGCACCGGCTCGCCGAGTGGGTGGACGGATCGGTGGTCAACGCCGGTGACGGCACCCACGAGCACCCCACCCAGGCGCTGCTCGACGCGTACACGATGCGGTCCCGGCTGGGCCGCCTCGACGGCCTGCACGTGGCGATCGTCGGCGACGTGTTGCACTCCCGGGTGGCCCGCTCCAACGTGCTGCTGCTGTCCACCCTCGGCGCGAAGGTGACACTGGTCGGCCCGCCAACCCTCATCCCGGTCGACATCGCCGCCGCCCTGGCCACCGGCACCGACGTCTGTTACGACCTCGACGCCGTTCTCCCAGATGTGGACGTGGTGATGATGCTGCGGGTGCAGCGCGAGCGGATGGGTGACTCCTACTTCCCGTCGGCCCGCGAGTACGCCCGACGCTACGGGCTCGACGGGCCGCGCATGCGCCGGCTGCCCGAGCACGCGATCGTCATGCACCCCGGCCCGATGAACCGGGGCATGGAGATCACGCCCGAGGTGGCCGACTCGCCCCGCTCCACCATCGTCGAACAGGTCGCCAACGGGGTCTCCGTGCGGATGGCCGTGCTCTACCTGCTGCTCGGAGGGAACAACCGGTGACCGCGTACCTCATCACAGGCGTCAGCATCGTCGGCGGCGAGCCGACCGACCTGCTCATCCGCGACGGCGTGGTGGCCGGGACGGGCCGCGGGCTCGCCGCGGACGACGCCACAGTCATCGACGCGACCGGCCTGGTCGCGCTGCCCGGCCTGGTCGACCTGCACACCCACCTGCGCGAGCCCGGCCGGGAGGACGCCGAGACGGTCGAGTCCGGTTCCCGGGCGGCGGCGCTCGGCGGCTACACGGCGGTGTGCGCGATGGCGAACACCTCCCCGGTGGCCGACACCGCGGGCGTGGTGGAGCAGGTCTGGCGGCTCGGCCGGGAGGCCGGCCTGGTCGACGTGCAGCCGATCGGCGCGGTCACCGTCGGGCTGGCCGGCGAGCGCCTGGCCGAGCTGGGCGCGATGGCCGACTCGGCCGCCGGGGTGCGGATCTTCTCCGACGACGGGCACTGCGTGTCGGACCCGCGGCTGATGCGCCGGGCGCTGGAGTACGTCAAGGCGTTCGACGGCGTGATCGCCCAGCACGCCGAGGAGCCCCGGCTGACCGAGGGCGCGCAGATGCACGAGGGCGAGGTGTCCACCCGCCTCGGCCTGACCGGCTGGCCGGCCGTCGCCGAGGAGGCGATCATCGCCCGGGACGTGCTGCTGGCCGAGCACGTCGGCAGCCGGCTGCACGTCTGCCACGTCTCCACCGCCGGCAGCGTCGAGGTGCTGCGTCAGGCCAAGGCGCGCGGGGTACGGGTCACGGCCGAGGTGACGCCGCACCACCTGCTGCTGACCGACGAGAAAGCGGAGAGCTACGACCCGGTCTTCAAGGTCAACCCGCCGCTGCGCACCGCCACCGACATCGCCGCGCTGCGGGAGGCGCTGGCCGAGGGCGTGATCGACATCATCGCCACCGACCACGCCCCGCACGCCGTGGAGGACAAGGAGTGCGAGTGGGCGTACGCCCGGCCGGGCATGCTCGGCCTGGAGACGGCGCTGTCGATCGCGCTCGACGTGTTCGGCCCCCGCTGGGACCTGATCGCCGAGCGGATGTCCCGCACGCCGGCCCGGATCGCCGGGCTGGCCGGGCACGGCCTCGACCCGGCGCCCGGCGTACCGGCCAACCTGACCCTGGTCGACCCGGCCGCCCGGCGCGTCGTCGAACCGGCGGAGCTGGCCAGTCGCAGTCGCAACACCCCGTACGCCCGCATGACGCTGCCGGGTCGCATCGTGGCGACCTTCCTGCGCGGCGAGCCGACGGTCCTGGACGGAAAGGCTGTCAAGTGAGCGCGAGGAACGCAGCGGAGCGGAGTCCCGCAGTCGCGAACGAAAGGCGGGCCCGGTAATGGTGAAGCGTAGATCGGCGATCCTCGTCCTGGAGGACGGGCGCACGTTCCACGGCGAGGCGTACGGCAGCGTCGGGGAGACCTTCGGCGAGGCCGTCTTCAACACCGGCATGACCGGCTACCAGGAGACGCTCACCGACCCCTCGTACCACCGGCAGGTGGTGGTGCAGACCGCGCCGCACATCGGCAACACCGGCGTCAACAGCGAGGACGACGAGTCCGACCGGATCTGGGTGGCCGGGTACGTGGTGCGCGACCCGGCCCGGATCAGCTCCAACTGGCGGGCCGGCGGCGGCCTGGAGGACCGGCTCGCCGCCGAGGGCGTCGTCGGCATCAGCGGCGTGGACACCCGGGCGCTGACCCGGCACCTGCGCGAGCGCGGCGCGATGCGGGTCGGCATCTCCAGCGTCGAGGACGACCCGGCCGCCCTGCTGGAGCGGGTCCGCCGCTCGCCGCAGATGGTCGGCGCGAACCTGTCCGACGAGGTGACCACCGCCAAGCCGTACGTCGTCGAGGCGCAGGGCGAGCACCGGTTCACGGTGGCGGCTGTGGACCTGGGCATCAAGCGCAACGTGCCGCGCCGGCTCGCCGCCCGCGGCGTCACCACCCACGTGCTGCCCGCCGGGTCGACGATCGAGGACCTGCTCGCCACCGGCGCGGACGCGGTCTTCTTCTCGCCCGGCCCGGGCGACCCGGCGACCGCCGACGGCCCGGTGGCGCTGGCCCGGGAGGTGCTGACCCGGCGGATCCCGCTGTTCGGGATCTGCTTCGGCAGCCAGATCCTCGGCCGGGCGCTCGGCTTCGGCACCTACAAGCTGGGGTACGGCCACCGCGGCATCAACCAGCCGGTGCTCGACCGGGCCACCGGCAAGGTCGAGGTGACCAGCCACAACCACGGCTTCGCGGTGCAGGTGCCGGGCGCCGGGGACGGCGCCGTGGTGCCGGATCAGGTGATCCAGACCGAGTTCGGCGGTGTCCAGGTGTCACACGTCTGCCTCAATGACAACGTGGTCGAGGGGCTGCGGGCCGTGGACGTGCCCGCCTTCACCGTCCAGTACCACCCGGAGGCGGCGGCCGGCCCGCACGACGCGGACTATCTCTTCGACCGTTTCGCCGAGTTGATCGAAGGCCGTGGCTTCGACCGGAACCACAGTGAAGGCGGAAAGAATGCCTAAGCGGACCGACCTCAAGCACGTCCTGGTGATCGGCTCCGGGCCGATCGTGATCGGACAGGCCTGCGAGTTCGACTACTCCGGCACCCAGGCCTGCCGCGTGCTGCGCAGCGAGGGGATCCGGGTCAGCCTGGTCAACTCCAACCCGGCGACGATCATGACGGATCCGGAGTTCGCCGACGCCACGTACGTCGAGCCGATCACCCCGGAGTTCGTCGAGCTGGTCATCGCCAAGGAGCGCCCGGACGCGCTGCTGCCGACGCTCGGCGGGCAGACCGCGCTGAACACCGCTGTCGCGCTGCACGAGGCGGGCGTGCTGGAGAAGTACGGCGTCGAGCTAATCGGCGCGAACATCGAGGCGATCAACCGGGGCGAGGACCGGCAGCTGTTCAAGGAGATCGTCGCGAAGGCCGGCGTACGGCTGGGCCTGGACGATCCGTCCGCGCTGGTGCCGCGCTCGCGGGTCTGCCACTCGATGGACGAGGTCCGCGAGACGGTCGCCGAGCTGGGCCTGCCGGTGGTCATCCGGCCGTCGTTCACCATGGGCGGCCTCGGTTCCGGCATGGCGCACACCGACGAGGACCTGGAGCGTATCGCCGGCACCGGCCTGGCGGCCAGCCCGGTGCACGAGGTGCTCATCGAGGAGAGCGTGCTCGGCTGGAAGGAGTACGAGCTCGAACTGATGCGCGACCGCCACGACAACGTGGTGGTGGTCTGCTCGATCGAGAACGTCGACCCGATGGGCGTGCACACCGGTGACAGCGTCACAGTCGCGCCGTCGATGACGCTCACCGACCGGGAGTACCAGCGGCTGCGTGACCTCGGCATCGCGGTGCTGCGCGAGGTCGGTGTGGACACCGGCGGCTGCAACATCCAGTTCGCGGTGAACCCGGCCGACGGCCGGATCGTCGTGATCGAGATGAATCCGCGGGTGTCGCGCTCCTCGGCGCTGGCGTCGAAGGCCACCGGCTTCCCGATCGCGAAGATCGCCGCGAAGCTCGCCATCGGCTACACGCTCGACGAGATCCCGAACGACATCACGCTGAAGACGCCCGCGGCGTTCGAGCCGACGCTCGACTACGTGGTGGTGAAGATCCCCCGGTTCGCGTTCGAGAAGTTCCCCGGCGCCGACCCGGAGCTGACCACCACGATGAAGTCGGTGGGCGAGGCGATGAGCCTGGGCCGCAACTTCACCGAGGCGCTGAACAAGGCGATGCGCTCGATGGAAACCAAATCATCCGGTTTCTGGACCGTCCCCGACCCTCAGGACGCGACCCGGGAGAACACCCTCGCGGCGCTGCGCACGCCGCACGACGGCCGGCTCTACACGGTCGAGCGGGCGCTGCGCCTCGGCGCGTCGATCGCCGAGGTGTCCGAGGCGTCCGGCGGCATGGACCCGTGGTTCCTGGACCAGATCGCCTCGCTGGTCGAGCTGCGCGCCGAGATCGTGGACGCGCCGGTGCTCGACGCCGCCCTGCTGCGCCGGGCCAAGCGGGCCGGCCTGTCCGACCGGCAGCTCGCCGCGCTGCGTCCCGAGCTGGCCGCCGAGGACGGCGTCCGGACCCTGCGGCACCGGCTCGGCGTCCGGCCGGTCTACAAGACGGTGGACACCTGCGCGGCCGAGTTCGAGGCGACCACGCCGTATCACTACTCGACATACGACTCGGAGACCGAGGTGGCGCCCTCGGCCCGGCCCAAGGTGCTCATCCTGGGCTCCGGGCCGAACCGGATCGGGCAGGGCATCGAGTTCGACTACTCGTGCGTGCACGCGGTCCAGGCGTTGCGGGACGTGGACTACGAGACCGTCATGGTCAACTGCAACCCGGAGACCGTCTCCACCGACTACGACACCGCCGACCGGCTCTACTTCGAGCCGCTGACGTTCGAGGACGTGCTGGAGGTCTGGCACGCCGAGGACTCCTCCGGCAAGGAGGCGGGCGGCCCCGGCGTCATCGGGGTGATCGTGCAGCTCGGCGGGCAGACCCCGCTGGGCCTGGCGCAGCGGCTCAAGAACGCCGGGGTGCCGATCGTCGGCACCTCCCCGGAGTCGATCCACCTGGCCGAGGAGCGCGGCGCGTTCGGCGCGGTGCTGGCCCGGGCCGGGCTGCGCGCGCCCGCGCACGGCATGGCCACCTCGTACGACGAGGCGAAGGCGATCGCCGACGAGATCGGGTACCCGGTGCTGGTCCGCCCCTCGTACGTGCTCGGCGGGCGCGGCATGGAGATCGTGTACGACGACGCCACGCTGCGCGACTACATCGGCCGGGCCACCGCCATCTCGCCGGACCGGCCGGTGCTGGTGGACCGGTTCCTGGACGACGCCATCGAGATCGACGTGGACGCGCTCGTGGACGCCGACGGCGACGTCTACCTGGGCGGCGTGATGGAGCACATCGAGGAGGCCGGCATCCACTCCGGCGATTCGTCCTGCGCGCTGCCGCCGATCACCCTGGCCGGCTCGCACCTGGCCCAGGTGCGGCACTACACCGAGCAGATCGCCCGCGGCGTCGGGGTGCGCGGCCTGCTCAACGTCCAGTACGCGCTGCAGGGCGACATGCTCTACGTGCTGGAGGCCAATCCGCGCGCCTCCCGGACGGTACCGTTCGTCTCGAAGGCCACTGCGGTGCCGCTGGCGAAGGCGGCGGCCCGGATCGCGCTCGGCGCCACCGTCGCGCAGCTGCGCGCCGAGGGGATGCTGCCGCCCACCGGCGACGGCGGCACCATGCCGGCCGACGCGCCGATCGCGGTCAAGGAGGCGGTGCTGCCGTTCAAGCGGTTCCGCACCCCGTCCGGCAAGGGCATCGACGTGCTGCTCGGCCCGGAGATGAAGTCCACCGGCGAGGTGATGGGCATCGACACCGGCTTCGGCCAGGCGTTCGCCAAGTCGCAGGCCGCCGCGTACGGGTCACTGCCGACCGCCGGGAAGATCTTCGTCTCGGTCGCCAACCGGGACAAGCGCGGCATGATCTTCCCGATCAAGCGCCTGGCCGACCTGGGCTTCGAGATCGTGGCCACCACCGGCACGGCCGAGGTGCTGCGCCGGCACGGCATCGCCTGCGAGCAGATCCGCAAGCACTATGAGTCGGGTGAGGGCGCGGACGCGGTCTCGCTGATCCTCGGCGGGGACGTGGCGCTGGTGGTGAACACGCCACAGGGTTCCGGGGCGAGCGCCCGTTCCGACGGGTACGAGATCCGCAGCGCGGCGGTGAGCGTGGACATCCCGTGCGTCACCACCGTTCCCGGCGCCGCAGCCGCCGTCATGGGCATCGAGGCCCGCATCCGGGGCGACCTGAGGGTCCGCCCGCTGCAGGATCTCCACGCCGCCCTCCGGGCGGGCGAGTGACCCCGCGCCTCAACACGCCGATCATGAGGTTGGCGGCGGATTTGGAGATCCACATCGCCGTCAACCTCATGATCGACGGGGAAACCGGGCGGGCCGGGCGGGCCGGGGGAGCCGGGCGGGGGGCCGGGGCGTGATCTTCGAGAAGGTGGTGCGGCCCCGGCTGTTCTCGCTCGCGGGCGGGGACGCGGAGGGGGCGCACGAGTGGACGCTGGCGCGGCTGGCCGCGGTGTCCCGGCAGCCGGCGGTCCTCGCCGCGCTGCGGGCGGCGTACTTCCGGTCGGCGCCGCGCACCGTGTTCGGGGTGCGCTTCCCCAACCCGGTCGGGCTGGCGGCCGGGATGGACAAGAACGGACTCGCGCTGCCGGCCTGGCCGGCACTGGGCTTCGGCTTCGTCGAGGTCGGCACCGTGACCGCGCACGCCCAGCCGGGCAACCCCCGGCCCCGGCTGTTCCGGCTGCGCGACAGCGAAGCCGTGATCAACCGGATGGGCTTCAACAACGCCGGTGCCGAGGCGCTGGCGGACCGGCTGGCCGCGTTGCCGCGCCCGCTCGGCGTGCCGCTGGGCATCTCGCTCGGCAAGTCCAAGGTGACCCCGCTGGACGAGGCGGTCGAGGACTACCTCGCCTCGTACCGGGCGCTCAAGGATCACGGCGACTACTTCGCGGTGAACGTGTCCTCACCGAACACCCCCGGGCTGCGGTCGCTTCAGGACCGGTCCCATCTGGACGCGTTGCTCGCCGCGCTGGTGGGGGAGAAGCCGGTGCTGGTGAAGATCGCCCCGGACCTGACCGAGCCGGCCGTGGCCGAGCTGCTGGAGGTGTGCCTCGACCGGGGCGCGGCCGGGGTCATCGCCACCAACACCACACTCGCCCGGGACGGGCTCGCCCCGGCCGACCGGGAGCGCGCCGCCGAGGCCGGCGGGCTGTCCGGCCGGCCGCTGACCGCCCGGGCCCGGGAGATGGTCGCCTTCGTGCACCGGGAGACAGGCGGCCGGCTGCCGGTGATCGGCGTGGGCGGCATCCTGCACCCCGACGACGCCACACGCATGTTCGACGCCGGCGCCTCCCTGCTCCAGCTCTACACCGGCTTCATCTACCGGGGCCCCGCCCTCACCCGAGCCATCACAACCCGAACCTGACCCGCGCGATCTTGCAGTTCCGGCCCCGGCACACCGCCCCATTCCGGGCGCTGCCGGGGCGGCAACTGCAAGATCGCGGGGGAGAGGGCCGAAGGAGGAGACGTGACGCCCGAGGAGATCCTGGAAGCCGACCGGCGGCACGTGTGGCACCCGTACGCCCCGATGCCCGGCGCCGGCGCGCCCTACGTGGTCGACAGCGCCGCGGGGGTGCGGCTGCGGCTCGCGGACGGGCGGGAGCTGGTCGACGGGATGTCGTCGTGGTGGGCGGCGATCCACGGCTACCGGCACCCGGTGCTCGACGCCGCGGTGACCGACCAGCTCGGGCGGATGAGTCACGTCATGTTCGGCGGGCTCACCCACGAGCCCGCCGTACGCCTGGCGCGCACGCTCGTCGAGCTGACCCCGGACGGCCTGGAACACGTCTTCCTGGCCGACTCCGGCTCGGTCAGCGTCGAGGTGGCGGTGAAGATGTGCCTGCAGTACCAGCGGGCGCTGGGACGCCCGCAGCGACGCCGGCTGGGCACCTGGCGGGGCGGCTACCACGGCGACACGTTCCACCCGATGAGCGTCTGCGACCCGGAGGGTGGCATGCACCACCTCTGGGGCGACGTGCTGCCCCGGCAGGTGTTCGCGCCGGTGCCGCCGCCAGGCTTCGACGCGGCGCCGGACCCGGCGTACGAGGCGGTGCTGGTGGAGGCGGTGGAGCGGCACGCCGGCGAACTGGCCGCGGTGATCGTCGAGCCGGTCGTCCAGGGCGCCGGCGGGATGCGGTTCCACCACCCGCACTATCTGCGCGTGCTGCGCGAGGTGACCCGGCGGCACGGCATCCTGCTGGTGTTCGACGAGATCGCCACCGGCTTCGGCCGGACCGGCCGGATGTTCGCCGCCGAGCACGCCGGCGTCACCCCGGACGTGCTCTGCGTCGGCAAGGCGCTCACCGGCGGGTACCTGACGCTCGCCGCGGCGCTGTGCACGCCCGAGGTGGCGCGGGCCATCTCCGCCGACGGGGTGCTGGCGCACGGGCCGACGTTCATGGGCAACCCGCTCGCCTGCGCCGTCGCCAACGCCTCCCTGGACCTCCTGCGGGCCGGGGACTGGGCGGGACGGGTGACGGGCATCGCCGACGGCCTGCGGGCCGGCCTGGCGCCGTTGCGGGACGCGCCCGGTGTGGCCGACGTACGCGTGCTCGGCGCGATCGGGGTGGTGCAGCTCGACCACGAGGTGGACCTGCCCCGGGCGACCGCCGCCGCGGTGGCCGAGGGGGTGTGGCTGCGCCCGTTCCGGGATCTCGTCTACACGATGCCGCCGTACGTCTGCGACGCCGCGGACGTGGCGCGGATCGCGGCCGGAGTGGCCGCGGCGGTCAAGGCCGGCTGAGCCCGGCCGGTTCGACAGGGCGCGACGGGAGGCCCGTCGCCGGACACGCCAGGCGGCCCGGAGCCGCCGGGAGAGGGAGAGACGCATGGAGACGTTCGGCGCCCGTCTGCACCGGGCCGTGGCGGAACGAGGGCCGCTCTGCGTGGGGATCGACCCGCACCCCGGGTTGCTGACCGCGTGGGGCCTGTCCGACGACGTGGCGGGCCTGGAGCGGTTCTGCGCCACCGTGGTGGAGGCGATCGGTGACCGGGTCGCCGTGGTCAAGCCGCAGTCGGCGTTCTTCGAGCGCTTCGGCGCCCGGGGCGTCGGCGTGCTTGAGTCAACTATCCGACAGTTGCGAGATTTGGGAGCGCTCACTCTGCTCGACGTCAAGCGAGGTGACATCGGCTCTACCGTCGCCGCGTACGCCTCGGCGTACCTCGATCCATCCAGCCCTCTGTATGTCGACGCGGTCACCGCGAGCCCCTACCTGGGAGTAGGTTCGCTCGCCCCGATGTTCTCCACCGCCGCCGAGCACGGTGGCGGGGTCTTCGTCCTGGCGCTCACCTCCAACCCGGAGGGTGCCTCCGTGCAGCGCGCCGTGGGCGCCGGCGGGCGCACCGTCGCGCAGACCGTGATCGACGAGATTTCCCAGCTCAACCGCGGTGCGGAGCCACTCGGCAGCTTCGGTCTGGTGGTCGGCGCGACAGTCGGTGAGACGGGTCACGATCTGGACTCGGTCAACGGTCCGCTGCTCGCGCCGGGGCTGGGCGCGCAGGGCGGAACACCCGCCGGGTTGCGTACCGTGTTCGGCGCCGCGCTGCCGTGGGTGCTGCCGTCGTACTCCCGGGAGGTGCTCGGCGCGGGCCCCGACCCGGCCGGCCTGCGGGCCGCCACCGAGCGGGTGCTGGCCGACTGCCGGGCCGCCCTGGGCACGGCGGACTGACTGACGGCTCGGTCACTTTGGGTTGATCATCGCGCGTCCACGTTGCCGAAATCTCCGTTGACCGCTAGTTTTCCCCGCGCTGGGAACCACGGACCCCTTTGGTTGCCAGCGACACCACGTTTCACAGATGCGGTGGGGCGCTCAGCCCGCCGTACTAGGGACCTGAGGAGAACTGGTGCCGCTCCCGTCACTGACCCCCGAGCAGCGCGCTGCCGCGCTGGAGAAGGCCGCGGAGATCCGCAAGGCCCGCGCTGAGCTGAAGGAGCAGCTCAAGCAGGGCAAGACCACCCTCGCCACCGTCCTCGAGCGGGCCGAGTCCGACGACGTCGTGGGCAAGCTGAAGGTTTCGGCCGTGCTCCAGGCGATGCCGGGCATCGGCAAGATCCGGGCCACCCAGATCATGGAGAAGCTCAAGATCGCGGACAGCCGTCGCCTGCGCGGCCTCGGCGAGCAGCAGCGCAAGGCTCTGCTCGGAGAGTTCGCCGCCAACTGAACGGCCCGCCGTGTAGAAACAAGCGGTGAGCACGGATGACGAGGCGCGCTCGGCGGCTCGGCTCACTGTCCTGTCCGGTCCCTCCGGGGCCGGCCGGAGCAGTGTCGTCGAGGCGGTCCGGGCGCGCCTTGCGTCTGTCTGCGTGCCGGTGGTCGCCACCACCCGCCCACCCCGTCCGGACGAGCGTGACGGCGTCGACCGCGTCTTCCTCGACGCGCCCGGCTTCGACCGGCTGATCGCCGCCGGAGAGCTGCTGGAGTGGTGCCGGATCGGGCCGTACCGCCGGGGGGTGCCCCGGGCCGAGGTGCGGGCGCGGCTCGCGGAGGGACGGCCGGTGCTGCTGCCGCTGGACCTGGCCGGCGCGCTGGCGGTACGGGTGGCGGCGCCCGGCGCCCGGCTGGTGCTGCTCGCGCCCCCGGCGTACCGGGCCGACCCGGACGTCGCGGCCCTCTTCGCCCATGCCGTGGCACACGACCACACCGAGCGCGCCGCGGCGGAGCTGGTAGGATTGCTCGGTTCGTCCTTCCTGGCTCCGGCCCGACCGCCCGCGGGCGGCGCACGAGACGCAGAGGTTTAATTCGTGGGATCCATCGCCACCAACCCCGAGGGCATCACCAACCCGCCGATCGACGAGCTGCTCGAGAAGACCACCTCGAAGTACGCGCTGGTCATCTTCGCCGCCAAGCGCGCCCGTCAGGTCAACGCCTACTACAGCCAGCTCGGTGAGGGCCTCCTGGAGTACGTCGGCCCGCTGGTGGAGACCACCCCGCAGGAGAAGCCGCTCTCCATCGCCATGCGCGAGATCAACGCGGGCCTGCTCACCGCCGAGCCGACCGACCAGCCGTAACCCCGCCAGCGCCGATGCCCGCCGAGATCGTCCTCGGGGTCGGCGGCGGCATCGCCGCCTACAAGGCGTGTGAGCTGCTCCGGCTCTTCACCGAGTCGGGTCACCGGGTCCGGGTGGTGCCGACCGCCTCGGCGCTCCGCTTCGTCGGGGCGCCGACCTGGGCGGCCCTGTCCGGCCGGCCGGTCGCCGACGACGTCTGGTCCGACGTGCACGAGGTGCCGCACGTGCGGCTCGGGCAGCACGCCGACCTGGTCGTGGTCGCCCCGGCCACTGCCGACCTGCTCGCCAAGGCCGCCCACGGGCTCGCCGACGACCTGCTCACCAACACGCTGCTGACCGCCCGCTGCCCGGTGCTGCTGGCCCCGGCCATGCACACCGAGATGTGGGAGCACCCGGCGACCGTCGCGAACGTGGCCACGCTGCGCTCGCGGGGCGTCCGCGTGATCGAGCCGGCCGTGGGCCGGCTCACCGGGCGGGACACCGGCAAGGGCCGCCTGCCCGACCCGGCGGAGATCTTCGCGGTGGCCCGCCGGGCCCTGGCCCGCGGCGTCGAGGCCGAGGCCGATCTGGCCGGCCGGCACGTGGTGGTCACCGCCGGGGGCACCCGCGAGCCGCTGGACCCGGTCCGGTTCCTGGGCAACCGGTCGTCCGGCAAGCAGGGGTACGCGTTCGCCCGCGCCGCCGTGGCCCGGGGCGCCCGGGTCACGCTCGTCGCGGCCAACGTGGCGCTGCCCGACCCGGCCGGGGCGGACCTGGTCCGGGTGGGCACCACCGAGGAGCTGCGCGACGCCACGCTGGCGGCGGCCGCCGACGCGGACGCCGTGGTGATGGCCGCCGCGCCCGCCGACTTCCGGCCGGCCAGCTACGCCACCGGGAAGATCAAGAAGTCCGACGACGGTGTCGCGCCGACCATCGAGCTGGTCACCAACCCGGACATCGCCGTCGAGCTGGGGCGGCGTCGCCGGCCCGGGCAGGTGCTGGTGATCTTCGCCGCGGAGACCGACGCCGCGGAGGCCAACGGCCGGGCCAAGCTGGCCCGCAAGGGGGCCGACATGATCGTGGTCAACGAGGTCGGCGTGGACAAGGTCTTCGGCGCCGACACCAACGCGGCCACCGTGATCGGCGCCGACGGCGCCGTGCACCGGCTGCCCGAGCAGCCCAAGGAGGCCCTGGCCGACGCCGTCTGGGACCTCGTCTGTCCGCGGCTGCCGTCGCGTTCCTGACGGTTGGTCGACCCGCGTTCATCGCGTCGCGGCGGAACGATGATGACTAAACTGCCGCCGAGCGACCTTTAAAAGTCTTCACATGCTTAGGAGTGCCGTGACACGTCTCTTCACGTCCGAATCGGTCACGGAGGGCCACCCGGACAAGATCGCCGACCAGATCAGTGACGGCATTCTCGACGCGCTGCTCGCCCAGGACCCGCACAGCCGGGTCGCGGTGGAGACGTTGATCACCACCGGTCAGGTGCACGTGGCCGGCGAGGTGACCACCAAGGCGTACGCCGACATCCCCACCATCGTCCGCGAGACCATCCTCGGCATCGGCTACGACTCGTCGAAGAAGGGCTTCGACGGCGCTTCCTGCGGCGTCAGCGTGTCCATCGGCGCCCAGTCGCCGGACATCGCCCAGGGCGTCGACAACGCCTTCGAGCTGCGTACCGGTGGGTCGGAGAGCGCGCTGGACGCGCAAGGTGCCGGCGACCAGGGCATGATGTTCGGCTTCGCCTGCTCCGAGACGCCCGAGCTGATGCCGCTGCCGATCGCGCTGGCGCACCGGCTGGCCCGGCGGCTCGCCGCGGTCCGCAAGGACGGCACGATCCCGTACCTGCGGCCGGACGGCAAGACGCAGGTCACCATCGAGTACGACGGGCTGCGCCCGGTCCGGCTCGACACCGTCGTCGTGTCCAGCCAGCACGCGGCGGACATCTCGCTGGAGTCGCTGCTCACCCCGGACATCCGGGACCACGTCATCGCCCCGGAGCTGGAGGGCCTCGGCCTGGAGACCGAGGGCTACCGGCTGCTGGTCAACCCGACCGGGCGGTTCGAGATCGGCGGCCCGATGGGTGACGCCGGCCTGACCGGCCGGAAGATCATCGTGGACACGTACGGCGGGTACGCCCGGCACGGTGGCGGCGCGTTCTCCGGCAAGGACCCGTCGAAGGTCGACCGGTCGGCCGCGTACGCGATGCGCTGGGTGGCCAAGAACGTTGTGGCCGCCGGGCTGGCCGAGCGGTGCGAGGCGCAGGTCGCGTACGCGATCGGCAAGGCGCACCCGGTGAGCCTGTTCATCGAGACGTTCGGCACCGAGACCGTGCCGGTCGCCTCGATCGAGAAGGCCGTGGCCGAGGTGTTCGACCTGCGTCCGGCCGCCATCATCCGGGACCTGCACCTGCTGCGCCCGATCTACCAGCAGACCGCCGCGTACGGCCACTTCGGCCGGGAGCTGCCGGAGCTGACCTGGGAGGGCACCGACCGGGCCGCCGACCTCAAGTCGGCCGCGGGAGCCTGACCGCCACCACGCGCCGCGACCGGCGACCCGCGCAGGGGTCGCCGGTCGCGCGCGTCTGCGTGGACGTGCCGCTGCCCCACCTCGACCGTCCCTTCGACTACCTGGTGCCGGAGGCGCTCGACGCCGACGCCCGGCCCGGGGTGCGGGTGAAGGTGCGGTTCGCCGGGCAACTCGTCGACGGCTGGCTGCTGGAGCGCGCCGAGTCGTCCGAGCACCCCAAGCTGGCGTACCTGGAGAAGGTCGTCTCCCCGGTGCCGGTGCTGTCCCCGGAGGTGGCCCGGCTGGCCCGCGCGGTCGCCGACAGGTACGCCGGCAGCCTCGCCGACGTGCTCCGGCTGGCGGTGCCGCCCCGGCACGCCCGCGCCGAGAAGGCCGTCACGACGGACACGCCACCCACCGACGAGCCCGCGCCCGACGGCACCGAACCTGACGGCAGCCCCACCGACGGCACCGAACCTGACGGCAGCCCCGCCGACGGCACCGCGCCCGGGGGCGTACCGTCCGAGGCCGCCGACGCGGGGGCCCGGCCGGGTGGCCGGGCGGAGGTGGATCCGCGCGGCTGGCGGGACTACCCGGCCGGGCCGGCGCTGCTGCGCGCGCTCACCGACGGCCGGCCCGCCCGCGCGGTCTGGTCGGCGTTGCCGGGGGAGGACTGGGCCGACCGGTACGCCGACGCGGTCGCCGCCACGGTGGCCGGTGGCCGTGGTGCCGTGGTCGTGGTGGCCGACGCCCGTGACCTGGACCGGCTCGACGCCGCCCTGACCGCGGTGCTCGGCGCGGGACGCCACGTCCGGCTCGCCGCCGCCGACGGTCCGGCCCGCCGCTACCGGGCCTTCCTCACCGCCCGGACGGGCGGGGTGGACGTGGTGATCGGCACCCGGGCGGCGATGTTCGCCCCGGTGCGGCGGCTCGGCCTGGTGGCGATCTGGGACGACGGCGACGACCTGCACGGCGAACCGCGGGCGCCCTACCCGCACGCCCGGGACGTGCTGCTGACCCGGGCGCAGCTCGGCGACATCGCCGCGGTGGTCGGCGGCTACGCCCGTACCGCCGAGGCGCAGTTGCTGGTGGAGACCGGCTGGGCGCGCGAGGTGGTGGCCGACCGGGCGGTGGTGCGCGCGCGTACCCCGGCCCTGGCGCCCACCGGCGACGACCCGCAACTGGCCCGCGATCCCGGCGCGGCCTCGGCACGGCTGCCGAGCCTGGCCTGGACCACCGCCCGGGACGCGCTGCGCGCGGACCTGCCGGTGCTGGTGCAGGTGCCGCGCCGGGGTTACGTGCCGTCGGTGGCCTGTGCCGACTGCCGCGCCCCGGCCCGCTGCCCGCACTGCGCCGGGCCGCTCGCGCTGCCGTCGGCGCAGGGCACGCCCGCCTGCCGCTGGTGCGGGCGGGTGGCCGCCGCGTACGCCTGCCCGGAGTGCGGCGGGCGGCGGCTGCGCGCCTCGGTGACCGGTGCCCGGCGGACCGCCGAGGAGCTGGGCCGGGCGTTCCCCGGCGTGCCGGTGCGGACCTCGGGGCGGGAGGAGGTGCTGGCGACGGTGCCGGGCGGCGCCGGGCTGGTGATCGCCACCCCGGGCGCGGAGCCGGTCGCGGAGGGCGGGTACGGCGCGGTGCTGCTGCTCGACTCGTGGGCGCTGCTGACCCGGGCCGACCTGCGGGCCGGCGAGGAGGCGCTGCGGCGCTGGATGGCCGCCGCCGCGCTGGCCCGGCCCGGTACGGCAGGTGGCCGGGTGGTGGTGGTCGCGGACGGCGCGCTGGCCCCGGTGCAGGCGCTGCTGCGGTGGGACTCCGCCTGGTTCGCGGCCCGGGAACTGGCCGAGCGGCGCGAGCTGGGCTTCCCGCCGGCGGTCCGGATGGCGAGCGTCACCGGCGCGGCCGAGGCGGTGGCCGACCTGCTCGCCGGCGCCCGGCTGCCGGGCGACGCCGAGGTGCTCGGCCCGGTGCCGGCCGACGAGGGCCGGGAGCGGATGCTGGTACGCGTGCCCCGGTCCCGGGCCGCCGCGATGGCCGAGGCGCTGCACGCCGCCGCCGGGCAGCGCAGCGCCCGCAAGGCGGCCGACCCGGTACGGCTCCAGGTCGATCCGCTCACCCTGTTCTGATCGGACGCGATCGCGTGACAGTGCGCACGCGGACCCTCGCGCACGGTCGTGACCTGGGGTTTGCCGCACACCTGGTCCGGCAATCGAGTAGCGGGCGGTGATAGCATCGCCCGTCATGCCCAGCCGTGCGGTTTTCCCGCGCGGGACGCGGCGCGGCGGGTGCCAGAGCACGTCGGGCCGACACGGATTCGATGTCGTCAGTCAGCCGGTGAGCAGGGGTGGACCAGTCGTGACCGTTCGTCAGTCGATCGTCTTCAACGGTGACCTCGGCAGTGGCAAGAGCACCGTCTCGGTCGAGATCGCCAAGCGGCTCGGGCTGCGCCGGGTCAGCGTCGGCGACCTCTACCGCCAGATGGCCCAGGAGCGGCAGATGACCGCCCTCCAGCTCAACCTGCACGCCGAGCTGGACCAGGCCGTCGACGGGTACGTCGACCAGCTCCAGCGCGACATCGCCGCCTCCGGTGAGTCCCTGGTCATGGACTCCCGCCTGGCCTGGCACTTCTTCACCGACGCGCTCAAGGTGCACATGATCACCGAGCCGACCGAGGCGGCCCGGCGCGTGCTCGCCCGCCCGTCCGGCCCGGCCGAGAGCTACACCTCGCTGGAGGAGGCGCGGGCCAAGCTGCGCGAGCGCAGCGAGAGCGAGCGCGGCCGGTTCATCGTCCGGTACGGCGTCGACAAGGCCCGCCTGCGCAACTACGACCTGGTCTGCGACACCACCCGGGCCAACCCGGAGCAGGTCATCCAGCACGTCATCGACGTCTACGAGGGCCGCCTCGGCGCGGACGTGCTGCGCGCCGGCCGGCCGCTGCTGCTGCTCGACCCGAACCGGGTGTACCCCACCGAGGACGTGTCGACGCTGCGCGGCCTCTGGGACTCCGACGCCGCCGCCGAGGCGGCCGGACGCGACGAGGAGCCGGAGCCGCTGAGCATCGGCTACACCGGCGAGTACTTCTTCGTCGTCGACGGCCACCGGCGGCTCAGCGCGGCGGTGCGCGCCGGCCTGCCGATGGTCCCGGCCCGGCTGGTCGCCGAGGTGGACGAGCCGGTGGTCGGCGGGATCAGCGCCGTCGACTTCTTCACCGCGCAGGCCCGCCCGGGGCTCATCCACGACTGGGAGGACGCGCACGGCATCACGCTGCCGCTGCCGGAGCACGCGCTGCTCGGCGGCGGCCCGGTGCTCGCCGGGGAGCCGGGCGCCGGCGCCTGACCGCCGGGGACACCGCCACCTCGCCGTCACGGGTTCACCCGATCCGGCGGGCCGGAGCATGATGAAGGCCTCCGATGCCTGGGGAGGCGGAATCGTGGATCCGACCGACGCGCTCGCGCTGCTGATGTCCCCCGAGGGTCGTCTCGACCCCTATCCGACGTACGAGCGGCTGCGCGCGCACGGCCCGGTGGTCCAGGCCGGGCCGGTCTTCTACGTGGTCACCGGCTACGCCGAGGCCGACGCGATCCTGCGCGACGCCCGGTTCGGGTGATGGACGACGCGCTGCGCGACCAGTTCATGCCCGGCTGGCGGGAGAGCCCGGCCGTGCTGTCGATCTCCCGGTCGATGCTGCGCACCAACCCGCCCGACCACAGCCGGATGCGGCGGCTGGCCGCCGGCGCGTTCACCCCGCGCCGGATCGCCGCGATGCGCGACGTGGTGCGGGCGCAGGCCGACGAGCTGGTCGACGCGATGCTCGCCGCCGACGAGCCGGTCGACTTCATGGCCGCGTTCGCGTACCCCCTGCCGGTCGGCGTGATCTGCGCGCTGCTCGGCGTGCCGGCGGCGGACCGGCCGCTGTTCCGGCGCTGGGCCACCGACCTGACCGGCGTGCTCGAACCGGAGATCACAGCCGACGAGCTGGCGGTGGCCGACCGGGGCGCGACCGAGCTGCGGGGCTACTTCACCGAGCTGGTGGCGGCCCGCCGCCGGGCCCCGGCCGACGACCTCACCACCGCGCTGGTCCAGGCGCACGACGGTGGCGACCGGCTCTCCGGCGACGAGCTGCTGGCCAACCTCATCGTGCTGCTGGTGGCCGGCTTCGAGACCACCACCAACCTGCTCGGCAACGGCCTGGTGGCGCTGCTGGAGCATCCGCGCGCCGCGGCGGCGCTGCGCGAGCGGCCCGACCTCGCCCCCGCGTACGTCGACGAGCTGCTGCGCTACGACTCACCGGTGCAGCTCACCTCGCGGATGAGCACCGCGCCGTCCCGGTACGGCGACGTCGACCTGCCGCCGGAGAGCTGGGTCATCGTGCTGCTCGGCGCGGCCAACCGGGATCCCCGCCGCTATCCCGATCCGGCCCGCTTCGACCCGTGGCGGGCGCAGATCGCGCCGCTCTCATTCGGCGCCGGGCCGCACTACTGCCTCGGCGCGGCGCTGGCCCGGCTGGAGGCGCAGGTGGCGTTCCCGCTGCTGCTGCGCCGGCTGCCCGGGCTGGCAGTGGCGGGCCGGCCCGAGCGGCGGGTCCGGCTCACCCTGCGTGGTCACGCCACGCTGCCGGTGAGCGTGGGGTGGGAGGCGGCCCCGGTCACCGTTCCCGGTACGCCACCCGGGGCGGCCGGGCCGACTCCGTAGACTGGACGCGCATCGTTCGACCCAGACAAGGAGCCACGCCGAGTGACCGTCCAGCCCATCCGTCTGTTCGGCGATCCGGTGCTGCGCACGCCGGCCGACCCGGTCGTCGACTTCGACGCCGAGCTGCGCAAGCTGATCGCCGACCTGACCGACACGATGCGCGAGCAGAGCGGCGCCGGCCTGGCCGCGCCGCAGCTCGGGGTGGGCCTGCGGGTGTTCACCTTCGACGTCGACGACGTCCTCGGCCACCTGGTCAACCCGGTGCTGGAGTTCCCCGACGAGGAGGAGCAGGACGGCCCGGAGGGCTGCCTGTCCATCCCCGGGCTCTACTTCGACACCAAGCGCCGGCAGAACGTGATCGCCAAGGGCTTCAACGGCTACGGCGACCCGTTGCAGATCGTCGGCACCGGGCTGATGGCCCGCTGCGTGCAGCACGAGACCGACCACCTCGACGGGGTGCTCTTCGTCGACCGGCTCGACGCGGCCGGCCGCAAGGAGGCCATGAAGGCGATCCGCCAGGCCGAGTGGTACGACCAGGCCGCGCCGCCGACGGTCAAGCTCAGCCCGCACGCCGCCGGCAACCCGTTCGGCCTGGGGCGGTGACCCGGATGCGCCTGATCTTCGCCGGCACGCCGGCTGTCGCCGTACCGGCCCTGGACGCGATCGCCGCCTCCGGGCACGAGCTGCTCGCCGTGGTCACCCGCCCCGACGCCCCGGCCGGGCGGGGCCGGGGACTGGTCCGCTCGCCGGTCGGCGCGTGGGCCGACGCGCACGGCGTCGAGGTGCTCACCCCGGCCCGTCCGCGTGAGCCGGAGTTCCTCGACCGGCTGCGCGAGCTGGCGCCGGACTGCGTACCGGTGGTCGCCTACGGCGCGCTGGTGCCGCCGGTGGCGCTGGAGATCCCCCGGCACGGCTGGATCAACCTGCACTTCTCCCTGCTGCCCGCCTGGCGCGGCGCCGCGCCCGTGCAGCACGCCGTGCTGCACGGCGACGAGCTGACCGGGGCCAGCGTCTTCGAGCTGGAGGAAGGGCTGGACACCGGCCCGGTGTACGGCACCGTCACCGACGAGATCCGTCCCGCCGACACCTCCGGTGACCTGCTGGAACGGCTCGCGCACTCCGGCGCCGGGCTGCTGGTCGCGGTCCTCGACGCGATCGGCGCCGGCACCGCCCGGGCCGTGCCGCAGCCGGCCGACGGGGTCTCACTCGCCCCGAAGCTCACAGTGGAGGACGCCCGCGTCCGCTGGGGCGACCCCGCGTTCGCGGTGGACCGGCGCATCCGCGCCTGCACGCCCGCGCCCGGCCCGTGGACCACGTTCCGCGACGACCGGGTCAAGCTCGGCCCGGTCACCCCGCTGCCCGACGGCCCGGAGCTGAAGCCGGGGGAGCTGCACGTGGAGAAGTCCGGTGTGCTGGTCGGCACCGCCACCACGCCGGTGCGCCTCGGCGAGGTGCGCGCCGCAGGCAAGAAGGCCATGCCCGCCGGCGACTGGGCTCGCGGCGCCCGGGTCACCGCCGGCGAGGTGTTCGCGTGACGGGGCCGCAGCGCCCGGACCGGCCCGTCGAGGGCGAGCGTCCCGGGGGGTACGCGCGTGAGCACGGCGACCGGCCCGGCGGCGAGCGCCGGGGCGACGACCGTTTCGGCGACCGTGAGCGTGGCGCCCGGCAGCGCTCCGACCGGCCCGCCGCGGACCGGCGTGCCGGCGACCGGTTCGGCGGCGACCGTGAGCGCGGCGACCGGCGGGGCGGGGACCGGCCCGGCGGCGACCGGCGAGGCGGGGACCGGTTCGGTGGGGACCGGCGGGGCGGGCGTCCGGCCCGTCCGGCAGTCGACCTGCCCCGGCAGATCGCGTACGAGGCGATCGCGGCGGTGCACCGCGACGACGCGTACGCCAACCTGGTGCTCCCGGCGATGCTGCGCGAGGCCGGGCTGACCGGCCGGGACGCCGCGTTCGCCACCGAGCTGACCTACGGCACGCTGCGGCACACCGGCACGCTCGACGCGATCGTCACCGACGCGGCCGGGCGGGACGTGCAGCGCATCGACCCGCCGGTGCGCGACGCGCTGCGGCTCGGGGCGTACCAGATCCTGCACACCCGGGTGCCCGCGCACGCCGCGGTGTCCTCCACCGTGGACCTGGTCCGGTCCGTGGGGCCGGGCGCCACCGGGTTCGCCAACGCGGTGCTGCGGGAGATCACCAGCCGGGACGCCGACGCCTGGGTGGCGAAGCTCGCCCCGGCGCAGGAGACCGACCCGATCGGGCACCTCGCGCTCGCGTACAGCCATCCGCAGTGGATCGTGCGGTCGTTCGCCGAGGCACTCGGCGGCGACATGGGCGAGACGACCCGGCTGCTCATCGAGGACAACGAGCGCCCGCCGGTGCACCTGTGCGCCCGGCCGGGCCTGGCCGATCCGGTGGCGCTCGCCGACGAGGTGGGCGGCGCGCCCGGCGCGTTCTCGCCGTACGCGGTCTACCTGCCCGGCGGCGCGCCGGGCGATCTGCCGGCGGTGGCCGACGGCCGCGCGCACGTGCAGGACGAGGGTTCCCAGTTGGTGGCGGACGCGCTGGTGGCGGCACCGCTGGACGGCCCGGACGGCCGGTGGCTGGACCTGTGCGCGGGTCCGGGCGGCAAGTCGGGCCTGCTCGGCGCGCTCGCCGCGACCCGTGGTGCCCGGCTGACAGCTGTCGAGGTGGCCGAGCACCGGGCCCGGCTGGTCGCCCAGGCCACCCGCGGGCTGCCGGTGACTGTGGTGCACACGGACGGGCGCACAGTGGGCAGCGACCCGAAGCTGCCGGAGGAGCACTTCGACCGGGTGCTCGTGGACGCGCCGTGCACCGGGCTGGGCGCGCTGCGCCGTCGCCCGGAGTCGCGGTGGCGCCGCCAGCCGTCGGACCTGCCGCCGCTGACCCGGTTGCAGCGGGAACTGCTCACCGCCGGGCTGCGGGCGGCCCGGCCGGGCGGCCTGGTCGCGTACGTGACGTGCTCGCCGCACGTGGTGGAGACGCACGTGACGGTGACCGAGGCGGCCCGGCGGTGCGGCTTCGACGTCGACTTCGTCGACGCGCGGCCGTTGCTGCCGGCCGGCATGCCGGGCCTGGGCGACGGCCCCACTGTGCAGCTCTGGCCGCACCGCCACGGCACCGACGCCATGTTCCTGGCGGTCCTCCGCCGGGTCTGACCCACCTCTCCTCGCAGTCGATCAAGGAGTTCGTGTCGCCTGGGCCGCCGTGCCCGGACACGAACTCCTTGATCGTCATGCGGAGAAATGGGGAGGGATGGAGCGTGTGCGGCATCCCGGTGGGGAGAGGGGGCCGGTGGGATGTGACAGCCCGTTGACTGTTTGATCGATGCATGTAACTGTTTCGACCACCGGTCCCGGCACCCCCGCCCGCCGAACCCCCACGAGGAGTCTCCATGAGACGCAGAACGCCGACCACGAGCCTCGCGCTCGCCCTCGTCGCCACCCTGACGACGGCGAGCCTGGCCGGCACCGCCTCCGCCGCGCCCGCTCCGGCCGCCGCCCCCGCCCCGGCCGTCGCCGCCCTCGCCGCGCCGGACGTCTCCCTGAGCAACATCCAGGCCCACCTCACCCAGTTCAACTCCATCGCCACCAGCAACGGCGGCAACCGGCGCTCCGGCTCGGCCGGCTACACGGCGTCGGTCAACTACGTCAAGGGCAAGCTGCAGGCCGCCGGCTACACGGTCACCGAGCAGAACTGCTCCACCTGCACCTACCCCGGCAACAACCTGATCGCCGAGTGGCCGCAGGGCCCTTCCGACCAGGTCGTCATGTTCGGCGCCCACCTGGACGGCGTCTCCGCGGGCCCCGGCATCAACGACAACGCCTCCGGCTCGTCGGTGCTGCTGGAGAACGCGCTGGTGCTGGCCGCGCAGAACCCGACCATGACCAAGCGGGTCCGGTTCGCCTGGTGGAACGGCGAGGAGCAGGGCCTGCAGGGCTCCAAGCACTACGTCAACCAGCTCAGCTCCACCCAGCGGGGCTACATCAAGGGCTACTACAACTTCGACATGGTGGGCTCGCCCAACGGTGGCTACTTCATCAACCGGATCACCTCGGCCACGGCCGCGCCGCTGAAGGCGTACTGGGACTCGTTCGGCATCTCGCCGGAGGAGAACACCGAGGGCCAGGGCCGCTCGGACGACTACTCGTTCGCCAACGCCGGCATCCAGACCTCCGGCTACGCGGCGGGCGCCAGCTACACCAAGAGCTCGGCGCAGGCCAGCAAGTGGGGCGGCACCGCCGGTGCGGCGTACGACGGGTGCTACCACCGCTCCTGCGACAACACCAGCAACATCAACACGACCATCCTCAACCGGGCCGCTGACGGTGTGGCGTACGCGATCTGGCAGCTCGCCGTCGGCGGCGGCACGCCGTCCAACGACTTCTCCGTCTCGGTGAGCCCCACCTCCGGCAGCGTCGCCCGGGGCGGCTCCACCACCGCCACGGTCAGCACCGCCACCACCGCCGGCAGCGCGCAGACCGTGGCGCTGTCCGCCAGCGGCGCCCCGAGCGGCGTCTCGGTGAGCTTCAGCCCGTCCTCGGTCACCTCGGGCGGCTCGGCCACCATGACCGTCACCGCCTCGTCGACGGCCACCACCGGCACGTTCACGCTCACCGTGACCGGCACCGGCTCGGCCACCCGCACCGCCAGCTACACGATCACCGTGACCGGCGGCAGCGGCGGCTGCACCGGCGGCCAGCTCATCGGCAACAGCAGCTTCGAGTCCGGCACCACGCCGTGGACGGCCAGTTCCGGCGTGATCACCAACAGCTCCAGCCAGGCGGCCCGCACCGGGTCGTACAAGGCGTGGATGAACGGGTACGGCTCCTCGCGTACCGACACGCTGTCCCAGTCGGTCACGCTGCCGTCCGGGTGCAGCAGCTACACGTTCTCGTTCTGGCTGCACATCGACTCGGCCGAGACGACCACCTCGACCGCGTACGACAAGCTCACAGTGCAGGTCGGTTCGACGACGCTGGCCACGTACTCGAACCTGAACAAGGCCACCGGCTACACCCAGCGCACCTTCAACCTGGCCGCGTACGCCGGTCAGACGGTCACGCTGAAGTGGACCGGGGTCGAGGACTCCTCGTTGCAGACCAGCTTCGTCGTGGACGACGTGACGCTGCAGGTCGGCTGAGCGGTCCCGGGCGGGGTGGGCGCCGGCCCGCCCCGCCCGGGTCTCACGTGATCGGCAGCGCCTTCGCGCCCGCGCCCTTGACCGACCGGGTCAGCGAACGTTCGGAGACCCACAGGAAGCACTGCACGCCCCGGTCACCGTCGCGCCACTGCTCCTCGAACGGGTGGTAGATGATGGTGCCGGCCCGGTACTGCATGTTGCCGTCGTTCGGCAGCCCGGCGTACTTGGCGATCAGGCCGCGGCAGGCCTTGTGCGTGCGCAGCGGCGTGCGTTCGAACTCGGCGTAGCTGATGTCCGGCGCCTGGTAGACGCCGACGAACTCGGCGTGGTGCTTGCTGGTGCAGGCCACCGGCCGCATCGACTGCACCTCGTCCTTGCTCAGCTTCGGGTTGAAGCAGCCGAGCGCGAGCTTCGAGCCGGGCTTCAACGCACCCCGCAGACTGCCGGTGCGCTGGGCCACGGCACCCTCGTCCAGATCGGTGATCTCGGCGACGTCGCAGCGGTACCAGCGGGCCCCGCCGGACCACGCGAGCGCCGAGGGGAAGACCACCGCCAGGCGTAGCCGCCCGCCGCGCCAGTCCCCGCCGACGGCCCGGGTGACCTGCCGGGCGCAGTCGGCGTGCGCGGCGCGCACGCCGGCCGAGCCGGTCCGCGGCGGTGCGGAACGCTCCGCCTCCGCGCCGGTCATCGTGCCCACGTGCAGCGTCTCGGTGCGGTGCGGGGTGGCGCAGTCGACCGGCTGGTAGCCGCTGAGGTAGCCGACGTCGGCGACAGTGGGATGACAGGCCCCGCTCTGCGGCACGAAACCGACCGGCGCGGCGAACGCGGGCCAGTCGTCGACCAGGTCCCGGTCCACTCCGGCTGGCGCGGCACAGCCGCCGAGCGCCAGCGCCAGCGCCGCGCCCACTGTGACCGCCACCCGCCATCGCCGCATCCCGACCGACCTCCCCCGCGCATCCGGCGCCGCCCGGTCGACCGGTACGCCTCGGCGGTGCAGCATACGGCAGCCGCTCAGGTGACCGGGAGTCCCTCGGGTCCGGCGCCGCGCACCGAGCGGTTCAGCTTGCGGTCGTCACTCCACAGGAAACAGCGCACGCCCCGGTCGCCCTCCTCCCACTCCCGCTGCGACGGCGGGTAGAAGATGGACCCGGCCCGGTACGGCAGTTCGGCGTTGTCCGGCACCTCGGCGAACGCGGCGATGAGCGTCATGCAGCGCCGGTGCGTGGCGGGCGCGCCCCGGGTGAACTCCGCCCAGCTCATGTCGCGTTCCTCGTACACGCCGACGAACTCCGCCCGGTGCGGTTCGGTGCACAGCACCGGGGCCATGTAGTTGAGGTTCTGGCCGATCAGCTTCGGGTCGAAGCACCTGTGCACCAGCGGGTTGTCGCCGACCAGCGCGCCCCGCAGGCTGCCGACCCGGTTGACCGGGCGGGTGTTGTCGATGCTGTCGGTCTCGGCCAGGTCGCAGCGGAACCAGCGGGCGCCGGACGTCCAGGCGGTGACGGTGGGCAGCGCGATGTTCAACGTGAGCCGGGCGGCGCGCCAGTCCCCGCCGATCATCTCCCGGGCCCGCTGGTCGCACTCGGCGCGCGCGGTCCGCAGCGCCGGTGAGCCCGGTTCGGGGCGTACGCCCTGCGCCGCCGGCCCGCTGAACCGGCCGACGTGCACGGTCTCGGCCAGGTGGCTGCCCGCGCAGTTCACCGTCTCGTACGTGGCGGCCGCCACCACTGTGCTCAGCCGGGGCAGGCACGCCTCGGTCGCCGGGACGAACAGCTGCGGCACCGGCAGCGCCGCCCAGTCGTCGATCAGGTCGCCGTCGGCCCGATGCACCTGAGCGCAACCCGCGAGCACCGCAGTCGCGGCGCCGGCCAGCGCGAGCACGTGGAGCCACCGTCGCATCGTCCGCCCCTTCCGGGAGAGATGACAGCCGGTCGTCATAGGCCCGACCGGCGTCCCCCGCGCCCGGGCGTGCAGCATACGTGACCGTCCCTGTAGGAGTTTCGTCATCTTTCAATCGATCGGCCAGTCACCGGCGACTATTCGTGCCGATTTTTTCTCCGGACGGCCGGATGGTGCACCACGGGTGACGGAAGGATCACCGCTGGTCGCTCCGGGAGCCGTGCCGCTACCTCCGGATCACCGCGTTCGTACACTGGCCCCGTGACCGTACCGCCGCCGATCGTCGCGCCCAGCATCCTGGCCGCCGATTTCGCCCGCCTCGCCGACGAGGTCCGTGCCGTGGAGCCCGCCGCCGACTGGCTGCACGTCGACGTCATGGACAACCACTTCGTACCCAACCTGACCATCGGGCTGCCGGTGGTGCAGAGCCTGCGCGCCGTCACCGGGATTCCGTTCGACGTGCACCTGATGATCACCGACCCGCGCCGCTGGGCGCCCGGGTACGCCGACGCCGGGGCGTACAACGTCACGTTCCACGCCGAGGCGTGCGACGACCCGGTGGCGCTGGCCAAGGACCTGCGCTCGGCCGGGGCGAAGGCCGGGCTGGCGATCGACCGGGACACCCCGATCGAGCCGTACCTCGAACTGCTGCCGAGCTTCGACACGCTGCTGATCATGACGATCAAGGCCGGCTTCGGCGGCCAGCGCTTCCTGCCGCAGCTGCTGGACAAGGTGCGCGCGGCCCGCCGGCACGTCGACAGCGGGCACCTGGAGCTGCGCATCGAGGTCGACGGCGGCATCGCCGCGGACACCATCGAGCAGGCCGCCGCGGCCGGCGCCGACGCGTTCGTCGCGGGCACCGCCGTCTACGGCGCCGACGATCCCGCGGAGGCGGTACGCCGCCTGCGGGGCCTGGCGGAACGCGCGATGACCGGGGCCTGAGATGGACCCGGCCGGCGAGCGACCCGACGTGATCCTCGTCGTCGACGACGACGAGGACATCGCCCGCTTCGTCGAGTTCAACCTGCGCCTGCACGGCTTCGAGGTGCTGCACGCCGCCGACGGCCAGGAGGCGCTGGAGGTCATCGAGCGGCAGCGGCCCGACCTCGCAGTCGTCGACCTGATGATGCCGCGCATCGACGGGCTGGAGCTGACCCGGCGGCTGCGCGCCGACCCGATGACCTCGGCCCTGCCGGTGATCATGCTGACCGCCAAGGGGATGACCCAGGACAAGGTCAACGGGCTCAGCGTCGGCGCGGACGACTACCTGGTCAAGCCGTTCGACACGCTGGAACTGGTGGCCCGGGTCAACTCCACGCTGCGGCGCAACAAGGAGTTCCGGGAGGTCTCGCCGCTGACCGGGCTGCCCGGCAACAGCCGGATCCGGCGGGAGATCAGCGACCGGGTACGCAACGGCGTCGACTACGCCGTCGGCTACATCGACATCGACCGGTTCAAGAGCGTCAACGACCGGTACGGCTTCGTGCGCGGCGACGAGTTCATCTCGGCGCTGGCCCGCAGCCTGCACCGGGCGGTGGTGTCGATCGGGCTGCCGCCGGCGTTCCTCGGCCACGTCGGCGGCGACGACTTCGTCATCGTCTGCGCGCCCAGCCAGGTCCGGCCGCTGACCAGCCGGGCCGTCGTCGACTTCGAGAAGGCCGCCGACGCGCTCTACGACGCCACCGACCGGGAACGCGGCTTCGTCGAGCTGAAGGACCGGCGCGGCAACATCCGCCGCGCCGCGCTCGTCACGCTCTCCATCGGCGTGTCGCTGTCCGATTCCGGCAAGCGGTTCACCGACCCGCTGGAGGCGATCGCGGTGGCCTCGGAGATGAAGACGGTGGCCAAGAGCCAGCCCGGCTCGTACGTGGCGGTGGACCGCCGGCGCGGCGTCACCTGACCGGTCCTGTGAGGTAGCTCGCCTCTGTGGCGCGCGCCCGGGCGGAACGTGTAAGACTTCCCCTATACCCACCACGCGCTGGCGGGGCTCGGTGAAATTCCGAACCGGCGGTGATCCACGGTCCGACCGTGGTAAGCCCGCGACCCGGACGGCTTCGGCCGGACGGTGGACCTGGTGAAAATCCGGGGCCGACGGTTGGGGTGCGGCTCGTCCGCCCCCAGAAAGTCCGGATGGGAGACAGCGCGCGGAACGGGGGAGGCCCCTGCCGGCCGCTGAGCACCCTCAGCCGCCGCGTGGGCTCCCCGGGGTCGGCGTCGCCGTCCCCGGGTTCTCCGCCGCCGCGTGTCCGCGGCTTTCGTGGCCGTTCCTCCCGAACCCCGCCCGCGCGCGACCGGCGAGCGGGAGGACAGGCGGCCATGGCGAGCGTCTCCGTCGACGAGGCGATGCGTCGTGCCATCGAACTGGCCGCGCGGGGCCTCGGCGCCACGAGCCCCAACCCGGTGGTCGGCTGCGTGCTGCTCGACACCGACGGCGAGGTCGTCGGCGAGGGCTTCCACGCGTACGCCGGCGGCCCGCACGCGGAGATCGTCGCGCTGGCCCAGGCTGGCACGCGGGCCCGCGGCGGCACCGCGGTGGTCACCCTGGAACCCTGCGACCACACCGGCCGCACCGGCCCGTGCAGCCACGCGCTCATCGCCGCCGGGGTGTCCCGCGTGGTGATCGCCGTGCCCGACCCCAACCCGGTCGCCTCCGGCGGCGCCGCCACGCTGCGCGCCGCCGGGGTCCAGGTCGCTTTGGGGGTACGCGCGCAGGAGGCCGAGGCCGGCAACGTCGCCTGGCTCACCTCGATGCGCCGCGGCTGGCCGTACGTGATCTGGAAGTACGCGGCCACGCTCGACGGGCGTTCCGCCGCCGCCGACGGCACCAGCATGTGGATCACCTCCGAGGCGGCCCGGATCGACGTGCACGCGCTGCGCGGCACCGTCGACGCGGTGCTCGCCGGGGTGGGCACCGTGCTCACCGACGACCCCCGGCTGACCGCCCGCAACCTGCGCGACGGCACCATGGCCATCCGGCAGCCGCTGCGGGTGGTGGTGGACAGCTCGGGGCGTACCCCGGCCGACGCCCGGGTCCGCGACGGCGCCGCGCGCACGTGGATCGCCACCGCCGCGGAGGTCGGCGCCGGGCCGGACGGCCGGGTCGACCTGCCGGCGCTGCTGGCGGAGCTGCACCACCGGGGCGTGCGGGCCGCGTTGCTGGAGGGCGGGCCGACGCTGGCCGGCGCGTTCCTCGCCGCCGGCCTGGTCGACAGGATCGTCGGGTACGTCGCGCCGAAGCTGCTCGGCGCCGGCCCGACCGCGCTGCTCGACGCCGGCGTGAGCACCATCGCCGACGCCATCGATCTGGAGATCACCGACGTTACGCGGGTCGGTCCCGACCTGCGGATCACCGCGCTGCCCCGGAAGAGGGAGAGCTGACATGTTCACCGGCATCGTCGAGGAACTGGGCGAGATCGTCCGGAGCACCGAGACCGGCGACGACTCCGCGCTGGTCGCCATCCGCGGCCCGCTCGTCACCTCGGACGCCCGGCACGGCGACTCGATCGCCGTCAACGGCGTCTGCCTCACCGTGGTCGACGTCGACGGCGGCGTGTTCACCGCCGACGTGATGGGCGAGACGCTGCGCCGTACCGCGCTCGGCGCGCTGCGCCCCGGCGACCCGGTCAACCTGGAACGGGCCGCCGCACTCAACAGCCGCCTCGGCGGGCACCTGGTGCAGGGCCACGTCGACGGCGTCGGCGAGATCGTCGCCCGGGAGCCCGCCGCGCAGTGGGAGACCGTGCGGTTCCGGCTGCCCGCCGGGCTGGCCCGGTACGTGGTGGAGAAGGGCTCGATCACCGTCGACGGCGTGTCGTTGACCGTCGCCGAGGCGGGCGACGACTGGTTCTCGGTCGGCCTGATCCCCACCACGCTCAAGCTCACCGTGCTCGGCACGAAGCGGATCGGCGACCCGGTCAACCTGGAGGTGGACGTGCTGGCCAAGTACGTCGAGCGGCTGCTCGGCGACCGCGGCGCGGGGGGTGCCCGGTGATGGGCCCGCTCGGCTGGCTGCTCGACGCCCAGGTGCAGGTGGCCGGCTCGCCGGTGCTGGTCCGGGAGATCGTCGGCAACGTCTTCGGGCTCGGCTCGGCGCTGCTCGGGCTGCGCCGAGTGGTCTGGGCCTGGCCGGTCGGCATGATCGGCAACGCGCTGCTGTTCACCGTGTTCCTCGGCGGTGTCTTCGTCACCCCGCAGGCGCACGACCTCTACGGCCAGGCCGGCCGGCAGGTCTTCTTCTTCGCCGTCAGCGTGTACGGCTGGTGGCGCTGGTCGCGCAACCGGCGTGCCGGTGGCGGGGACGAGCCTGCCGTGGTGCCGCGCTGGGCCACCTGGCCGGAGCGGCTCGGCCTGCTCGTGGCCGCCGCCGTCGGCACCGCCGCCGCGTACCCGGTGCTCGCCGCGCTCGGCTCGTGGGGGCCGCTGCCGGACGCCTGGATCCTGGTCGGCAGCCTGCTCGCCACGTACGGCATGGCCCGCGGCTGGGTCGAGTTCTGGCTGATCTGGATCGCCGTCGACGCGGTCGGCGTACCGCTGCTGCTGCGCGGTGGCTTCTACCCGTCGGCCGCCATGTACCTGGTCTACGGCGCGTTCTGCGCCGCAGGCCTGTACAGCTGGTGGCGCACCTCCCGGGCCGTCGCGACCGCGCCCGCCCCGATCCCGGCGACGTACTCGGAGGCCGTGGCATGAGCACGTTCGGTTCGATCGAGCAGGCGGTGGCGGACATCGCCGCCGGGCGTCCGGTGGTCGTGGTCGACGACGAGGACCGCGAGAACGAGGGCGACCTGATCTTCGCGGCCGAGCTGGCCACCCCGGAGCTGGTCGCGTTCATGGTCCGGTACACCTCCGGCTACATCTGCGTGCCGCTGACCGAGGACGAGTGCGACCGGCTCGACCTGCCGCCGATGCACCACACGAACCAGGACCGGCGCGGCACCGCGTACACGGTGACTGTGGACGCCCGGGAGGGCGTCAGCACCGGCATCTCGGCCGCCGACCGGTCGCACACCATCCGGCTGCTCGCCGACGCCGCCACCGGCCCGACCGACCTGGCCCGGCCCGGTCACGTGGTGCCGCTGCGCGCCCGCGCCGGCGGGGTGCTGCGCCGTCCCGGGCACACCGAGGCGGCGGTGGACCTGACCCGGATGGCCGGGCTGCGCCCGGCCGGGGTGCTCTGCGAGCTGGTGAACGACGACGGCACCATGATGCGCCTGCCGGACATGGAGAAGTTCTGCGCCGAGCACGGGCTGACGCTCGTCACCATCGCGGACCTGATCGCACACCGGCGGCGTACCGAGAAGCAGGTCGAGCTGGCCGCCGAGGCTCGGATGCCCACCCCGTACGGCGTGTTCCGGGCGCTCGGCTACCGCGCCGAGCACGACCCGGCCGAACACGTGGCGCTGGTCATGGGTGACCTCGGCGACGGGCGGGACGTGCTGGTGCGGGTGCACTCCGAGTGTCTCACCGGCGACGTGTTCGGCTCGCTGCGCTGCGACTGCGGGCCGCAGTTGCAGGCCGCGCTGGCCCGGGTCGCGCAGGAGGGCCGCGGCGTGGTCCTCTACGTGCGCGGGCACGAGGGCCGGGGCATCGGCCTGCTGCACAAGCTGCAGGCGTACCAGCTCCAGGACCAGGGCCGCGACACCGTGGACGCGAACCTCGACCTGGGCCTGCCGGCCGACGCCCGCGACTACGGCACAGGTGCGCAGATCCTCTACGACCTGGGCGTCCGGTCGATGCGGCTGCTGACCAACAACCCGGCCAAGCGGGCCGGGCTGGAGGGGTACGGCCTCACCGTGACCGGCCGGGAGGGGCTGCCGGTGCGCTCCAACCCGGAGAACGTGCGCTACCTGCGCACCAAGCGGGACCGGATGGGCCACCTGCTGGACGGACTGGACGAGGTGACCGAGGCGCCGATGGGCCGCCCGGTCGCCGGTGACGAGATCGGAGCGTAGGGCGATGGCGGGTTTCGGTGAGCCGGGCGTGACCGCGGTGGACGCCGCCGGGATGACTGTGGGCGTGGTGGCCGCCCGGTGGCACGGCGACCTGACCGACCACATGACCGAGCGTGCGGTGGCCGCCGCGCAGGCGTGCGGGGCGCGGGCAGTGGTGGCCCGGGTGGCCGGCTCGGTGGAGCTGCCGGTGGTGGCCCAGGCGATGGCCCGCCGCTTCGACGTGGTCGTCGCGCTCGGCGTGGTGGTACGCGGCGCGACGGCGCACTTCGACTACGTCTGCAAGTCGGTCACCGAGGGGCTGACCCGGGTGGCGCTGGACGAGGGCAAGCCGGTGGCGCACGGGGTCCTCACGGTGGACACCGTCGAGCAGGCCCGCGACCGGGCCGGGCTGCCCGGCTCGGCCGAGGACAAGGGCTGGTCGGCGACCGTGGCGGCGCTGGACGCCGCCCTGGCCGTCCGCGCCCTCGACGCCCAGTCCGCCCAGCGGGTCGGCTTCGCCTGACCCACCCGGCCCGTCACCAGGAGCGGCTGGAAGAATCGCCTTCCGTGAAGACGTTCGAGGAGTTGTTCGCCGAGCTGCAGGCCAAGGCCGCCGCCGGCACCCCGGGCTCGGGCACCGTCGAGGCGCTCGCCAAGGGCGTGCACTTCATCGGCAAGAAGGTCGTCGAGGAGGCGGCCGAGTCGTGGATGGCCGCCGAGCACGAGGGCCCGGAGCGGGCCGCCGAGGAGATCTCCCAGCTGCTCTACCAGGCGCAGGTGCTGATGCTCGCCACCGGCCTGGAACTGAAGGACGTCTACCGACATCTCTGAGTGCCCGTCCGCTGATCATCCGATCGAACGAAGGAGCACTCCCATGCTGCGTGTCGCAGTACCCAACAAGGGCGCCCTGGCCGAGTCGGCCGCCGGGATGCTGCGCGAGGCGGGCTACCGCCAGCGCACCGACCCGAAGGACCTCGTCTGCCGGGACGAGGCCAACGACATCGAGTTCTTCTACCTGCGCCCCAAGGACATCGCCACCTACGTCGGCTCCGGTGACCTGGACGTCGGCATCACCGGCCGCGACCTGCTGATCGACTCCGGCGCGCCGGCCGAGGAGATCGTCGACCTCAACTTCGGGCGGGCCACGTTCCGGTTCGCCGCCCGGCCCGACGACGTCGCCTCCGTCCAGCAGCTCGGCGGGCACCGCATCGCCACCGCGTACCCGGGTCTGGTCGAGCGGCACCTGGCCGAGCTGGGCGTCAAGGCCGACGTGATCCGCCTGGACGGCGCGGTGGAGAACGCCATCCGCCTCGGCGTGGCCGACGTGGTCGCCGACGTGGTGGAGACCGGCGCGACGCTGCGCCAGGCCGGCCTGGTGGTCTTCGGTGAGCCGCTGCTGCGCTCCTCGGCGGTGCTGGTCCGCCGCGCCGGTGCTCCCGGCGGCGCGCAGCAGGAGCAGTTGCAGCGCCGGCTGCACGGCGTGCTCGTCGCCCGCCGGTACGTGATGCTCGCCTACGACGTCCCGGCCGGCCTGCTCGACCGGGCCAGCTCGCTGACCCCCGGCATCGAGTCGCCCACCGTCTCGCCGCTGCACCGGGAGGGCTGGGTCGCGGTGCAGGCGATGGTGCTCCGCGACGACGTCCACCGGATCATGGACGAGCTGTACGAGCTGGGCGCCCGCGCGATCCTCGTCACCAACATCCACGCCTGCCGGCTGTGAGACCGCTGCCGCTCCCGGCCGCGCTCGCGGTGGTCGTGGCCGGCGGCGTGGCCTCGGCCGCCCAGGGCGCGGTCAACGCCGAGATGGGGGAGCGGACCGGTGCCCCGGTCCTCGGCGCGGTCGTCAACAACCTCGGCGGCTGCCTGCTGGTGCTGGCCGGGATCGTGGCGCTGCCGTCGATGCGCGCCGGGCTGGCCGGGCTGCGCCGCTCCGGGCTGCCGTGGTGGGCGTACCTCGGCGGGGTGGGCGGCGCGGTGATCGTGCTGGTCGCCCCGGTGGTGGTGCCGGTGCTCGGGGTGGCGGTGTTCACTATCGCCCAGGTGGCAGGCGGCAGCCTCGGCGGTCTCGCGGTGGACCGGGCCGGGCTGGCCGCGACCGGGCGGATGCCGCTCACAGTGCCCCGGGTCGGCGGCGCGGTGCTCGGCGTCGGCGCGGTGGCCCTCGCCCAGCTCGGCCGCCCGGTCGGTGACCTGGCGGTCGGGCTGGTGCTGCTCTGCGTCCTGGGCGGGCTGGCGGTGGCGGGGCAGTCCGCGCTCAACGGCCGGGTCGCCGCCTCGGTCGGCCCGGCCGCCGGCCTCGCTGTCAACTTCGCGGTCAGCACAGTGCTGATCGGCGCGGTCGCGGCGCTGACCGGAGCGCTCGCGAGCCAGCCCCGCTGGCCTGCCCAGTGGTGGCTCTACGTCGGCGGCCTGCTCGGCGTCGGCATCGTGCTCTCGCTGCTGGTCGGGGTACGCGCCGCCGGGGTGCTGCGTACCGGCCTGGCGCTGGTGGCCGGGCAGCTCGGCGGAGCGCTGCTGCTGGACCTGGTGCTGCCCGGCGGCCCCGGTGTCCGGCTGCCGGTGCTGGCCGGCGCCCTGCTCACGCTGCTCGCCGTGGTGGTCACCAGCCTGCGCCGGCGTGGCCCGGAGCGTGTGGCGGCCGAAGGCGCGCCCGAACCGGATGGCAGACTGGTCGGGTGAGCGATTCCGTGGTGACCGTGCGACCCCGCCGCGTCCGGGTCGTCTGCTGGGTGTCGGCCGTCACGCTGATCGTGGTGTTCAGCCTCGTCGCGACGTCGCTGACCGGCGCCACCGGCAACGGCTACGGCACGTTCCAGCGCGGCGACCAGTTCGCCATGATCGGCCTGGGTGTCTTCGGCGCGCTCGGCTTCCTGCTGTTCACCCGCCCTCGCGTGATCGCCGACGCCAGGGGCGTCCGGGTGCGCAACGTGTTCAGCTCGTACGAGCTGCCGTGGGAGGTCGTCCGCGGTGTCCGGTTCGACAGGGGCGCCCCGTGGGCCAGCCTGGAGCTGCACGACGACGACCTGCTGCCGATGGTCGCCTTGCAGGCCGCCGACAAGGAGAGCGCGGTCGAGGCGGTCCGCGCGTTGCGCCGCCTGCACCAGGCGCACCTGGCGGCGCTGTCCGCCGGCCAGTCGGCACCCCGCTGACCAGCGAGCCCGGTTTGGGCTGGCCTGGGCCGAGGGTGTAGTGTTGCGGAGTCGACCAGACTGCCCCCGTCCCTGACGCGCGGGCGGTCGAGAAGCGGAGCGCCCGCTCCCACCCGAGTCGCCGCCACGGTGGCCGGGTCCGGTCCCCGGTTTCGGGCACGTCCCGACGCCGGATGCGCGATCCTGTGATCGTGCCGACCGGTCGAGTGGGCCCTGGCATACGCCGGGGCCTTCTGCTTTCCGGGTCGGCTCCCACCCGGGAGCCCACGGAGTCGGCACCGTAGGAGACTCGACTCGAGGAGGCCCCATCAGCGTCGAACCACGCGTGAACGAGCAGATCCGGGCACGTGAGGTCCGACTGGTCGGCCCTGAGGGTGAGCAGGTGGGCATCGTCCCGCTGGAGCGCGCCCTGCAGCTGGCCGCGGACGTCGACCTGGACCTGGTCGAGGTTGCGCCGATGGCGCGCCCGCCGGTGTGCAAGCTCATGGACTTCGGCAAGTTCAAGTACGAGAGCGCACTGAAGGCGCGCGAAGCGCGGCGTAACCAGCAGCAGACCGTCATCAAGGAGATGAAGCTCCGGCCGAAGATCGACCCGCACGACTACGAGACCAAGAAGGGTCACGTGGTGCGGTTCCTCAAGGCCGGCGACAAGGTCAAGGTGACGATCATGTTCCGCGGTCGGGAGCAGAGCCGCCCGGAGCTGGGCTACCGGCTCCTGCGCCGGCTCGAGTCCGAGATCACGGACCTTGGATACGTCGAGGCCGCGCCGAAGCAGGACGGCCGAAACATGATCATGGTTCTCGCTCCGCACCGGGCCGTCAAGGCCTCCGCGGTCGCCGCCACGGCGTCCCGCGGTGGACCGCGCGACCGGGCAGCGGAGGAACCGGCCGCTCCGGCCGGCGAGACCCCGGCGGCCGGCGAGACCGCAGCAGCCGGTGAGACCGGCACGACCGCTGAGACCAGCGGCCAGTAACAGGGGAGAAGACGTTCCAATGCCGAAGATGAAGAGCCACACGGGTATGGGCAAGCGGGTCAAGGTGACCGGCAAGGGCAAGATCGTTGCCCAGCAGGCCGGCCTTCGCCACAACCTGGAGAAGAAGCCCAGCACCCAGACCCGTCGGCTGACCGGCACCGTCGAGCTGGCCAAGGCCGACACCAAGCGCATCAAGAAGCTGCTCGGCCGCTGACGCGAGCCACCTGAACCGAAGAAGGAGTTGAGATGGCACGCGTCAAGCGGGCTGTGAACGCCCAGAAGAAGCGTCGTACCCTGCTGGAGACCGCGAGCGGTTACCGCGGTCAGCGCTCCCGGCTGTACCGCAAGGCCAAGGAGCAGGTGCTGCACTCGATGCAGTACTCCTACCGGGACCGTCGCGACCGCAAGGGCGACTTCCGGCAGCTCTGGATCCAGCGGATCAACGCCGGCGCCCGGGCCAACGGCCTGACCTACAACCGCCTGATCCAGGGCCTGCGCCTGGCCGGCATCGAGGTCGACCGGAAGATCCTGGCCGACATGGCCGTCAACGACGCCGCCGCGTTCGCGGCGATCGTCGAGCTGGCCCGCGCCGCCGTGGCGGCCGAGGGCACCGGTGGCGCCGCGGCTCAGGCCGCCTGACCCACCCCGTACGGCAGATCGAGGCGTCTCCCATGCAGTCACAGTCGCAGGGGAGGCGCCTCGACGCCGTTCCCGGACCGTTCACCCCGCGTACCCCGAGGGTCGTTGCCGCCCGCCGGTTGCAGCGCCGGCGCGACCGCGACCAGGCCGGCCGGTTCCTGGCCGAGGGGCCGCAGGCGGTCCGTGAGGCGCTCGCCCGCACCGGCACCGTGGTCGAGCTGTTCGGCACCCCGGCGGCACTCGACAGGTACGCCGACCTCGCGGCCACCGCCGCCCGCGCCGACGTGCCGGTCTCCGAGGTGACCGACGACGCCCTGGCCGCGCTGGCCGAGACCGTCGCGCCGCAGGGCCTGGTGGCGGTGTGCCGGCACCTCGACGTACCCCTGGAGCAGGCAGTGGCGCGCGGGCCGCGCCTGGTCGCGGTGCTCGCCGGGATCCGTGACCCGGGCAACGCCGGCACCGTGCTGCGTACCGCCGACGCGGCGGGCGCGGGCGCTGTGGTCTTCGCCGGCGAGGCGGTCGACCCCTACAACGGCAAGTGCGTGCGGGCCTCCGCCGGCAGCCTCTTCCACGTCGACGTGGTGCGCGCCGCCGACCCGCTCGCCGCCGTCGAGGCGCTGCGGGCCGCCGGCCTGGAGATCCTGGCCACCACCGGGTACGGCGACAGCGACCTGGACGACCTCGCCGACGCGGGACGGCTGGCCGCCCCCACCGCGTGGCTGTTCGGCTCGGAGGCGCACGGCCTGCCCGACGAGTTGACCGGCGCCGCCGACGCCCGGGTCCGGGTGCCGCTGCACGGGCGCGCGGAGAGCCTGAACCTGGCTGCGGCGGCGGCCGTCTGCCTGTATTCTTCCGCCAGAGCACTGCGTGTCCCCCGGGGCACGCGAGAGACAGCAGGGGAGTCCGCCTCGTCATGAACGCGCCATGGCGTTCGTTTAGCCAGCCCGCCGGTGTCGGCGGGCGGCGGGCCTGACCCTTCCCCCTGCACGACTCCCCACCGGCGGGCTGCGGCGAAGCCGCGCGTCCGTAGACTCGCCTAGCCACCCGCGAGGGTCGGCGCCGCCGTGAGGGAGTGCCCGTTCACCATGAGCTACCGCAACGATCCGTACGACCCGAAGCAGGTCGCCCTGCTCGACCCGGACGCCCTGGCCGGGGCCGTGGCCGACGCCGAGAAGGCGTTCGCCGAGGCCACCGACCCGGACGCGCTCACCGCGCTGCGCCCCGCGCACCTCGGTGACCGGTCCCCGGTGTCGCTGGCCCGCCGGGAGATCGGCGCGCTGCCGCCGGCCGCCAAGGCCGACGCCGGCAAGCGGGTCAACGAGGCCCGCCGGGCCATCGAGTCCGCGTACGCCGCCCGGCAGGAGATCCTGGACCGGGAACGGGCCGCGCGGGTACTGGTCGAGGAGCGGGTCGACGTGACCCTGCCGTACGACCGCCGGCCGCGCGGAGCCCGCCACCCGCTGAGCGTGCTGATGGAGCAGATCAGCGACCTGTTCATCGGCATGGGGTACGAGGTGGCCGAGGGCCCCGAGGTCGAGCTGGAGTGGACCAACTTCGACGCGCTGAACATCCCGGCCGACCACCCGGCGCGCGGCCTGATGGACACGTTCCACATCGCACCCGAAGGCTCGGGCCTTGTTCTGCGCACCCACACGTCGCCGGTGCAGGCGCGCACCATGCTCAGCCGCAAGCCGCCGATCTACGTGGTGGTGCCCGGCCGGGTCTACCGCACCGACGAACTGGACGCCACCCACGCGCCGGTGTTCCACCAGGTCGAGGGCCTCGTGGTGGACAAGGGCATCACCATGGCGCACCTGCGCGGCACGCTCGACCACTTCGCCCGGGCCATGTTCGGCGAGGGTGCGAAGACGCGCTGGCGGCCGCACTACTTCCCGTTCACCGAGCCGTCGGCGGAGTTCGACGTCTGGTTCCCGGAGCACCGGGACGGCCCGCAGTGGGTCGAGTGGGGCGGCTGCGGCATGGTCAACCCGCGGGTGCTGCGCGCCTGCGGCATCGACCCGGAGGTCTACTCCGGATTCGCGTTCGGCATGGGCATCGACCGGACCGTGATGGTCCGGCACGGCGTCAGTGACATGCGGGACATGGCCGAGGGCGACGTGCGGTTCACCCGCGCGTTCGGCGCCTGAGCTACGGGAACGGTGGTTTAAACAGTCATGCGAGTCTCTGTCAGTTGGCTGCGGGAGTACGTGGACCTGCCGGCCGACCTGCCCACCGGCGACCTGGAGCAGGCGCTGGTCGACCTCGGCATCGAGGTCGAGTCCGTGGTGGACCTGCGCGAGTCGGTCACCGGCCCGCTGGTCGTCGGCGAGGTCCTGGAGATCGAGGAGCTGACCGGCTTCAAGAAGCCGATCCGCTTCTGCCGGGTCGACGTCGGCGCCGCGAACGGCACCGGTGAGCCGCAGGAGATCGTCTGCGGGGCGCGCAACTTCGCCGTGGGCGACAAGGTCGTGGTGATCCTCCCCGGCGGCGTGCTGCCCGGCGGGTTCGCGATCGGCGCGCGCAAGACGTACGGGCGCAACTCCCACGGCATGATCTGCTCGGCGCAGGAGCTGGGGCTCGGCGACGACCACTCGGGCATCGTCGTGCTGCCCGAGGACGTCAAGGCCCAGCCCGGCGACGACGCCCGGCCCGTCGTCGGCCTGGACGACGTCGTGGTCGAGATGGAGATCACCCCGGACCGCGGGTACGCGCTGAGCGTGCGCGGCATCGCCCGGGAGCTGTCGCACGCGCTCGGCGTGCCGTTCCGCGACCCGGCCGACGCGCCCGCGCCCGGCGCGACCGCCGAGCCCGCGTACCCGGTCGAGGTCCGTGACCCGGTCGGCTGCGACCGGTTCGCGGCGCGGATGGTGCGCGGCGTCGACCCGACGGTCGAGACGCCCGGCTGGATGCGGCAGCGGCTCACGGTGGCCGGGGTGCGCAGCATCTCGCTCGCCGTCGACATCACCAACTACCTGATGCTCGAACTCGGCCAGCCGATGCACGCCTTCGACGCGGACCGGATCGCCGGCACGCTCGTGGTGCGCCGCGCCGAGGCGGGGGAGAAGCTGACCACGCTGGACGGGGTGAACCGCACGCTGTCCGCCGAGGACCTGGTCATCTGCGACGCTGGGCTGCCCAACGCCCTCGCAGGCGAGGACGCCGGCGTTCCGATCTCGCTCGCCGCGGTGATGGGCGGCGAGACCAGCGAGGTGCTCGCCTCCACCACGAACGTGCTGTTCGAGGCGGCGCACTGGGATCCGGCCACCGTCGGCCGTACCGCGCGGCGGCACAAACTGTTCAGCGAGGCCGCGAAGCGCTGGGAGCGGGGCGTGGACCCGGCGCTGCCGCTGGTCGCGCTGGAGAAGGCGGTCCGGCTGCTCACCGACCTCGCCGGTGGTACGGCTGGCGAGGAGGTGCTCGACATCGACCACGTCGCGCCGCGTACGCCTGTCACGCTGCCGGTGGACCTGCCGTCGCGGCGCGTCGGCGTGACCTATTCGCCGGACCGGGTGGTGGAGCTGCTGGAGCAGGTCGGCTGCACCGTCACCCGCGGCACCGACCGGCTCGCCGAGGACCCGGGCACCGTCGGCACGGCCGGGGTCGGCCCGGGCGCCGGTGCCGGTGAGGTGCTGACCGTCACGCCGCCGAGCTGGCGTCCCGACCTGACCGACCCGGCCGACCTGGTGGAGGAGGTGGTACGCCTCGACGGCTACGACCGCGTGCCGTCGGTGCTGCCCACCGCGCCGCCCGGCCGGGGCCTGACCTGGCAGCAGCAGCGTCGCCGGGCCGTCGCCCGCTCGCTCGCGGAGCGCGGCTACGTCGAGGTGCTGGCGCAGCCGTTCGTCGCGCCGGAACTGGTCGACCAGCTCGGCCTGCCCGCCGACGACCCGCGCCGCCCCGCGGTACGGCTGGCGAACCCGCTGTCGGAGGAGGAGCCGCTGCTGCGCACCACGCTGCTCGGCCCGCTGCTCGGCATCGTCAAGCGCAACGTCGGCCGGGGCCAGCGGGACGTGGCGATCTACGAGATCGGCACGGTCTTCCACCCGCGTCCCGGTGCCGGCACCCCGCCCGCGATGGGCGTGGACCGGCGGCCCACCGACGAGGAGTTCGCCGCCGCCGACGCGGTCGTTCCCGCCCAGCCCCGGCACGTCGCGGTGGCGCTCACCGGCGAGATCGAACCGGCCGGCTGGTGGGGCGCGGGCCGCACGGCCGGCTGGGCGGACGCCGTCGAGGCGGGCCGGGCGGTGCTCGACGCCGCCGGGATCCCCGCCGACCGGGTGACGGTACGGGCCGGGGAGCGGGCGCCCTGGCACCCGGGCCGCTGCGCCGAACTGGTGGTGGACGACGTGGTCGTCGGCCACGCCGGTGAGCTGCACCCGGCCGTGCTGGCCGCGCTGGAGCTGCCCCGGCGTACCAGCGCCATGGAACTGGACCTGGACGCGCTGCCCGCCGCCCCGCTGGCGGCCGGGCCGACCATCTCCACGTTCCCGCCGGCCCTGATCGACGTGGCGCTGGTGGTGGACGACGCGGTGCCGGCGGCCGAGGTGCGGGCGGCGCTGGTCGAGGGCGCGGGCGCGCTGCTGGAGGACGTCCGCCTGTTCGACGTCTACACCTCCGAGCAGCTCGGCGAGGGACGCAAGTCGCTGGCGTACAAGCTGACGTTCCGCGCCCCGGACCGGACCCTCGCGGGCGAGGAGGCGGTGGCCGCGCGCGACGCGGCGGTAGCGGTAGCCGCCGAGCGCTTCGGCGCCACCCTGCGCGGCGCATGAAAGGAGGGGCCCCCTCTTAACGCCTCCGGTAGAGGAGGGGGCCCCTTTTAACACGCCGGCTCACGCGAGCCGCTGGTGAACGTCATCTCATGGCTATGCAACGCGCCGTATGACCTTGCGGTGGCGCTGCCCCGACCGGTACTCTTCTCTGCATAGTCATGCGGAGGTGGGTATGGGCATTCGGGTTGCCGTGGCCGGGGCGAGTGGATACGCCGGGGGCGAACTGCTGCGCCTGCTCGCCGGTCACCCCGAGTTCGAGCTGATCGCCGCCACCGCACACAGCCAGGCCGGTCAGCCAGTCACCGCCGTACACCCGCACCTCGCGGGCCTCGACCTGGTGTTCGCCGCGACCGAACCGGCGACCCTCGCCGACGCGGACCTGGTCTTCCTGGCCCTGCCGCACGGGCAGTCCGCGGCGCTCGCCGCGGCGCTGCCCGACCCGGTCAAGGTGGTCGACCTCGGCGCTGACCACCGGCTGCGTGACGCCGGCGCCTGGTCCCGCTACTACGGCGGCGAGCACGCCGGCGCCTGGACCTACGGGCTGCCCGAGCTGCCCGGCCAGCGGGCCGAGATCGCCGCCGCCACGCGGGTCGCCAGCACCGGCTGCTACGCCGTGGCGACCACGCTGGCGCTGGCGCCGCTGATCGCCGCAGGCGCGGTACGCCCCGACGACGTGGTGGTGGTCGCCGCCTCCGGCACCTCCGGCGCGGGCCGGGCCGCCAAGGCCCACCTGCTCGGCAGCGAGGTGATGGGCGACCTGACCCCCTACAAGGTGGGCGCGCACCAGCACGTGCCGGAGATCAAGCAGGCCACCGGCGCGACCGGCCTGTCCTTCACCCCGGTGCTCGCGCCGATGCCCCGGGGCATCCTGGCCACCGTCACCGCGGTCCCCACCGGCGACGCCGACCCCCGCGCGGTGCTGGCCGCCGCCTACGCCGACGCGCCGTTCGTGCACGTGCTGCCCGAGGGATCGTGGCCGCACACCGCGGCCACCGCCGGGTCGAACTCCTGCCACCTCCAGGCGACTGTGGACGTCGACTCGGGCCGGGTGATCGTGGTCAGCGCGATCGACAACCTGGGCAAGGGCGCGGCCGGCCAGGCCGTGCAGAACGCCAACCTGATGGTGGGTCTCCCGGAGACCACCGGTCTGTCCGTGTTTGGAGTGGCCCCGTGAGCGTCACCGTCCCCCGTGGGTTCCGCGCCGCAGGTGTCGCGGCCGGACTGAAGTCCTCCGGCGCCGCCGACGTCGCCCTCGTGATCAACGACGGCCCGGACGCCGGCGTGGCCGGTGTGTTCACCGCCAACCGGGTCAAGGCCGCGCCGGTGCTGTGGAGCCAGCAGGTCGTGCACGGCGGCGTCGTGCGCGCCGTGGTGCTCAACTCCGGCGGCGCGAACGCCTGCACCGGCCCGGCCGGCTTCCAGGACACCCACGCCACCGCCGAGCACACCGCCGCCGCGATCACCGCGGCGAACGCGCGGCTGATCGTCGGCGCCGGCGAGGTCGCGGTCTGCTCGACCGGCCTGATCGGCGAGCGGCTGCCGATGGACAAACTGCTTCCCGGCGTACGCGAGGCGGTGCGCGGCCTGTCCCGCGACGGCGGCCCGGCGGCCGCCGAGGCGATCATGACCACCGACACCCGGCCCAAGACGACTGTGGCGCAGGGTACGGGCTGGACCGTCGGCGGCATGGCGAAGGGCGCGGGCATGCTCGCCCCGGCCATGGCCACCATGCTCTGCGTGCTCACCACCGACGCGGTGGCCGGGCCGGACGCCCTGGACGCCGCACTGCGCGCCGCCACCCGGATCACGTTCGACCGGATCGATTCCGACGGCTGCATGTCCACCAACGACACGGTGCTGCTGCTGGCCAGCGGCGCCTCCGGCATCGAGCCGACCGCCGAGGAGCTGACGGCCGCGGTCACCGCCGCCTGCCACGACCTGGCCCAGCAGCTCCTGGCCGACGCGGAGGGCGCGACGAAGGAGGTCGCGATCGAGGTGGTCGGCGCGGCGAGCGAGGACGACGCGGTCGAGGTGGGCCGCACGGTGGCCCGCAACAACCTGGTGAAGACCGCGCTGTTCGGCAACGACCCGAACTGGGGACGGATCCTCGCCGCGGTCGGCACCACGGCCGCCGTGTTCGAGCCGGACGGCGTGGACGTCGCGGTCAACGGCATCTGGGTGTGCCGGGGCGGCGCCGCCGCCGAGGACCGCGCCAAGGTGGACCTCACCGGCCGCGGCGTCACGGTCCGGATCGACCTGCACGCCGGCGCCGACACCGCCACCATCTGGACCAACGACCTGTCCCATGCGTACGTCCACGAGAACTCGGCCTACTCCACATGAACCTCTCCGCTGACCTCACCCGGGCCCAGGCCAAGGCCGCCACGCTGATCGAGGCGCTGCCCTGGCTGGCCCGTTTCTCCGGCGCCACGGTCGTGGTCAAGTACGGCGGCAACGCCATGGTCGACCCCGAACTCCAGCGGGCGTTCGCCGCCGACATGGTGTTCCTGCGCTACGCCGGCCTGAAGCCGGTCGTGGTGCACGGCGGCGGCCCGCAGATCTCCGCCATGCTCGGCCGCCTGGGCATCGCCAGCGAGTTCCGGGGCGGCCTGCGGGTCACCACCCCGGAGGCGATGGACGTGGTCCGGATGGTCCTGGTCGGTCAGGTCGGCCGGGAACTGGTCGGGCTGATCAACGCGCACGGCCCGTACGCGGTCGGCCTCTCCGGCGAGGACGCGGGGCTGTTCACCGCGGTGCGCCGTCCCGCGTACGTGGACGGGGAAGCGGTCGACGTGGGCCAGGTCGGCGACGTGGAGTCGGTGAACGTCTCGGCGGTCACCGACCTGATCGAGGCCGGCCGGATCCCGGTCATCTCGACGGTCGCGCCGGACGCCGACGGGGTGCTGCACAACCTCAACGCGGACACCGCCGCCGCCGCGCTGGCGGTGGCGCTGGACGCCCGCAAGCTGGTCGTGCTGACCGACGTGCCCGGCCTGTACGCCGACTGGCCCGACACGTCCAGCCTGATCAGCGAGATCACCGCGGACGACCTGGCGAAGCTGCTGCCGTCCCTGGAGTCGGGCATGGTCCCGAAGATGGAGGCCTGCCTGCGGGCGGTGCGCGGGGGAGTGCCCGCCGCGCACGTCGTCGACGGCCGGGTCGCCCACTCCACGCTGCTGGAAGTGTTCACGTCGGAGGGCTTCGGAACGATGGTGATCGAGTCATGAGCACGCTGGTGCAGCGGTGGAACGCCACCATGATGGGCAACTACGGCACGCCGCCGCTGGCGCTCGTCTCCGGCTCCGGCGCCGTCGTGGTCGACGAGACCGGCCGGGAGTACGTCGACCTGCTCGGCGGCATCGCCGTCAACGCGCTCGGCCACGCCCACCCGGCGGTGGTTGCAGCCGTCAGCAAGCAGGTCGCGACGCTCGGGCACGTGTCGAACCTGTTCGTCGCCGAGCCGCCGGTGGCGCTGGCCGAGCTGCTGCTCGCGCTGGCCGGCCGCCCGGGCCGGGTGTTCTTCGCCAACTCCGGCGCGGAGGCCAACGAGGCCGCGTTCAAGCTGTCCCGGCTCACCGGCCGCCGGCACGTGGTCGCCACCCACGGTGGGTTCCACGGCCGGACCATGGGCGCGCTGGCGCTCACAGGGCAGCCCGCGAAGGCCGACCCGTTCCGCCCGCTGCCCGGCGACGTGACCCACGTGCCGTTCGGCGACGCCGACGCGCTGGCCGAGGCGGTCACCGACGACACCGCCATGCTGATCATCGAGCCGATCCAGGGCGAGAACGGCGTGGTCGTCCCGCCGCCCGGCTACCTGGCCGCGGCCCGGCGGATCACCGCCGCGCACGGCGCGCTGCTGGTGCTCGACGAGGTACAGACCGGCGTCGGCCGGACCGGCCACTGGTTCGCCCACCAGGCCGAGGGCGTCGAGCCGGACGTCGTCACGCTCGCCAAGGGCCTCGGCGGCGGGCTGCCGCTGGGCGCCTGCCTGGCCTTCGGCCGGGCCGCCGACCTGCTCACCCCCGGCTCGCACGGCACCACGTTCGGCGGCAACCCGATCAGCTGCGCCGCCGCGCTCGCGGTCGTCTCCACGATCGCGCACGAGGGCCTGCTCGACCACGTCAAGCGGATCGGCGAGCGGCTGCGCCGGGGCGTCGAGGCGCTCGGGCACCCGCTGGTCCGTGAGGTACGCGGCTCCGGCCTGCTGCTCGGCATCGTGCTCGACCAGCCGGTCTCCGCCGCCGCCGCGGCAGCGCTGCGCGAGGCGGGCTTCCTGGTCAACCCGGTGCAGCCGGACGTGGTCCGGCTCGCCCCGCCGCTGATCCTCACCGCGGCGCAGGCCGACGCGTTCCTCGCCGCGCTGCCGGCCGCGCTGTCCGCCGCCGCGCCCGACGCCACGACCCCGACGGAGGCTCCCGCATGATCCGCCACTTCCTGCGCGACGACGACCTCACGCCCGCCGAGCAGGCCGCCGTGCTCGACCTCGCCGCCCGCATGAAGGCCGACCGGTACGCGCACCAGCCCCTGACCGGGCCGAAGTCGGTGGCGGTGCTGTTCGACAAGCAGAGCCTGCGCACCCGGATCTCCTTCGACGTGGGCATCGCCGAGCTGGGCGGGCACCCGCTCGTGGTGGACACCCAGGTCACCCACTTCGGCAGGGGCGAGACGCTCGCCGACGCGGGCCGGGTGCTGTCCCGCTACGTCGCCGCGATCGTGCTGCGCACCCACGGCGACGACCGGATCGCCGAGGTCGCCGCGCACGCGACGGTGCCGGTGGTCAACGCGCTGACCGACACGTACCACCCCTGCCAGCTGCTGGCCGATCTGCTCACCGTGCGGGAACGGTTCGGCGGGACCGCCGGGCGGATCCTCACGTACGTGGGCGACGCGGCGAACAACATGGCGCACTCGTACCTGCTGGCCGGCGCGACCGCCGGGATGCACGTGCGGATCGCCGGCCCGGCCGGGTTCCAGCCCGACCCGGAGATCGTGGCCCGCGCCGAGAAGATCGCCGCCACCACCGGCGGTTCGGTCCAGGTGCTCACCGACCCGGCCGAGGCGGTACGCGGCGCGCACGTCGTCGCCACCGACACCTGGACGTCGATGGGGCAGGAGGAGGACGGACTGGACCGGACCACGCCGTTCCTGCCGTACCAGGTCAACGCCGCGCTGCTCGGCCACGCCGACGCCGACGTGATCGTGTTGCACTGCCTGCCCGCCCACCGGGGCGAGGAGATCACCGACGAGGCGCTCGACGGCCCGCACAGCGCGGTGTTCGACCAGGCGGAGAATCGGCTGCACGCCCAGAAGGCGCTGCTGACGTTTCTCCTGGAGGAATCCGCATGACCGCTCCGCTGACCCGCGCCGCGCGACACGCCCGCATCGTCGAGCTGATCCGCGACACCCCCATCCACTCGCAGACCGAGCTGGCCGACCTGCTCGCCGGCGACGGCATCCAGGTCACCCAGGCCACCCTGTCGCGCGACCTGAAGGAACTGGGAGCGGTGACCGCGCGTGGCGGCGACGGGCGGGGCGTCTACCTGATCCCGGAGGACGGGCACCGGCCGCTGCGCGACGCCGAGGGCGCACCGGCCCGGCTGGTCCGGCTGCTGCGGGAGCTGCTCAACGGCGTCGACTCCAGCGGCAACATCGCGGTGCTGCGTACCCCGCCGGGCGCGGCGCAGTACCTCGCCAGCGCACTGGACCGGGCCGGCCTGTCCGAGATCGTCGGCACCATCGCCGGCGACGACACCATCCTCGTCGTGGCCCGCGAGGCCGACGGCGGCGCCGCGCTGGGTGAGCGGCTCGCCGCGTGGGCCCGCCGCGACGACCCAGTCGAAGGGGGCACCTCGTGACCGAGCGGGTCGTGCTCGCGTACTCCGGGGGCCTGGACACCTCGGTCGCCATCCCGTACCTGGCCGAGCGGACCGGCGCGGAGGTGATCGCGGTCGCTGTCGACGTCGGCCAGGGCGGCGAGGACATGACAGTGATCCGGCAGCGCGCGCTCGACTGCGGCGCCGTCGAGTCCGAGGTGGTCGACGCCCGCGACGAGTTCGCCGCCGACTACTGCCTGCCGGCGATCCGGGCCAACGCCCTCTACATGGACCGCTACCCGCTGGTGTCCGCGCTGTCCCGGCCGCTGATCGTCAAGCACCTGGTCGCGGCGGCGCGCGCCCACGGCGGCACGATCGTGTCGCACGGCTGCACCGGCAAGGGCAACGACCAGGTCCGGTTCGAGGTTGGCCTGGCCGCCCTCGCGCCCGACCTGAAGGTCGTCGCGCCGGCCCGGGACTTCGCCTGGACCCGGGACAAGGCGATCGCGTACGCCGAGGAGAAGGGGCTGCCGATCGACGTGTCGGCGAAGTCGCCGTACTCGATCGACCAGAACCTGTGGGGCCGGGCCGTGGAGACCGGCTTCCTGGAGGACATCTGGAACGCCCCGGTCGAGGACCTCTACGCGTACACCGAGGACCCGGCGTCGGAACGCGACCCGGACGACGTGGTGATCACGTTCGACGACGGCGTCCCGGTCGCGATCGACGGCGAGACGGTCACCCCGTACCAGGCGATCCGGGAGCTGAACCGGCGGGCCGGGGCGCACGGCGTGGGCCGGCTCGACATGGTCGAGGACCGGCTGGTCGGCATCAAGAGCCGCGAGGTGTACGAGGCACCCGGCGCGCTCGCCCTGATCACCGCCCACCAGGAGCTGGAGGCGGTCACAGTCGAGCGGGACCTGGCCCGGTTCAAGCGCGGCGTCGACCAGCGCTGGGGTGAGCTGGTCTACGACGGGCTCTGGTTCTCGCCGCTGAAGCGGTCGCTGGACGCGTTCATTCACGACGCGCAGCGGCACGTCACCGGCGAGGTACGGCTGCGGCTGCACGGCGGCCGGGCGGTGGTCACCGGCCGGCGCTCCGAGGCGAGCCTCTACGACTTCGGCCTCGCCACCTACGACACCGGCGACACGTTCGACCAGTCGCTGGCGAAGGGATTCGTACGACTGTGGGGACTGCCCAGCACGATGGCCGCGCAACGGGACGCCCGGATGGGAGGGGCCTGATGGGGGGCACCACAATGGGTGGGGTGGACGACAAGAGCCTGACCGAGAACAGCGCCCCCGCCAACCGGACGAGCCTCTGGGGCGGCCGGTTCGCCGGCGGGCCCGCCGAGGCGCTCGCGCGGCTGTCGGTGAGCGTCCAGTTCGACTGGCGCCTCGCCCCGTACGACATCGCCGGTTCCCGCGCGCACGCCCGGGTCCTCGCCGGCGCCGGCCTGCTCGACCCGGACGAACTGGGCCGGATGCTGGCGGCGCTGGACGACCTGGAGGCGGCCTGCGCCTCCGGCGCGTTCCGCCCGACCGTCGACGACGAGGACGTGCACACCGCGCTGGAACGCGGCCTGCTGGAACGACTCGGCAGCCTCGGCGGCAAGCTGCGCGCCGGCCGGTCCCGCAACGACCAGGTCGCCACCGACCTGCGGCTCTACCTGCGCGACCACGCCCGCGGCGTGGCGGCCCGGCTGGTCGAGCTGGCCGAGGCCCTCGTCGAGCAGGCGGAACGGCACGTGGACACCGCCGCGCCGGGCATGACGCACCTGCAGCACGCCCAGCCGGTGACGTTCGGGCACTGGCTGCTGGCCCACGTGCAGCCGCTGCTGCGCGACCTGGAACGGATGCGCGACTGGGACGAGCGGACCGCGATCAGCCCGCTCGGCGCGGGCGCGCTGGCCGGCTCGGGACTGCCGCTGGACCCGGTGGCGGTCGCGAAGGAGCTGGGTTTCCGCACCTCGTTCGCCAACTCGATGGACGCGGTCGCCGACCGCGACTTCGTGGCCGAGTTCCTGTTCGTCACCGCGATGATCGGCGTGCACCTGTCCCGCCTCGGCGAGGAGGTGGTGCTCTGGACCTCGCAGGAGTTCGGCTGGGTCGAGCTGGACGACGCCTTCGCCACCGGCTCGTCGATCATGCCGCAGAAGAAGAACGCGGACATCGCCGAGCTGGCCCGGGGCAAGTCCGGCCGCCTGGTCGGCGGCCTGATGAGCGTGCTCACCATGCTCAAGGGCCTGCCCATGACGTACGACCGGGACATGCAGGAGGACAAGGAGCCGGCGTTCGACGCGGTCGACACGCTGGAGCTGCTGCTGCCCGCGCTGGCCGGGATGATCTCCACGATGACGGTCCGGGTGGACCGGCTGGTCGCGAGCGCGCCGTCGGGCTTCTCGCTGGCCACCGAGGTCGCCGACTGGCTGGTGCGGCGCAACGTGCCGTTCCGCGACGCGCACGAGATCACCGGCAAGCTGGTGGCGCTGTGCGCGGCCCGCGACTGCGCGCTGGACGAGGTGTCCGACGCCGACCTGGCCGCGGTGAGCGAGCACCTGGACCCCTCGGTGCGCGACGTGCTCTCGGTGCGCTCGGCGCTCGCCGCCCGCATCACGCCCGGCTCCACCGGCCCCGGCCCGGTCGCCGACCAGCTCGCCGCCGCGGCGGACAAGCTGACCGGCTGGCGGGAGTGGGCCGCCGAGCGGGTCGTACCCCGCTGACCTGCGCGGCTGGTCCGGGGCAGGCGTCCGCCTGCCCCGGATCGGACCGGTCAGCCGGTGGGGCGCTCGCGTTTCGGGAGCTTGGCCACCACCGCGTCGTACGAACCGTCGGCCGCCTCGATCAGCTCGTCGTCCGGGATGCCGCCGGAGAGCCGCAGCGTGTTCCAGCCCGACCGGCCGATGTAGGGGGAGGGGCGTGCGTCGGCCGGGAACCGGTGCAGCCACTCGTCGGCCACCTCCCGGGACGCCCCGCACTTCACCCCGAGACGGGCCTCACCGTCGGGGGAGCCGAGGAACGCGAAGATGCGGCTGCCCACCTTCACCACCTCGTCGCCCTCCCACGGCCGGTCGAGCCAGGCTCCCGGCTTGGCCAGGCAGTAGGCCAGCATCTCCTCGCGCGTCATCGCGTCCTCCCGTGCCGTCGTCCGGCACAGTCTCGCCCGCCGCTGTGACAGCCCGCGCCGCCGGGCGGCCGGTCAGTCGCCGGTGCCGGTGCGGACGGTGAGCCGCTCGTAGCGCTGCCGGGCCGCCTGGGCGCTGCCCAGCCCCAGCCCGAAGGCGATCGCCTGCCAGGTCATGCCCCGGCCGCGGGCCACCTGCAACAGGCCGGCCTCCAGCGCGTCCACCTCGGCCCGCACGTGCGGGATCAGCGTCAGCGCGGCCATCAGGTCGGCCTGGTCGACGGGCTCCTCACCCTCGTCCAGCTCGGCGCCCCCGGCCAGCGCCATCACCAGCGTGGCCGCCTCGTAGGCGTCGGGCACGTCCGGGTGGGCGTAGCGCCGGCGGCGGGAGTTGGTGCCGGCGTGCCGCTCGGCGATCCGCAGCAGCGCCGCGTAGTTGCGGTGCGCCCGGGCCTGGGCAGCATCCGGAGCGGTGAACGGGTCGTTGTCCACGGTGACCATGCCGTCCATCCCACACCCAAGAATGACCTGTTGTCAACACCCTGTTGAAAGTCATTCGTGCACAACGCCGTGCCTCCGGGGAGTGGTGAGAAGACGGCGCGTCATGCACGACAGACGCGCCGCGGGGTGTTCCGGGTTGCCCGGAACGGCCGATTCAGGCCGGTGAGTTCCGCACCGGGGCGGCCGGAGCGGGCCGGCGGCGCGGCGTGTGCCGCCGGTAGACGCTGACGCTGGGCTCGTCCGCCAGCCAGAACCGCCACGGCAGGTCGTGCGCGGCGGCGACCCCGACGCGTGGCCCGGAGACGATCCGCGCCGGGTCGACGGGGCTCGCCGGTGGCGTCAGCAGCAGCGGGCCGCTGCCGTCGATCGCCGAGGTGCCGTTCGCCTCCCGCCCGAGCCCGAGCGCGGTGACCAGCCGGGCCGGCCCGCGGGCCAGCTCCCGGTCGGCGGCGCGCGGCCGGCGCTCGCGAGCGGTCTCGATGCCGTCGACCACCTCGCCCGCGCGCAACAGCACCGCCGCCGCCTCGCCGTCGCGACCGCAGACGATGTTCGCGCACCAGTGCATGCCGAACACGAAGTACACGTAGACGTGCCCGGCGGGCCCGAACATGACCCTGTTGCGCGGCGTCGGCCCGCGGTGGGCGTGCGACGCCGCGTCCTCGCCGGTGCCCGCGTACGCCTCGACCTCGGTGAGCCGGACGGTGACGCCGCCGGACGACACGGTCCAGCCGAGCAGCGTCCGCGCGGTGTCGGCGACCTGCGCGGCGGGTGCGTCGAGCCAGGGGTACGTCATCGCGGCAAGGGTAGTCGGTGAGCGGCGCGTGATCCGGGCCACGCGGGGGTGGGCAGCCACCGGAATAGTTGACTCGTCAAATATGTTGTGAGGAGCGATCCCGGGCCGACCGGTCCGGACCCCACGCGAGGAGCTGGTCATGCAGTTCGGAGTCTTCACCGTCGGTGACGTCACCGTCGACCCCACGAACGGGCGGATGCCGTCCGAGCGTGAGCGGATCAAGGCCATGACCGCCATCGCGCTCAAGGCCGAAGAGGTCGGCCTCGACGTCTTCGCCACCGGCGAGCACCACAACCCGCCGTTCGTGCCGTCGTCGCCCACCACCATGCTCGGCTGGATCGCCGCGCGCACCGAACGGCTGCTGCTGTCCACCTCGACCACGCTGATCACCACGAACGACCCGGTGAAGATCGCCGAGGACTACGCGATGCTCCAGCACCTGGCCGACGGCCGGGTGGACCTGATGATGGGCCGCGGCAACACCGGCCCGGTCTACCCGTGGTTCGGGCAGGACATCCGCAACGGCATCCCGCTGGCCATCGAGAACTACGACCTGCTGCACCGGCTGTGGCGCGAGGACGTGGTCGACTGGAAGGGCCGGTTCCGTACGCCGCTGCAGTCGTTCACCTCGACCCCGCGCCCGCTCGACGGCGTACCGCCGTTCGTCTGGCACGGCTCCATCCGCAGCCCGGAGATCGCCGAGCAGGCCGCGTACTACGGCGACGGCTTCTTCGCCAACCACATCTTCTGGCCCAAGGAGCACACCCAGCGGATGGTCGGCCTCTACCGCGAGCGGTACGCGCACTACGGCCACGGCTCGCCGGACCAGGCCGTCGTCGGCCTCGGCGGGCAGGTGTTCATGCGCCGCAACTCCCAGGACGCGGTACGCGAGTTCCGCCCCTACTTCGACAACGCCCCGGTCTACGGGCACGGGCCGTCGCTGGAGGAGTTCACCCGCGAGACGCCGCTGACCGTAGGCAGCCCGCAGCAGGTCATCGACCGCACGCTGGGCTTCCGCGAGTACGTCGGCGACTACCAGCGGCAGCTGTTCCTGATCGACCACGCCGGGCTGCCGCTGAAGACGGTGCTGGAGCAGCTCGACCTGCTGGGCGAGGAGGTGGTGCCGGTGCTGCGCAAGGAGTTCGACTCGCTGCGTCCCGCGCACGTGCCCGAGGCGCCCACCCACGCGAGTCTGCTGGCCGCCCGCGACGCCGCCCCGGCCGGGGAGCAGCGATGACCAGCCGTACCCTCGCGGTCGTCTCGGCCGGTCTCGGCCAGCCGTCGTCCACCCGCCTGCTCGCCGACCAGCTCGCCGCGGCCGCCCGCGACGAGCTGGCCGGCCGCGGCACCACTGTGGAACTGCGCGTGGTCGAGCTGCGCGAGCACGCCCACGACGTGGTGAACCACCTGCTCACCGGCTTCGCCCCGGCCGCGCTGCGGCGGACGCTCGACGAGGTGGCGGCCGCCGACGGGCTGATCGCGGTGACGCCGATCTTCAACGCGTCGTACAACGGGCTGTTCAAGTCGTTCTTCGACGTGGTCGACCGGGACGCGCTCGCCGGCAAGCCGGTGCTGCTCGGGGCGACCGGCGGCACCGCCCGGCACTCGCTGGCGCTGGAGCACGCGGTCCGGCCGATGTTCACGTACCTGCGGGCGGCGACACTGCCCACAGCGGTCTTCGCCGCACCGGAGGACTGGGCCGGCGACGACGGCGACAGCGCGCTGCGGTCCCGGATCCGCCGGGCCGGAGCCGAGCTGGCCGAGCAGGTGGACCGCCGCCCGCCCGCGACCGGCCCGGCCGACCCGTTCGCGCTCACCACCGACTTCGCCGACCTGCTCGCCGGCCGCGACCCGTCCTGACGCCTGGGCGGGTCGGCGCGGACCCGACAGCTACCGGCCGTGGCCGTCGCCGGAGAACCACGCCGGGGAGCTCGTTATGACTGAGAGGCATAAATATGCCTCTCAGTCATAACGCTTGCAGGACATCTCTCTGGCCGGGCGGAGCGGGTCGGAGCGGGCCGGCCAGCCGCGCGGCGCGTCAGTCGTCGGCCGGCTCCGGCCGGTGGGCGACGAGCACCGGGCAGTGGGAGTGCTGCACCAGCGCCTGGCTGACCGAGCCGAGCAGCAGCCCGGCGAAGCCGCCCCGGCCCCGGGAACCGACCACCACGAGCGACGCCTCACCGCTGGCCTCCCGGAGCGCGGTCTCCGGCGAGGCGGCGGTCACGGCCCGTTCCGCCACGCGCAGGTCCGGGTGCGCCGCCCGGACCCGGGCCGCGGCCTCGGCCAGCAGCCCGGCCGCCTCGGCCCGCGCCGCGGTGGACGCCTCCGCCGCGACCTCCGGCGCGACTGCGCCGCGTTCCGGCGACCGGACGTGCATCAGCACCAGCTCCGCGTCGCGCCGGTCGGCCTCGTCCGCCGCCAGCTCGATCGCGTACGCGGCCGAGTCGGAACCGTCCACGCCGACCAGCACCGGACCGTCCACCGGGATCGGCTGCTCCTCCGGGCGGACGATCAGCACCGGGCAGTGCCCGTGCTGCGCGAGCTGCCCGCTGACCGAGCCGAGCAGCAGGCCGGCGAAGCCGCCCACGCCCCGGCTGCCCACCACGACCAGTTCGGCGCGGCGGGACTCCTCGACCATCGTGGCGCCGGGGCCGCCGGCGACCTGGCGCACCTGCACCCGCAGGCCCGGGTGCCGCTCGGCCAGGTCGGCGGCGACCGATTCCAGCATCTTCTCCGACTCCGCGGTGGGCGCCGGCACCCCCAGGTCGTACGGGTTGAGCGGCACGCCGTACCCCATCGGGTGCAGGTAGCCGTGCACGAGCAGCAGCGGCCGGGAACGGGCGACGGCGGTCGCGGCGGCCAGGTCGGCGGCGGCCAGGCTGGACGGCGATCCGTCCACTCCCGCCACGACGGGTCGGTTCATCTGGTGCTTTCCCTCCGGTCGGCTCAGGCCATTGTGGCGCTGCCGGCCCTGCCCGGGCCGGGGAACCGGCTCAGTGGGTCCGGTCGCCCCGGTGCCGGACGACGGCGAGCGGGCTGTGGCAGTGGTGCAGCACGGCGTGGCTGACCGAGCCGAGCAGCAGCGCACCGAGGCTACCGCGCCCGTGCGCGCCGACCACCGTCAGCTGCGCGCCGACGGACTCCTCGACGAGCACCCGGGACGGGGTGGCGGCGGCGACCAGCTTCGGCCGTACCGTGACCTCCGGGTAGCGCTCGGCCCAGCCGGCGATCGCCTCGGCCAGCACCCGCTGCTCGTCGGCGCGCAACTCCTGCGGGTCGTACGCCAGCGGCACGACGTCGCCGAACGCCTCCCGGTAGGTCACCGGCTGCGGGTAGAGCCAGGTGTGCACCACGACCAGCTCGGCGCCGCGCGCCGCGGCCTCGGCGAACGCGAACCCGACCGCCTCGTTCGACAGCGCGGAGCCGTCCACGCCGACCACCACCGGGCCGTCGGCGCGGGCCTCACCCCGGGCCACGAGCACCGGGCAGTCCGCGCGGGCGGAGAGCTGCACCGCGGCGGAGCCGACGAGGAGTTCGGCGAAGCCGCCCAGTCCCCGGTGACCCAGCACGAGCAGCGCGGCGTCGCGGCTCTCCCGCAGCAGCACCGCCACCGGCCCGCCGTCGACGACCGCGCCGGTCACCGCCAGCTCCGCGTCGACCTTGCGGGCCTCGTCCACCGCCTCCTCGACCAGCTTCTCGGCCTCCTGGCGCAGCTCGATGTCGGGCAGCACCGGGGCGACCATGCCCAGCGGCGTGCCGACCAGGGGCCACAGGAAGGCGTTCACCACCCGCAGCGGCCGGTGCCGCAGCACCGCCTCGCGTGCGGCCAGCCGTACCGCGTCCAGCGCGGACGGGGAGCCGTCCACGCCCACCACGACGGGGGCACCGGTTCTGTCGGTCATCACGTCCTCCTTCGGTTCCCCTTCAGCCTGCGCCGACGGCCCCCACCTGGGCAGAGTCGATCCGCCCGGCACGTCCGGGACCATCGGCCCCTACCGGTCGGGCCGGCGGCGGGGTGGAATGGGACCAGTGCTCCCCTCCTGTCGACCCTGGAGGCGCGATGACCCCGCTGGAGATGCTCCGCGTCCACCCCTTCCTGGCCGGGCTGCCCGACGAGTGGCTGCCCCGGCTCACCGGTTACGCCCGCCCGGTGGTCTGGCACCCCGGGCACCGGCTGTTCCGCGCCGGCCAGCCGGCCGACCGGTTCTGGCTGGTCCGCGGCGGCCAGGTGGCGCTGGACTTCCCGGTGCCGGGCCGTGGTGACGTGGGCATCGAGACGATCGGGCCGGGCGGCGTGCTCGGCTGGTCCTGGCTGTTCCCGCCGTACCGCTGGCAGTTCGGCGCGGTCGCCACCCAGCGCAGCACCGCCGTCGAACTCGACGCCGACGGGGTACGCCGGCTGATGGAGTCCGACGACACGCTCGGCCGTCAGCTCACCACCCGGTTCATGAGCGTGGTGGTGGACCGCCTCCAGGCGTCCCGGGTCCGGCTGCTCGACCTGTACGGCTACCCGACGGCGGCGGCCAGCTGAACCGGCGCGCCGTCAGGTGACGGTGAGACCGCGGGCGGCGAACTGGCCGCGTACCCGGGTCAGCAGGCCGGCATCGGGCGGCTCGGTGTCCGCCAGCGGGAACGTCAGGCCCAGCTCGGCGTACTTGTGGGCGCCGAGCCGGTGGAACGGCAGCACCTCGACGCGCTGCACCGTCGCCAGCCCGGCGGCCACGTCGGCCACCCGCTCCACCTCGTCGACCGCGTCGGTCAGCCCGGGCACCAGCACGTACCGGATCCAGATGGGCGTACCCCGGTCGGCGAGCCGTTGCGCGAACCGCAGCGTCGGCGCGAGCCGGCCGGTGCCGGTGACCCGGCGGTACGTCTGCGGGTTGCCCGCCTTCACGTCGAGCAGCACCAGGTCGGTGGCGTCCAGCAGCGCGTCGTCGGCGCGGACACCGAGGAAGCCGGACGTGTCGAGCGCGGTGTGCAGGCCGAGGTCGTCGTGGCAGCGGCGTAGCAGTTCCCGGGTGAACGCCGGTTGCAGCAGCGGCTCCCCGCCGCTGACCGTGACGCCACCACCCGCCACCTGGATGAAGCGGCGGTACCGGGTGGCGAGCGTGACCATCTCGTCCACCGTGCGGCGGCGACCGCTGCGGCCGTACCAGGTGTCCGGGCTGTGGCAGTAGCGGCAGCGCAGCGGGCAGCCGGCCAGGAAGACCACGAACCGGGTGCCCGGCCCGTCCACCCCGACCGAGGTGTCCCACGAGTGCACCGCGCCGGAGACGGCACCCGGCGCCGCCGGAGTCACCTCCGGCGCCGCCGGAGTCACCTCCGGCGGCGCGGGCAGGCGGCCGTTCACAGCGACCCGTGGAAGGTCCGCGACACCACGTCGCGCTGCTGCTCCGGCGTGAGCCGGACGAAGTTCACCGCGTACCCGGACACCCGGACGGTGAGCTGCGGGTACCGCTCCGGGTGCGCCATCGCGTCCAGCAGCGTGGCCCGGTCCAGCACGTTGACGTTGAGGTGGAACCCGCCGGCGTCGGCGTAGCCGTCGAGCACACCGGCCAGGTTCGCGATCCGCTCGTCGCGGGTGTGACCCAGGCCGTCCGGCGTCACGGTGCCGGTGAGCGAGATGCCGTCGCGGGCCGCGTCGTACGGCAGCTTCGCCACCGACAGCGCCGAGGCGACCAGACCGTGCGTGTCCCGCCCGTTCATCGGGTTCGCCCCCGGCGCGAACGGCTCACCGGCGCGCCGGCCGTCCGGCGTGTTGCCGGTGTGCTTGCCGTACACCACGTTCGAGGTGATGGTGAGCACCGACATGGTCAGCTCCGCGTCGCGGTACGTGCGCTGCCGGCGCAGCTTCTCCGCGAACGTCTCGACCAGCCACACCGCGATCTCGTCGGCCCGGTCGTCGTCGTTGCCGTACGTCGGGAACTCGCCCTCGACGGCGAAGTCGACGGCCAGGCCGGTGGCGTCGCGCAGCACCTTCACCCGGCCGTACCGGATGGCCGACAGGCTGTCCACGGCGACCGACAGGCCGGCGATGCCGGTGGCCATGAACCGGCGCACCGGGTGGTCGTGCAGCGCCATCTCCAGCCGCTCGTACGCGTACCTGTCGTGCTGGTGGTGGATCACGTTCAGCGCGTCCACGTACGTCTGCGCCAGCCAGTCCAGTGTCCGGTCGTACGCGGCCAGCACCTCGTCGTAGTCGAGCGTCTCGCCGCCGACCGGCGCGGCCGGCGGGGCCACCTGCGTGCCGGTCAGCTCGTCCCGGCCGCCGTTGATCGCGTACAGCAGCGCCTTCGCCAGGTTCGCCCGGGCGCCGAAGAACTGCATGTCCCGGCCGACCCGCATGGCCGACACGCAGCAGGCGATCGCGGTGTCGTCGTCGTACGCCGGGCGGATCAGCTCGTCGTTCTCGTACTGGATGGCGCTGGTGTCCAGCGACACCTGGGCGCAGAACCGCTTGAAGCCCTCGGGCAGCCGCGGCGACCAGAGCACAGTCAGGTTCGGCTCGGGCGCCGGGCCGAGGTTGTAGAGCGTCTGGAGGTAGCGGAACGCGGTGCGGGTGACCAGCGGCCGGCCGTCCGCGCCCATCCCGCCGAGCGACTCGGTGACCCAGGTCGGGTCGCCGGAGAACAGCTGGTCGTACTCGGGGGTGCGCAGGAAGCGGATGATCCGCAGCTTGATCACGAAGTCGTCGATCAGCTCCTGCGCGCCGCTCTCGTCGAGCCGCCCCTCGGCGATGTCCCGCCGCAGGTACGCGTCGACGAACCCGGCGGTGCGGCCGAGCGACATCGCGGCGCCGTTCTGCTCCTTCGTGGCGGCCAGGTAGGCGAAGTACAGCCACTGGATCGCCTGCGCGCCGGTGGCGGCCGGGCGGGAGATGTCGAAGCCGTACGAGGCGGCCATCTCCTTCAGCTCACCGAGCGCGCGGATCTGCTCGGCCAGTTCCTCCCGGTCGCGGATCACGTCGTCGGTGCTGCGCCGGTCGTCCAGCGCCGCCTTGAGCGCGCGGCGCTCCTCGACCAGCCGGTCCACGCCGTACAGCGCCACCCGGCGGTAGTCGCCGATGATCCGCCCGCGCCCGTACGCGTCGGGCAGCCCGGTGATCACGTGCGAGCGCCGCGCGGCCAGCACGTTCGCCGGGTACGCGTCGAAGACCGCGTCGTTGTGCGTGCGGCGGTACCGGGTGAAGATCTCGTGCACCCGCGGGTCCGGCTCGCGCCCGTACGCCCGCAGCGCCGTCTCCACCATCCGCAGCCCGCCGGCCGGCATGATCGCCCGCCGCAGCGGCGCGTCGGTCTGCAACCCGACGATCAGCTCCCGCTCCCGGTCGATGTAGCCCGGTGCGTGCGAGGTGATGGTCGACGGGGTGGCCGCGTCGACGTCGTACACGCCGCGCCGCCGCTCCTCGCCGAACATCTCCCGCAGCCGGTCCCACACCGCGAGCGTGCGCGGCGTCGGCCCGGTGAGGAACGACGCGTCCCCGGTGTACGGCTCGTGGTTGTGGCGGACGAAGTCGGCCACGTCGACTGTCTCCTGCCACGCTCCGGCGTGGAATCCGCGCCAGGGGGCCAGGGGTTCGGTGGCGGTCATGTCGGTCCCTCTCCGGGCGTCGGCGGTGGCCCGGTCCCCGCCGGGTGCGGGGACCGGGGGCGGGGGTCAGGGCTGGAGCACGAGCCGGGCGGCGACCCGGCCGGCGAGGACGTCGTCCACCGCGTCGTTGATGTCGTCCAGCTTGCGGGTCTCGTAGACGACCCGGGTACGGCCGGCGGCGTGCAGCGCGAAGACCTCGGCCAGGTCGGCGCGGGTGCCGACGATCGAGCCGAGCACCGTGATGCCCTTGAGCACCGTCTCGAAGACGGGCAGGGTGATCGCGTTGTCGGCGGGCAGCGACACCAGCACCAGCCGGCCGCCGCGGCGCAGCGAGCGGTGCGCCTGCTCGATCACGCGAGGGCTCGCAGCCAGCACGATCGCCACGTCCACGCCGCCCAGCGCGGTGATCCGCTCGACCGGGTCGGTGGTGGCGGCGTCGACGGTGTGCGCGGCGCCGAGCGAGGTGGCCAGGTCCAGCTTCTCGGCGGTCACGTCCACCGCGATCGTCTCGGCGCCGAAGATCTGGGCGTACTGCTGGGCGAGGTGACCCAGGCCGCCGATGCCGAAGATCGCGACCCGCTCGCCCGGCCGCACCCCGGCGACCTTGACGGCCTTGTACGTGGTGACGCCCGCGCAGGTCAGCGGCGCGGCCTCGAACGGGTCCACGCCGTCGGGCACGCGCACCGCGTACCGGGCGGCGGCGACCGCGTACTCGGCGTGCGCGCCGTCGATGCTGTAGCCGGTGTTGCGCTGCGACTCGCACAGCGTCTCCCAGCCGGTCACGCAGTACTTGCAGGTGCCGCAGGCCCATCCGAGCCAGGGCAGGGCGACGCGGTCGCCGACGGCGTGCTCGGTGACGCCGGGGCCGACCTGCTCGACCAGGCCGACGCCCTCGTGTCCGGGGACGAACGGCGGGGTGGGCTTCACCGGCCACTCGCCGCGGGCGGCGTGGATGTCGGTGTGGCAGAGTCCGCTGGCTTCGATGCGGACCAGGATCTCGCCCGGGCCGACCTCCGGCACGGGACGCTCGGTGATCTCCATCGGACGGTCGAACGCGGTGACGACACTGGCGCGCATCGGGGGCCTCCCTCTCTCGTTCTCCCCCTCAGCGTCGTCCACCCGGGAGCGTCCGGGCAGGGGCGCAGGACCGCGGTGACCCGGGACCAACGGCCCTCCTCGCGGGCGCGCGGGGGAACGGCGGTACGGCCGCCGGTGACGTACCGGCGGCCGTACCCCTGGGGTGCTCAGCGGTCGACGACCAGGCGGCGGGCCCGCAGCAGGCGCGCCCACCAGGGCCTGTGGTCCGGGCGCAGCCGCGGCGCCGGCACGCCGCGCAGGCTGACCCATCCGCCCGGACCCATGGTGACGGTGCCGACCGACGGCGGGCGGCGCCGCGACCACACCGCCACGGCGGCGGTGAGCGCGGCCACCGCGAACGCGCCGGTGGCGGCGGCGACCAACTGGTCGGGTTCGACCACGCGCCGGTAGCGGACCCGGCCGCCGGCCGCGACGAAGACGCCGACCGGGCGGCCGTCACGGTTCACCGGCACCAGCGCGGCGTCCCCGGGCAGTTCCAGCACCGGGCCGACCGGCCCGGCCGGGGCGGGGGCGGGAGTCGCGGCCGGCGGCGGCGCGGGCCGGGGGAGCGGCGTGACAGCCGGTCCGGTCGGGTTGAAGATGGCGGTCATGGTGCGGCCCTCCTAGCGGGAGTCGGACTTCTCGGTGCGGGCCTCGACGGCGGCCCGGCCGGCGGCCAGCCGCGCCACCGGCACCCGGTACGGCGAGCAGGAGACGTAGTCGAGCCCGGCGTCGGCGAAGAACCCGATCGAGTCCGGATCGCCGCCGTGCTCACCGCAGACGCCGACGGTCAGGTCCGCCCGGGCCGCCCGCCCCTCGGCGACGGCGAGGCGGACCAGCCGGCCCACGCCGGTGGCGTCGATGCTCTCGAACGGCGACACCGGGAAGATCCCCCGCTCCAGGTACGCGGAGAAGAACGCGCCCTCCACGTCGTCCCGGGAGAACGCCCAGGTCATCTGCGTCAGGTCGTTGGTGCCGAAGGAGAAGAAGTGCGCCTCGGCGGCGATGTCCCCGGCGGTCAGCGCCGCCCGGGGCGTCTCGATCATGGTGCCGACCGGGATGTCCGGTGCGTCAGGCACCTCGGCCAGCACCCGCCGTGCCTCGTCCGCCACCGCGGCGAGTTCCCGCACGTCACCGACGAGCGGCACCATGATCTCCGGGCGCGGGTCACCGCCGGCCCGGACCCGCTGCGCGGCCGCCTCGGCCAGCGCCCGCACCTGCATCGCGAACAGGCCCGGCACCACCAGCCCGAGCCGTACGCCCCGCAGCCCCAGCATCGGGTTCGTCTCGTGCATGCGCCGCACCGCCGCCAGCAGCACGCCGTCGTGGCCCGGTTCCTCGCCGCGCGCCTGCGCGCCCGCCACCCGGGCGGTCAGCTCGGCGAGCGGAGGCAGGAACTCGTGCAGCGGCGGGTCGAGCAGCCGGACGGTCACCGGCAGCCCGTCCATCGCGGTGAGCAGTCCGAGGAAGTCGGCCCGCTGCAACGGCAGCAGCTCGTCCAGCGCGGCGCCGACCTCGGCCGGGCCGTCGGCCAGGATCAGCCGCTCGACCAGTTCCCGGCGCTCGCCGAGGAACATGTGCTCGGTGCGGCACAGCCCGATCCCGGCGGCGCCCAGCTCGCGGGCCCGGCGGGCGTCGTCCGGGGTGTCCGCGTTGGCGCGGACGCCGAGCGTGCGGACCGCGTCGGCGTGGCCGAGCAGCCGGTGCACGGCGGCGACCAGCGGGTCGGCCTCCGGCCGCAGCTCACCGGTCAGGTACCGGGCCACCGGCGACGGCTGCACCGGCACCTCGCCGAGCCAGATCCGCCCGCTGGTGCCGTCGATCGAGATCACGTCGCCGGCGCGCACCACCTGCTCGCCCACCGTGAACTCACCGCGTTCGACGTCGATGCGCAGCGCCTCGGCGCCGCACACGCAGGTCCGGCCCATGCCCCGCGCCACCACCGCGGCGTGCGAGGTCTTCCCGCCGCGCGAGGTGAGCACCCCGGCCGCGGCGATCATGCCGGGCAGGTCGTCCGGGTTGGTCTCCGGCCGGACCAGGATCACCGGTCCGTCGGCCGCCGCCGCGGCGGCCGAGTCGAAGACCACCCGCCCGACCGCGGCGCCGGGCGAGGCGCCGACGCCGACCGCGAGCGGCTCGGGCGCGCCGGCGGCGTCGAAGGCCGGGAACATCAGCTGGGCGAGCTGCGCCCCGCTGACCCGGGTCAGCGCCTCGTCGGCCGTGATCAGGCCCTCCTCGGCCAGTTGCGCGGCGATCACGAACGCCGCCGCCGCGGTGCGCTTGCCGACCCGGGTCTGGAGCATCCACAGCCGGCCGCGCTCGATGGTGAACTCGACGTCGCACAGGTCGCGGTAGTGCCGCTCCAGCGTCGCCATGATCTCCCGCAGCCGGTGGAAACTCGCCGGGTCCAGCCGCTCCAGCTCGGTCAGCGGCACCGTGTTGCGGATGCCCGCCACCACGTCCTCGCCCTGCGCGTCGGTCAGGTAGTCGCCGTACACGCCGGGGGCGCCGGTGGCCGGGTCGCGGGTGAAGGCCACACCGGTGCCGGAGTCCGGGCCGAGGTTGCCGAACACCATCGCCATCACGTTGACGGCGGTGCCCAGGTCGTCCGGGATGCGCTCCTGCCGCCGGTAGATCCGGGCCCGCTCCGAGTGCCAGGACTCGAACACCGCGCGCACGGCCAGGAACAGCTGCTCGTGCGGGGCCTGCGGGAAGTCGTGCCCGACGTGCCGGGTGAAGATCTTCTTGTACGTCTCGACCAGGTCGCGCAACTGGTCGGCGCCCGGCCCGCCCGGCCCGGCGGTGGCCCGCAGCGCGGCCAGCTCGTGCTCGAACTCCTCGGCCGGGATGCCGTGCACGGTCCGGCCGAACATCTGGATCAGCCGCCGGTACGAGTCCCAGGCGAACCGCTCGTCACCGGTGCGGGCGGCCAGCCCGGCCACGGTGGTGTCGTTGAGCCCGATGTCGAGGATCGTCTCCATCATCCCCGGCATCGAGTACCGCCCGCCGGAACGCACCGCCAGCAGCAGCGGGTCACGCGGGTCGCCCAGCCACCGGTCCAGCCGCGCCTCGACCTCCCGCAGATGCGCGTTGATCTCCTCGTACAGGCCGTCCGGCGGCGCACCGGTGGCCAGGTACGCCCGGCACGCGTCGGTGGTGACTGTGAACCCGGGCGGCACCGGCAACCCGAGCCGGGTCATCTCGGCGAGGTTCGCGCCCTTGCCGCCGAGCAGGTCGGCCCGGCTGCGGTCACCCTCGATGAAGTCGTAGACGTACTTCGACATGGTCCGGCCTCCTCGGCTGAGTCGTTCCACCTCCTTGGTAGCCGGGCCGGGCGGCGGCGCGGCAGGGCCGGACGGGACACACACCGGGCCGGAGGTCCCGAGAGTGTCGGGGGGTGCCCGTATCGTTCCGGCCGTGACCAACGAGGTGCTGCTCCGCCCGGTGCGCGACGACGACCTGCCCGCCTTCTTCGCCCACGAGCAGGACCCGCAGGCGAACTGGATGGCCGCGTTCGGCCCGAAGGACCCGTCCGACCGGGCCGCGTTCGACGCGCACTGGGCGCGCATCCGCGCCGACGAGCGGATCGTGAACCGCGCCGTCGTCGTCGGCGGCCGGCTGGTCGGGCGGGTGGCCGCGTTCCCGGTCGGCGAGCAGACCGAGGTCAGCTACTGGATCGACGCGGCGCACTGGGGGCGCGGCCACGCCACCGCCGCGCTGCGCGCGCTGCTGCGCGAGGTGCCGCACCGGCCGCTGCACGCTCGCGCCGCGAAGGACAACGCCGCCTCGCTCGCGGTGCTGCGCAAGTGCGGCTTCGTCGTGATCGGCGAGGACTCCGGGTACGCCCCGTCGCGCGGCACCGAGGTCGAGGAGTACGTCCTGGAGCTGCCCGCCGAGGGGTCTGACCAGGCAGACCGCTAGTCTCCCCGGGTGAACTGGCTGGAACTCGTCGGCTGGGCCGGCTCCGCGCTGCTGGTCTGGTCCCTGCTGCAGACCCGGATCCTGCGGCTGCGCGCGCTCAACCTGGTCGGCTGCCTCATCCTGATCGGCTACAACACCGCCGTGCAGGTCTGGCCGATGGTCGGGCTGAACGTGGTGCTCGCCGTGATCAACGTCTGGTACCTGCGCAAGCTGCTGGCGACCCGGCACGACGAGCAGACCTACCAGGTGGTCGAGGTGGGCACCGGCGACGCGTTCCTGGCGCACACGCTGCGGGTGCACGCCGCCGACATCGCCCGGTTCAACCCGGGCTTCCGCTGGGATCCGGCCGCCGCCGACCGCTCGGCGTTCCTCGTGGTACGCGCCGACGAGGTGGTCGGCGTGATGCTCTCGCACGCCGAACCGGGCGGGGTGGCCCAGATCGACCTGGACTACGTGACACCGCCGTTCCGCGACTTCACGCCGGGGGAGTTCGTCTACCGGCGCAGCCGGCTGTTCACCGACCGGGGCTTCCGCCGGGTGGTCAGCCCGCCCGGCATGATCGCCCCCTACTACCACCGGCTCGGGTTCCGCCCCGAGGGCGGCGCGTACGTGCTCGACCTGCCGGTCCCCGCCACGAGCGGGTGAACTCGGCACCCGCCGCCCGACGCTCAGTGATCACACAGGATTCAGGCGCGGGCCCGCGGGGCAACAGAGGGCCACGCCGACCGGATCTACCGGCCGGCGAGTCGGCCATCGGCCGACCCGGATCGGGCCGAGGGAGATAACCGGTCGTGCAGAGCTACTGGAGCCAGCTTGCCCTGGTCGGTGTGCTGGTGATCCTCAACGCGGTGTTCGCCGGCAGCGAGATGGCCCTGGTCTCCCTGCGCGACAGCCAGGTGCAGCGGCTGGAGCGCAGCAGCCGCGGCGGACGGACCCTCGCCCGTCTCGCGAAGGACCCGAACCGGTTCCTGGCCACGATCCAGATCGGCATCACACTCGCCGGGTTCCTGGCCTCCGCCGCCGCCGCGGTGTCCCTGGCCCGGCCGCTCGTCCCGCTGCTGGGCGTCTTCGGCAACGCCGCCGAGACCGTCGCCATCGTCGCGGTCACCCTGGTGCTCACGTTCGTCACGCTCGTCTTCGGTGAGCTGGCCCCGAAGCGCATCGCCATGCAGTCGGCCGAGCGGTGGGCGCTGCTGGTGGCCCGTCCGCTGGACGTGCTGTCCAGCATCACCCGGCCCGCCGTCTGGCTGCTGGGCGCGACCACCGACCTGGTGGTACGCCTGTTCGGCCTGGACCCGAAGGCCGAGCCGGACGAGATCGGCCCGGACGAGCTGCGCGACATCGTGGCCGGCAACCACGGCTTCACCAAGGAACAGCGCACGATCATCGCCGGCGCGGTGGAGATCGCCGACCGGCAGTTGCGGGCGGTGCTCGTACCCCGGTTGCAGGTCTTCACGCTCGACAGCGGCACCACCGCGGAGGCCGCGCGGCTCGTCCTGGCGGCGACCGGCCACTCCCGGGCGCCGGTGGTCCGCCACGGCGGCCTGGACGAGGCGGTGGGCGTGATCCACCTGCGGGACCTGGTCGGCGTCTCCGACGACCGGCCGGTCGACGAGATCGCCCGACCGCCGATGCTGCTGCCCGACTCGCTGCCCGTGGTCGACGCGCTGCGCCAGTTCAAGGCCGAGCGCCAGCACATCGCGCTCGTGGTCGACGAGCGCGGCGCGGTCGACGGGATCGTGACGCTGGAGGACATCCTGGAGGAGATCGTCGGCGAGATCTACGACGAGACCGACCGGGACCTGCGCGCCGTGCGCACCGAGGCCGACGGCACGCTGGTGCTGCCCGGCACGTTCCCGGTGCACGACCTGACCGACCTCGGCGTGGAGCTGCCGAACCGGCCGGCGGGCGACTACACCACTGTCGCCGGGCTGGTGCTGATCTGCCTCGGGCACATCCCGACGGTGGCGGGGGAGCAGGTGACCGTGGACGGCTGGGAGCTGTCGGTGGCCGGCGTCGACCAGCGGGCCATCACCGAGGTGCACGTCCGCCGCCGCGGCCGCCACGACGGCTCCCCGGACGGCGACACCACCGACGGCGCCGCCGGCCCGGCCGACGCCCCCGAACTCGACGAGGCACGCCGCTGACCGGCCCCGGCCGGTCCCCCGGCGCCCGGCTCAGCGGTGCCCGGCCGGCGGGCCGAACGGGAAGCCGGGCACCGGCGGAAGCAGCTGCACCGCGTCGGCGGGCAGCTGGCGGGTGCTCCGCCCGACCAACCGGGCGATCACCCGCAGCAGCCACGGCCCGGACGGGTGCAGCTCGGGGCCGATCAGCCGGCTGATCACCCGGGTCCACCAGTGCCCGGCGACGATCACGTCGGTGATCCGCAGCCGGTCCGGCGGCCACCCGCCGCGCACCACCACGTCCACCACCCGGCCCAGCCGCCGCCCGTGCAGGTCGTACGCGGTGCGGCCGAGCAGCTCACCCGCTCGCACGACCGGACCCCGGAATGCGCTCGATCAGGTGCCGGCGCAGCCACGCCTCCACCGGTGACGGCGGCAGGTCCGTCGCCGGGCAGCGCAGCCGCACCGCACTGTCCACCCGGGCGACCTGGGACAGCGGTACGCGCAACGGCGGCACCGGCGGGTCGTCGGTGAACCGGTCCGCCACCGCCACCAGCAGCCGCCCGACCCGCCCGCCGATCCGCTCGCCGAGCGCGCCCTGCCCGGTGAGCAGGCTGTCCACGTACGGGTAGCCCTCGTCGTCGACAGCGAACGCGATGTCGTCGACGCGCCCGACCAGCAACCCGTCCACGTCGACGATCTGCCGGTCGAGCAGCCGCCTGGCGAGCTGAACCCTCATGGCCCCATCCCCGTCATGATCGCCAGTGGGATCGCCGCCACCGAGGCCGCGACGATGAGCAGCAGGAACACCGCGCCGAGCAGGTTCAGCCACCGCCCGTTGACCCGGTCGCCGAGATACCCGCGGTCGTTGGCCACGACCAGGATCGGCAGGTACGTCAGCGGCAGCACCACCGCGCTCAGCACCAGCATGTACTCGGTCAGCCGCACCGGGTCCACAGTCGTCATCAGCATCACCACACCGAGCAGCAGACCGACGAGCAGCACGCTGTGGAACCGGGCCGCCTCCCGGGGGCGGACCCGCTTGCCCCACTGCCACCCGAAGTACTGCGCCGCCGCGTACGCCGCCGACAGCCCGGTCTCCAGCGCCGCGCCGAACGTCACCGCGAAGAACGCCAGCACCGCGGCGGCCAGGCCGGCGCCGCCGAGCGCCGTCGCCACCGGCCGCGCCACCTCGTCGAGCGTGCCCAACGACGCCTCGGACGGGTGGTAGGCCACCGTCGCCACGGCGACCAGCGACAACGCCAGGAACCCGCCCACCGGGAAACCGATCAGCACGTTCGAGCGGGCCCGCGCCAGGTCCGCCGCGCCCCACCGCTCCTCGACGCCGCCGGAGGAGAAGAAGAACACCTCGTACGGACTCACAGTCGAGGCGAACAACGCCACAGCCACGAACCAGTACAGCGGCCAGCCGTGCCCGGACGCGCTGACCTGCCACACGCCCTGCCCGAGTGCCGGCCAGTCGGTCGGCAGCGCCACCAGCGCGACAGCGAACACCAGCAGGGTCAGCCCGGCCAGGCCGAAGATCCGCTCCATCAGCTCGAACCGCAGCCGCCACAGCACCAGCCAGACGGCCAGCGCCGCGAGCGGCACCCAGAACAGGTGGCTCAGCCGGGTCGCCAGTTGCAGCGCCAGCGCCACCCCGCCCAGCTCCGCAGCGAGCGTGACCACAGTGACCAGCCACGACGCGACCAGGTTGAGCAGCGCCACGCGCGGCCCGAGACGCTCCCGGACCAGGTCGAACACCGCCCGTCCGCTCACCGCCGCGATCCGGCCGGCCATTTCCGCGTACGCGCAGATGCCGACCACCCCGACCAGCAGCACCCAGGTGTGGGCCATGCCGAACAGCGCGCCGGCCTGACTGGCCGCCACCAGGTCACCGATGTCGACGAAGCCGCCGACCGCCGACAGCACGCCGAGCGTGGCGGCGAACAGCTTCCTCACGTCGGATCGGGAGCGGATGTCCTCACCGAGGCGACGATATCGGCGTCAGTGCCCCTTTTCGGGCTGAATCGGCGAGCCCGCGGATGTCAGGCGGCGGTGAGGTTCTGCAGCCGTACCTGACCGCGCGCCACCAGCCGGCTGTCGGCGTCGGTGATCTCCACGAGCCAGAGCTGCTGGCTGCGGCCCCGGTGCACCGGCGTGCCGACAGCCGTCAGCTCGCCGTCCCGCACCGCGCGCAGGAAGTCGGTCTGGTTCGACACCCCGACCACGTTGCCCTTGTCGCCCAGCCAGAGTGCGCCGCCGATGCTCGCCGCCGTCTCCACCACCGAGCAGTAGACGCCGCCGTGCTGGATCCCGTACGGCTGGTGCAGCTCCGGGCGCACCTTCCAGCGGATCACCACCCGGTCCCCGCTGACCTCGTCGAACGTCAGGCCCAGCAGGGCCACGAAGCCACCGGTCATGTTCGGCATGTCCACCGCGGTTCCTCCTCGCGTTCGACGGCGCCGCCAGCCTAGTCGGCCGCACCTCGGCAAACCCGGTACGGGCCGGGCCCGGTGATGGGGGAGAATCGGTGACCGTGACCGACAGCAACCTCCCGCAGGGGCGGGACTCCCTGACCGACGACCTGCTGTGGCGGGGCCTGATCCAGGACTCGACCGGCCTCGACGAACTGCGCGAGCTGCTCGACGGCGGGAGCACCACCTTCTACGTGGGCTTCGACCCCACCGCGCCGAGCCTGCACATCGGCAACCTGATGCAGGTCGTCATGGCCCGCCGGCTCCAGCAGGCCGGGCACCGTCCGCTGCTGCTCGTCGGTGGCGCCACCGGGCAGATCGGCGACCCGAAGGAGAGCGCGGAGCGGACGCTGAACCCGCCCGAGGTGATCGCCGGCTGGGTGGAGCGCATCCGCGAGCAGCTCTCGCCGTTCGTCACGTACTCCGGGGAGAACGCGGCCCAACTGGTCAACAACCTGGACTGGACCGGCGAGATGTCGGTGGTGGAGTTCCTCCGGGACGTCGGCAAGCACTTCCCGGTGAACAAGATGCTCGCCCGCGAGGTGGTCAAGGCGCGGCTGGAGACGGGCATCAGCTACACCGAGTTCAGCTACCAGCTCCTCCAGGCCAACGACTACTTCGAGCTGCACCGCCGGCACGGCTGCCGGCTCCAGTACGGCGGCTCCGACCAGTGGGGCAACATCACCGCCGGGGTGGACTACATCCGGCGGCGCGGCGCCGGGCCGGTGGAGGCGTTCACCACGCCGCTGGTCACCAAGGCCGACGGCACCAAGTTCGGCAAGAGCGAGACCGGCACGATCTGGCTCGACCCGCAGATGACCAGCCCGTACGCGTTCTACCAGTTCTGGGTCAACGCCGACGACCGGGACGTCAGCCGCTACCTGCGGTACTTCAGCTTCCGCTCCCGTGAGGAGCTGGAGGAACTTGAGAAGGCCACAGCGGAACGCCCGCAGGCGCGCCTGGCCCAGCGGGCGCTCGCCGAGGAGCTGACCACGCTCGTGCACGGCGAGCGGGAGATGGCCCAGGCGGTCGCCGCGAGCCAGGCGCTGTTCGGGCGCGGCTCGCTCGACGAGCTGGCCCCGGAGACGCTGCGCGCCGCGCTGACCGAGGCCGGCCTGGTGCACCTCGACGAGCTGCCGGACGTGGCCGGCCTGCTCAAGGAGTCGGGCCTGGTGCCGAGCATGAAGGAGGCACGGCGGGTCATCGCCGAGGGCGGCGCGTACGTCAACAACACGCGTATCTCCGAGGTGGACGCCACCGTGTCGGCGGACGACCTGCTGCACGGCCGCTACCTCGTACTGCGCCGGGGCAAGCGCTCGTTCGCGGGCGTCGAGCTGCGCGGATAGCCGCCTGTCGACTGTGTGACGCGGGACGCGCCCAGCGGATTTGACGATCACTCCGCTGGGCGCGTAACTTTCTCTCTGCCAGCGCGGAACGGACGAAACAGGGCGAAAGACCTGGAAGGCCGGAGCGCAGGACCTGAGAACCGGGTGGTGCCCCGGATTCGCCGGGAGGCGGATTTGGCGAGGCGGAACCGACCGGGTAAGGTTCTCGGCCGGTAGGGAAACGGACGGGCCAGCGGGAAAACCGCGGGCGGCCGGCCTACCGAATTCCTCGGAACGACCGACGGAAGTCGGTTGAATCGGGGTGCCCGGTAAAAGGTGACGCACGACAAACTGGTTGACACCGGTTTGACACGGCAGAAACCACCGGGTAACGTAGTAAAAGTGCCCGGCGCGAGAGCGGCGGGTGGTTGAACGAAATGCCCCGGCTGGGGGTTCCGCGGTTGTGGGGCCTGGTGGTTGGTGTGT
>NZ_JNZR01000011.1:0-176089 GCF_000717585.1 Micromonospora globosa
TGTCCGCCGCGTGCGCAGCCACCGGACCGGCGAACACGCCACCGGTGAAAGCCAGACCAGCAACACCCAGAATGCTCTTACGCAGAATCGTGTTCATGGGGGGCTCCATTCGGGGGATCGACGCCCACACCGACAGGGGGGCCGGCGCGGGTGCGAGCACCGTCAGGCGCTCAAGAAAGTCTTCGGGGGATCCGGCTGCTCGCGAGGGCAGGGGGGGGCCTCGTCGCGGCGCCGGAACACTGTTCAACGACCCGCCACCCGCCACCATTCCCGGGGGGCGCCACACGCCACCAGAAAGCGGCGGGGGTTCACGTCGTCGGAACCGTGTTCAACGACCAGCCGGCCAGGATGATTCCCCGCGGCTCACGTCGCCGGAACCGTACTCAACGACCAGCGGCCTACTCAACGACCAGCGGCCCCGGGGTGATTCCCAAGGCCTTGCAGATGCCACCCCACTCGCGGGGCGAGCCTCGCTCGGTCGTTCACCCGGTTACAACGCCACCCACCCGCCCGCGATTCCACTCCCAGAGTGCCACCCACCACCCCCGAACCGGACACCTCCGCCCAAAACGGCACGGATCGCACCACACGCACCCGCCCCCGCGCCGTCGATCATGAAGTTGACGCCGACAAACCGGACACCAAACACCGCCAACTTCATGATCGACCCCGAGCCAGGCGGGGCTGACCCGGGCGAGCGGACGGCACCCCGGTCACCTGCGCGATCTTGCAGTTCGAGCCCTTCAGGTGCCCCATTCGCGCGGTTTGCGGGGTACGAAAGTGCAAGATCGCGGATGCCCCAGGGGATCCCGGGCGGCTCTTGTGCCCGAGCCGACGAGGACTCGCCGCGGCTCCAGGAGAGGCCCGCCGATCTTGGAGTTGTGGCACGTCGCGAACGCCGCAAACCGGGCATCATGGGCACCACAACTCCAAGATCGACGAGAGCGCGAGAGCGCGGGCGAGAGCGCGAGAGCGCGGGCGAGAGGACGCACGGGCGCAGGCGCGCGGGCGCAAGCTCAGCGGCGGCCGTGGCGGGCGCGTAGGTAGTCGGAGACGACGTACTCGCCCAGGTCGTCCAGGTCCGGGGTGAACATCCGGCCACCCGAACGCCGCGCCACCGCATCCACGAACCGGCGCAGCCCCGGATCGTCGCCCAGCATGAACAGGTTGAGCGTCGCGCCGTACCGGGTCAGCCGGTCCACCTCCCGGATCGTCGCCGAGATCGTCTCCGGCAGCGGCGGCCAGTGGAAGTACGCCTCGCCGTCCTCCGGGTCCAGGTGTGCTGTCGGCTCGCCGTCGGTGACCACCAGCACCACCGGCTCGGCACCCGGGTGGCGGCGCAGGTGCCGGCCGGCGATCCGCAGCGCGTGCTGGAGGTTGGTGCCCTGCTGCATGTCCGGCTCCACCGCCGCCAGCTCCTGCTGGGTGAGCGGCATCGCCTCTCGGCCGAAGCCGACGATCTGCAGCGCGTCCTGCGGGAACCGGGTCGCCATCAGGTGCGACAGGGCCAGCGCGGTCTGCTTCATCGGACCCCACCGGCCCTGCGAGATCATCGAGTACGACAGGTCGACGCACAGCACCACCGCCGCCGACGCCCGCCGTTCGGTCTCCACCACCTCGAAGTCCTCGACCGCGAGCGGCACCGGCACTCCGGGACCGGCCCGTCGCACCGCCCGGGTGAGCGTGCGCACCACGTCCAGCGGCTGTTCGTCGCCGTACTCCCAGGGGCGTGACGCCCCGCTCACCTCGCCTGCGGCGCCCGCCGTGCGCAGGTCGTGCTGGCCGCGCGGGCCGGCGGTCAGGTCGGAGAAGACGCGCCGCAGCGCAGTGCTCGCGAGCCGGCGCAGCGCCTTGGGGCTGAGCGTCAGCCCGTCCGCGTCGCGGGTGACCCAGCCCTGGCGGCGCAGTTCGCGCTCCAGCTCCTGCAACCGGCGTACGTCGTCGGCGGCGTCCCGGCCCAGCGTACGGGCGACGGCCTCCACGTCGACGTCGTCGAGCGTGGCGCCGGGCTGGTCCTGGTCGAGGGAGTCCAGCAGCTCGTCGAGTTCGGCGATCTCGTCCAGCGCGCCGGTGGCCTCGCCGTAGCCGAGGGGCTGGTCGCCGCGGACCCGCTCGCCGCGCTGCCAGTTCATGTCCGGCCGCAGCGACCGCAGGTGCGCGTCGAGCTGGGACAGTTCACCGGAGAGCCGGTCGCCGAGCGACTGACGCATCAGCCCGGCGAGTTCCTCACGTTGCCGGTCCGACAGCGACCGCATGAGCCGCTCACCTGCGGCGGCCCGCCGGGCCAGTACGTCGATCAGCTCGTCGACGTCCCTGGGGCGTTCCGGGAAGAACTCGCCGTGGCGGCGCATGAACTCGGCGAACGCGTCGGTGGTGTCCTCGGAGCGGGCGTGCCGGGCGAGCAGGTCGTTGAGGTCGCGCATCATCTCGGCGAGCTGCCGCTGGACGGCCGGGTCGGCCGTGGCCCGTGCCGCGTCGCGCAGCCCGGCGAATCGCTGCTCCAGCACGTCGCCGCGCAGCCCGTCGAGGATCCGCTGGTACGTCTGCCGCGCCTCGGCGCTGGCCCAGTCGTACTCGGAAAGCTCCGACACCGCGCGGGCGGTGGAGCGGGGCAGGTTGTCGAGCACGGCCTCGGCGAACCGGGCGTCGTCGCCGTCGCGGCCGCGCAGCTCGTCGCGTTCGGCGGCGAGCGCCTGGTCGAGCAGTGCCCGGGCCCGGGTGACGGCGCCGTCGAGGTCGCCCCGGCGCAGCGCCTCCCGGCGCAGGCGGCGGGCGCGGGCGGCCAGGTCGTCGAGCCCGCCACGCCCCTGCGGGCCGCGTCGCAGCAGCTCGCGCAGCGATTCGCGCAGGCTGCCGCCGGCGAGCACGTCCGAGCCGACCGCGTCCACAGCGGCGCGTACGTCGTACGGCGGGGCGAGCGGATCGGGTCCGCCGCGCCACTGCCCGTACCGGAAGCGGTTGCCGCCGGCCACTGTCAGTCCCGGTCCCCGTAGACGGTGCGCCCGGATTCGGTGACGTCCTTGCCGAGCCGGCGGGTCAGGTGCAGCCCTTCCAGCACGAACTCGATGCCGGCGGCCGCCTCCTCCGGGCTGGGCGCGTCGCCGAGCCCGAGCCGGTCGAGCACCTTGGCCAGCCCCGGCACGGTCCCGACCTGGCGTAGCAGCTCGGACGAGGAGACCAGTTCGCCGGTCTCGACGGCGCCGCCCTCGGCGACGATCGCGGTGAAGCCGGACAGGTCGAGCCCGGCGAGCCGGGCGCGGAACGTCTCGGCGGTGGCGCTACGCAGCAGGTGCGCGAGCACCTCGATCTCGCGTCCCTCCTCGCCGCTCTCGAACTCGACCTTGCCGCGCAGCGTGGAGGTCACCGACACGGTGTCCCCGATCCGGGCCACAGGCGCCTCCGGCCGGGACGCCGCCCCGGCCGCCCCACCCGAGGCACCGACGCCGGCACCAGCACCCGCCAGCAGACCCGAACGACGCAACGCGGCGGCGGCCACCGTCTCCGCGGCGGCGATGGCGAACCGGGCGGACACACCGGAACGCGGGTCGACCGACGGCGACTCCCGCACGTCGCGGGCGAACCGGGCCAGCACCTCCAGCACGTGCTCCGGCACGACGGCGACCAGGTCGGCCTCCTGCCGGATCAGCGCCAGCTCCAGGTCCAGGTCGAGCGGGTAATGGGTACGGATCTCCGCGCCGAACCGGTCCTTCAGCGGCGTGATGATCCGGCCCCGGTTGGTGTAGTCCTCCGGGTTGGCACTGGCCACCAGCAGCAGGTCCAGCGGCAGCCGTAGCTGGTAGCCGCGGACCTGGATGTCGCGTTCCTCCAGCACGTTGAGCAGCGCCACCTGGATGCGTTCGGCCAGGTCGGGCAGCTCGTTGACGGCGAAGACGCCCCGGTTGGTACGCGGTACGAGCCCGAAGTGGATGGTCTCCGGGTCGCCGAGCGTGCGCCCCTGGGCGAGGCGGATCGGGTCGACGTCGCCGATCAGGTCACCGACGCTGGTGTCCGGCGTGGCGAGCTTCTCGCCGTACCGCATCGAGCGGTGCAGCCACCCGATCGCCAGGTCGTCGCCGGCCGAGTCGACGAGCGCCTGGGACGCCGGGGTGAGCGGGTGCATCGGGTGCTCGTTGAGTACCGAGCCGGGGATCACCGGGGTCCACTCGTCCAGCAGCGCGCCGAGCGAACGGATCAGCCGGGTCTTGCCCTGCCCGCGCTCGCCGAGCAGCACCATGTCGTGCCCGGCGAGCAGCGCGCGCTCGACCTCGGGCAGCACCGTGTCCTCGTAGCCCACGATGCCGGGGAAGCGGTCCTCGCCGGAGCCCATCCGGGCGAGGAGGTTGTCTCGGAGTTCCTGTTTGACCGTGCGGTAGCGGTGGCCGGTAGCGCGCAACTCGCCGAGCGTGCTCGGCAGGTCGGCGGGCGGGACCGGGGAAACCTGGTTGGGAGCGGTCACCCGATCCACGCTAGCTCAGAATTCGCGTACCGCCCGGGGGTCGGTCCCGCCCCGTGCCGGGACCGATCCTCCGGGCGGCGTCTCAGGCGCGACGTCGCAGGTGGTACGCGTACGCGGCACCGGCCAGCGTGACCGCCCAGACCGGCCACAGCACCATCGGCAGGGCGGCGGCGTTGCCCTCCCTGATCAGCTCGGCGAACTGCGGCGCGGCGAGCAGGTCGAGGCTGGCCGCCAGCACGGCGAGCGCGACCAGCCCGGCCGGGATCACCGCGAGGAGCACCGGCACCCGCCGGCCCGCCAGCCCGGGCATCCAGCGCGGGAACCGCTCTCCCCAGCGGGCCACCAGTCCGAGCGTGAGCACCGCGCCGACCACGGCGAACGCGCCCAGCCCCGCGCCGGCCCAGATCGCACCGTCGGCCCGCATCTCGGCGAGCGTCTCCCGGGACATTCCCAGCGGGACACCGGCCAGCCAGGCGAACCGGGTGAACGCGTAGAGCACCGGGACGACGGCCGCCGTCCACGTCGCCCACCGGCCCCACCGGGCGGCCGCAGCGGGCGCGGTCCAGCCCGGAGCGGACCCGTCGGCGATCCGGCGACGCCAGCGCAGCAGCGCGCCGGCCAGCAGCATCCCCCCGGCCAGGGCAGCCAGCCGGGCGAACAGCGGCCAGGTGAAGACGTCGGCGTAGTCCACCGAGGGCCAGCCGAACGGCGCCCCGATGATCAGCATCGGCGCGTAGCCGAGCAGGGCGAGCACCCGCATCCCGGGCACCACCACCGCCAACGCGAGGGCGACGATCGAGGCGTACCCGGTGATCAGCAGGCGCACCGGGCGGGACTGCAGCCGGGCCGGGCCGGTCATGGCCAGGGCGGCGACGGCGCCGGTCAGCAGGACCACCGCGAACAGCGGCGGGCCGACGGCGTCCGGCAGCAACTGGAGCAGGCCGGCGGCGTCCCCGCCGTGCGGGTCGTTCGTGCCGAACGGGTAGCCGGCGCCGGTGAGCGCCGACAGCAGGGCGAGCACGCCCCAGCCGCCGAGCCAGGCGGCGGCGAGCGGGGCGGCCGGGTCCAGCCGGGTGCGGGTGTCCCGGGGAGGTGCGGAGGTGGTGGTCGTCGTCATGCCCTCAGCCTGGACCGGCCGGGCGCACGTTCCCTCCCGCCACGGGGTGGACCCGCTCCCCCACGGGAGGGACCGGTCAGCCGGCCGGGATCACGAAGCCCGACTCGTAGGCGGCGACCACCGCCTGGGTCCGGTCCCGGACCCCGAGCTTGGCCAGCACGTTCCCGACGTGCGTCTTCACCGTCTCGACGCCGACGACCAGCCGGGCGGCGATCTCCGGATTGGACAGGCCGGCGGCCATCAGCCGCAGCACCTCGGCCTCGCGCTCGGTCAGGCGCGCGGCGCGAAGCCGGTCGCCGTCGCGCCGCCCGTACGTGTCGACGAGCTGCCGGATGGCGGCCGGGAACAGCAGCGAATCCCCGGCCGCCACTACCCGGATCGCCTGCACCACCTCGGCCGGGCGGGCCCGTTTGAGGAGGAAACCGGCTGCCCCGGCGCGCAGCGCCTCGTAGACGTACTCGTCGTTGGCGAACGTGGTGACCACCAGGACCCGGGGCGGGTCGGCGGAGGCGGCGAGCAACCGGCGGGTGGCCTGGATGCCGTCGATGGCCGGCATCCGCACGTCCATCAGCACCACCCGCGGTCGCAGCTTCGCGACCAGCGGCGGCACCTGGGCCCCGTCCGCCGCCTCGCCGACGACACGCAGGTCCGGCTGGGCGTCCACGATCGCCCGCAGGCCGACCCGGATCAGTTCGTCGTCATCGACGATCAGCACGTCGATGGTCACCGGACATCCCCTCTCGGCACCGGCAGGGTGGCCCGGACGCGCCAGCGATCCCCGTCGGGGCCGGCGTCCAGCCGGCCGCCCAGCAGCAGCACCCGCTCCCGCATGCCGTCGAGCCCGCGCCCGCCGCGGGCCGGCCCGGCGGCGCCGCGCACGCTGTTGACGAGCTCGATCGCCAGCCCTTCCGGGGGTACGGCGACTCGCAGCGCGACCGGTCCGCGGCCGTGCCGGGCCGCGTTCGTCAGCCCTTCCTGGACGATGCGGTAGCCCTCGCGGGACACCACGGCGGGCAGCGCGTCGAGCGCTCCGTCGACCCGGGACTCGACGTCCAGCCCGGCGGCGCGGGCCGCGGCGACCAGCCGGTCGAGTCCGGCGAGCGTTGAGTGCGGCGCGGGTGCCGTCACGGCACCGGCCTCGCGGAGCAACCCGAGGACGTGGTCCAGGTCGTCCATGGCGCGCCGGCTGGTCTCCTCGATGGCCGTCAGGGCCCGCCGGCTGAACTCGGGGTCGGTGTCGAGCAGTTCCCGCGCGGCGCCGGCCTGGAGGGTCGCCACGGTCAGGGCGTGGCCGACCGAGTCGTGCAGTTCCCGGGCCAGCCGGTTGCGTTCGGCCAGCCGTACCGCGTGGGCCTCCAGCGCGGCGATCCGCTCGGCCTGGGCCGGGCCGAGCAGCACCGGCGCCATCGAGGCGGCGAGCGCGCCCAGGCCGGCCACGGCGTAGCCGAGCCCGGCCAGCACGGCCAGGCCGGCCAGCCCGGCCTGGACCGGGTGCGCCGGGTCGACGGGGCCGAACCGCTGGTCCGCCACGGCGCCGGTGTCCATCCCGGCCAGGCCGGCGACGAAGACCAGCGCCATCGGGAACGCGCTGATCGCGGCGAACCACACCACCGCGCCGGTGCCCAGGTGCAGGGCGATCCAGAGCGCGGCGCGCAGCCGGGTCTCCCGGTCGATCCGGTGCCCGGGCGCGGGCTCCGGCAGGTCGACGGCGAGCAGCGCCCGGGCGGCGGCGATCTCCAGCGCCCGGCTGCCGGCCAGGAACACCGGCACCACGGCGAGCCCGGCAGCCACCAGCAGCAGGCCGAGCACGAGCGGGCGGGGCGCTGTCGCGTTCCCCAGCATCTGCGCGAAGACCACCGCCAGCAAGGCGTACGGCAGGGCGAGCACGCCACCGAGGAGCAGGAACACGGCACGGCGCCAGGTGCTGGCGCGCACCAGCGGCGCGAACACCCCCCGGACCGTCACCCGGTCATTGTCCGCCCCGTCGTACCGGTCCGGCTCCCCCGTGCCGGGGAGATTCCGGCCGGCTCACCCGCCCAGGCGGGCGCGGACCATCCGGGGTACGGCGGCCAGCCCGGTGACTGGGCGGAACGCGTGTGCGGCGGCGACGAGTGCGGCGTACTCGTCGTCGGCGAGGTCGATCTCGGCGGCGGCCGCGTTGCGTTCCATCTGCTCGACCCCGGAGGCACCCGGGATGGCCACCACGTTCGGGTGCCGCAGCACGTACGCGAGCGCGATCTGGCTCGGCGTCGCGTCGTGCGCGTCGGCGACCTCGCGCAGCGTGGCGATCAGCGCGGTGCCGCGTTCCAGGTTCTCCGGCAGGAAGTACGGGTTGGCCCGGCGTACCGCCCCGGCGGGCGGGTTCGTGGCGTCGTAGCGGCCGGAGAGGAAACCCTGCGCCAGCGGCGAGTACGCGATGACGATGCGGCCGGCCTGCTCCGCGTACGGGATGAGGTCTTCTTCGGGGCCGCGGTCGATCATGCTGTAGCGGACCTGGTTGCTCAGCACCCGGCGGCCCAGCGCGGCCTCGGCGAACCGCCACCGGCGCAGGCCGTAGTTGCTGACGCCGACCTCGCCGACCAGCCCGACGTCCTGCAACGAGCGCATGCCGCGCATGGTGGTGGTGTCGGCGACCACCGGGTTGGCCTGGTGCACCTGGTAGAGGTCGATGCCGTCGACGCCGAGCCGGGCGGCGGAGGCGACCGCGCGCTGCTGCACCACCGGGGCGACCGGCAGCAACGGGAAGATCTTGGTGGCGACCACGACCTTGGCCCGGTCGTCGCCCAGGGCCGCGCCGAGGATGCGCTCGCTGCGGCCGAAGCCGTACAGCTCGGCGGTGTCGAACAGGGTGACGCCCAGGTCGAGCGCCCGCCGGACGATCTCGGCGGCGCGGCGCTCGTACTCGGGGCCGTAGCCCCACTCCTTGGAGCCGAACTGCCAGGTGCCGAGGCCGATCTTGGAGATGGGCTTGGGGGTGTCGAGCCGCACGTAACGCATGAGGCCGAACGTACCCGCGCCGCTGCGTGCGCACTCCGGTCCGGACAGAATGGCCTGGTGACCTACCTCGCCAGCGACGACCGTTACCACGAGATGATCTACCGGCGCACCGGCCGGAGCGGGCTGAAGCTGCCTGTCATCTCCCTCGGCCTGTGGCACAACTTCGGACCGGACCGCCCCTTCGAGCGGCAGCGCGACATCGTCCGCCGCGCCTTCGACCTCGGCATCACCCACTTCGACCTGGCGAACAACTACGGCCCGCCGCCCGGTTCGGCGGAGGAGAACTTCGGCCGGCTGCTCGCCACCGACCTGAAGCCGTACCGGGACGAGCTGGTGATCTCCAGCAAGGCCGGGTACCTGATGTGGCCCGGCCCGTACGGCGAGTGGGGTTCGCGCAAGTACCTGATCTCGTCGCTGGACCAGTCGCTGCGCCGCCTCGGGCTGGACTACGTCGACGTCTTCTACTCGCACCGGTTCGACCCGGAGACCCCGCTGGAGGAGACGATGGGCGCGCTCGACGCGATCGTCCGCTCCGGCAAGGCGCTCTACGTGGGCATCTCCAACTACGACTCGGAGCAGACCGAGCGGGCCGCGGCGATCCTCCGCGACCTGGGCACGCCGCTGCTGATCAACCAGCCGTCGTACTCGATGATGAACCGCTGGACGGAGAGCGACGGTCTGCTGGACACGCTGGAGCGCGTCGGCGCCGGCTGCATCGCGTACAGCCCGCTCGCCCAGGGCCTGCTCACCGACCGTTACCTGAAGGGCATCCCGGCCGACTCCCGGGTGCGCACGAGCGTCTTCCTGAACGAGAGCGACCTCGACGAGGAGACGATGGCGACGGTCCGGGGGCTCGCCGCGGTGGCGCAGCGGCGCGGGCAGACCCTCGCCCAGCTCGCCCTGGCGTGGGCGCTGCGCGACCCGCGCATGACCAGCCTCATCATCGGCGCGAGCAGCGTCGGGCAGCTGGAGGGCAACGTGGCCGCGTTGAACAACCTCGACCTCGCCGGGGACGACCTGGCCGAGGTCGAGAGCCTGCTCGGCTGAGTCACCAGATGCGGCGCCGCCCGGCGCGGTGGTTGCGGACACCGCACGGCCGCCCGGGCGGCGGCCCGCCGGTCCGTCGCAGTCCGACCACCGCCGCCGCGAGCAGCGCGACGACGAGCGCCGCCGCGCCGACCAGGAGCGGCCGGGACAGCGGTCCGCCGTCGGTCACCGTCGCGACCGGCACCGCCGGCTCGTCGTCGGCCGCCGGAACGGCGAGGGTACGCGGGGGCGACGCGCTCGCCTTCGGCGCTGCCGACGGCGGGTCCGACGCACCGCGGGCCGCCCGGAAGATCACGTCCGAGCAGGAGTAGTACGTGTCCTGGGTGTCCGAGTTCTGCCAGATCACATAGACGATGTGCCGGCCGGTACGGTCGGCCGGCAGCCGCCCCCGCATCTCGTACGCGCCCGCGCGGATCGGCGGGTCGGTGACCTGAAGGAACGGCTTCTCCTCCAGATCCGCCCAGGTCAGCGAGCGCCGAGGCGAGTACGAGCCGGTGGTGACGTAGTACCGGAACGTGCCCCGGTGCGGGATGGTGGTGCGGTAGCGGAACGTGTGCCGGGCACCGGCTGTGAGCGTGGTGGCGGGCCAGTCGGCGCGCGCCAGGTCCAGTCCCCGGTACGCGGACAGCCCGCCGCTGCACAGCTCCCCGTCCGGGATGCGTTCCCGGTCCCGCCCGTCGATCCGCGCCACCCGTATGTTGTCCCACTCGCGTACCGCCGCTCCGGCGGCGACCGCGGCCCGGCAGGCGGGCGTCTGCGCCCGGCCACCCTCGGGCCCGCACGCGGCGGCCCGGCTCAGCGGGCTGGTCGGCGCACCGTGCGCCGCGGCCGGCGCGGCGGTCAGCGGCACCGTCGCGGCGACGGCGGCGAGCGCGGCGAGCGCGCGACGTGCGGCCATGTGATCGACCTCCCGCGCACTGGTACGGCCGCGAGCCGCCAAAGGTTCGATCCGCGCCGATCGGCCGGGGCGGCATGACCGAACGGACAACCGGGGCGGCGACGGACACCTGATGGGCCCTACAGTGACGAAACCCTGTGATCGAGGAGCGTCCCTTGTCCGAGCCGGCCCCGTCCCCAGAGCCGTCCCGCGCCGCCCCCGCGGCCGGGCCCGCGCCGGGCGACGTCCCCGCCCCCGCACAGCCGTACCTGCTGGTCCTGCCCACGATGGAGGGCGCTCCCGCGCCGGTGCCCTGGCCGGGCGCCGAGGGGCAGCCCGGCTGGGCGATTCCGGTCACCGTGCCACCCGGCACCCAGGGGTACGCGTTGTTCCTCCCATTGGTCCCGGCGACCGGCCAGCAGACGGCGACCGGCCAGCCTGCGGCGGCGGTGCCCGCCCAGGCCACAGCGCCCGCCGCCGAGCGCTCCCCCGTGGAGGGCGCCGCCCCCGCCGCCGCACCGGCCGACCGGCCGGCGAGCGGAGAGCCTGTCGCTGCCTCACCGGACGCGGCTTCGGCCACCACCCAGGCGGCCGGCTCGAAGCCGTCCGTCGCGAGCGCCGACGCAGCGGGGGCGGCCACGGCCGGCTCCGGTGAGGCCGGCGCGCGTCCCGGCGACGGCGCTCCGCAGACGGCCACTTCCGCGACGTCCGGCCCGCCGGGAGCCTCGCAGACGCCTGCCGCTCCCGCGGGCACGCAGCCGGCCTCCGGGTCATGGGCAGCGCCGGGCACGCAGCCGGGCTCCGGGCCGCCGCCCGCGCCGGGTGCGCAACGTGCTCCGGGCACGCCGCCTCCGCACGGCGGTGGGCCGGCGCCCGCGCCGCCGTACCCCGGAATGGGGTGGAGCGGGCACCCGCAGGCGCCGACGTGGGCGCCGCGACCTCAGGTGCCGCGGACCTCGTTCCTCGGCGCGCGGTGGCCGGGCCCGAAGGCAGCGACCGGGCGGGCCGTGCCGCTCGCGGTGCTGGCCGCCGCGGTCGGCAGCGCGGTCTTCGTGCCGCTGGGCCGCGTCGGCGTCGGCTGGTTCCTGGGGTGGCTCACGCTCACGCTCGCGGTGGTGCTGGCGGTCCGGTCGAAGACCGCGGAGCTACCGCGCGCCGACAAGCTCATCCGGGCCGGGTGGGCGGCGGCCGCGCTGGCCCTGATCGCCGTGCCGGCGTTCCGCAACGCCTGGTGGCTCGTCACGTTCTGCGTGCTCGGCGCGCTCGGCTGCGCCACCCTCGCGATCATCGGCGGGCGGCTGGTGCGCTCGGTCCTGTTCGGCCTGGTGGCGACGCCGTTCGCGGCGTTGCGCGGCCTGCCGTGGGTACGCCGGCACATCACCGCCTCGCCGCAGGAGGCGACGGTACGCAAGGTGACCGTCTCGGTGGTCGCCACGGTCGTGGTGCTCGTGGTCTTCGGCAGCCTGCTCGCGTCGGCCGACGCGGCGTTCTCCGAGGCGCTCGGCTCGCTCGTCCCCGAGATCAACCTCGGTACGGTGTTCGGCTGGCTGTTCCTCGCAGTGGTGGGCGGGCTGATCGCTGTCGCCGCGCTCTACACGCTCGCCGCGCCGCCCGACCTGTCCACAGTGGATCGCGAGGGTGAGCGCCGTCTCGGCCTGCTGGAGTGGGCCCCGGCCATCGGCGCGCTCACGCTGCTGTTCGCCGGGTTCGTGGTGGTGCAGTTCACCACGCTCTTCGGCGGGCAGCAGCACGTGCAGCGGGTCGCCGGGCTCAGCTACGCCGAGTACGCGCGTAGCGGCTTCTGGCAGCTGCTCTTCGTCACGCTGCTGACCGTGGCGGTGCTCGGCGGGGTGAGCCGCTGGGCACGCCGGGAGCGGCCGGTCGAGCGGATCATGCTGCGCGTGCTGCTCGGGCTGATCAGTGCGCTGAGCGTGGTGATCGTGGCGTCGGCGCTGTCCCGGATGTGGACGTACCAGAAGGTCTACAGCTTCACCGGCGAGCGGATCTTCGTGATGGCGTTCGAGATGCTGCTCGGCACGGTCTTCCTGATGATCATCGCGGCCGGCGTCAAGTGGCGGGGCCGGTGGATTCCCGGCACCACGCTCGCGCTGGCGGTGGCGATGCTGCTCGGCCTGGCCGTGCTCAACCCGGAGGACTACGTCGCCCGCCGCAACACGCTGCGGTACGAGCAGACCGGCAAGATCGACGCCTGGTACCTGCGGGCGTTGTCCGCCGACGCCACCCCGGCGCTTGCCAAGCTCCCCGACCCGGTACGCCGGTGCACGCTGAGCTGGATCGCCGACGACCTCGCCGAGCCCGACCCCTGGTACGCCTGGAACCTGGGCCGCCAGCGCGCCCGCAAGGCCCTCGACGAGGTCGGCCCGCAGGCGATCGGCGGTCCGAAGGACTGCCGACGGGCTGACCAGTTCGACCTGCCGAAGACGCGGCGTCCCCGCTGACGCCGCAGGCCGGGCCGCGGACGACCGCGGCCCGGCCCACCGGCAGCCGTCCGGCGACCGTTCATCCGCTCCTCACCTCGACGCCACGGCGGGCACCGACTCCGCACCTAGCTTCGGCTGCGCGAACGACAACCGAGGTAGCGGAGGTTTCTCCATGTCCACCCGTCAGCTCGTGACGGCATTCGTCGCCGGCGCGGTGCTCGCCGTTCCGGGCGTCGCCCACGCAGGTCCGGCCGACCGTCCCGGCGTACCGCCGCAGCGGACCCACTTCGACCTTCAGGCCCACCGCGGCGGCATCGGGATGACCACCGAGGAGACGCTCGCCGGGTTCGCCAAGGCGATGCGCCTCGGCGTCACCACGTTGGAGCTGGACACCCAGGTCACCCGGGACGAGAAAGTGGTAGTCACGCACGACCGGCAGGTCAGCGCGCAGAAGTGCCGCGACACCGCCCCGGTGCGGCCCGGCGACCCGGCCTACCCGTACGTCGGGAAGTACATCAAGGACCTCACGCTCGCGCAGATCAAGACCATGGACTGCGGCTACCAGCAGTTGCCCGGCTTCCCCGAGCAGGAGCAGATCGCCGGTGTCCGGATGGCCGAGCTGCGCGACGTGCTCGACCTGGTGAAGCGCTACCGCGCGCACGGGATCACGCTCAACATCGAGACCAAGGTGGAGGCGGGCGCGCCCGAGCAGACCGCGCCGCGCGAGCTGTTCGTCAGGCGGGTCTTCGAGGAGATCCGGCGCTCGGGCATCGAGCGGCAGGTCACCATCCAGTCCTTCGACTGGGGCGCGCTGCGGGAGATGCACCGGCTCGCGCCGCGCTGGCCGCTCGTGGCGCTGACGAACTACGACTTCCTCCAGGTCGGCAAGCCGGGCGCGTCGCCGTGGCTGGGCGGGCTGGACGTGGACGACTTCGGTGGCGACTTCGTCCGGGCCGCCGCCGCGACCCCCGGCGTGACCGCGCTGTCCCCGAACTACGGGTTCCCGCAGAACGGCACGATCGCCGACCCGAACTTCCGCTTCTACCCGGACCGCCGGATGATCGCCGACGCGCACGCGCGAGGGCTCAAGGTCATCCCCTGGACCTGCGACGACATGCCCACAGTGGCGGCGCTCATGGACATGGGCGTCGACGGGATCATCACCGACTACCCGAACCGGGTGCGGCAGCTCATGGCCGAGCGCGGGATGCGGTTGCCGAAGGCGTACCGGGCGCGCTGAGGTCCGGCGGCGGTCCGGTCAGGCCGGGCCGCCGCCGAAGCCGATCTCGTTGCCGTCCGGGTCGTGGAAGATCACCTTGCGGACGCCGTTGTCGTACGTCTCCCGCGCGGTCGGCGTCAGACCACGGGCGGCGATCGCCGCGACGCGGGAGTCGAGGTCGTCGACGAAGACCGTCTGCATGGCGTGACCGGCGTGCTCGGGCCGCACGTCGATGTAGAGGTAACGGTGCTCGGCCAGCTCCCACACCGCCTCGCTGTCGTCGGGCCGGAACTGCGGCGGTGCGCCGAGCAGCCGCTCGTACCAGTCCGTCGCCACCGCGAGATCGCGGACCGGGACGCCGGCGAACAGGTCGACAGTCATCCGGCCAATCTATCCGGGTCGACGTGCCGGCGCGGGCTCACGCCGTACCGGCGTTTGAACGCCGCACTCAGCGCGAAGGAACTGCCGTAGCCGACCCGGTGGGCCACCGCGCCGACTGTGGCGCCCGGTTCGCGGAGCAGGTCGGCCGCGAGCGCCAGCCGCCAGCCCGTCAGGTACGCCACGGGCGGCTCACCGACCAGCGCGGTGAAGCGCCGCGCCAGCGCCGCCCGGGACATCCCCACCTCCGCGGCGAGCGACGCCACCGTCCACGGCCGGGCCGGGTCGTCGTGCAGCATGCGCAGCGCGCGGCCGACCACCGGATCGGCGTACGCCCGGTACCAGGCAGGTGCGGCGGCGCCCGGCCGGGCGAACCACTCCCGCAGCGCGGCGATGAGCAGCAGGTCGAGCAGGCGATCGAGCACCGCCTCCTGGCCGGGATCGTCCTTGACGATCTCGGCGGCCAGCAGCGGCACCAGCGGCGTGTCCCACGACTCGCGCCGCACCACCGCAAGCGGCGGCAGCGCGTCCAGCAGCCGCCGCCCCACAGTGCCCCGCACCGGGTACGTGCCGGTGAGCAGCACGGTCCGGCCGTCCGGCCCGTTGCCCCAGGTGCGTACGCCCCACCGCGTCATCGCGAACAGCTCGCGCCCGTCGGGAGTGGTGCAGCGCTGGCCCGGGTGCACGACCACCTGCGGCGCCGTGGCCGGGTCGTCCGCCACCGTGTACGGGGCCGGGCCGCGCACGATCGCCACGTCACCCTCGGTCAGCCGCGCGGCCTCGCCCTCCTCCGGCACGATCCAGCCGTCGCCCCGCACCACGGCGACCAGCGTGAGCGGCGCCTCGTCCCGGATCAGCATCGACCAGGGCGGGGTGAGGATCGAACGCAGCAGGAAGGCGCCCCGCGCACGGGGACCGTCGAGCAGACCGGAAACGGCGTCCACGAGACGATTGAACACAGGATCGCGCGTCCTGACCATGGGCCGTCTCACCGCGCGGCGGTTCGATGAGGACATGCGACTCGTACAACTGACGCTGGCCGGCGCCACAGTCGGGGCCGGGCTGATGGCGGGCCTGTTCGCCGCATTCGCGTACGCGGTGATGCCGGCGCTGCGCGGCACGGACGACCGCACGTTCGTCGACGCGATGCAGCGCATCAACGTCACCATCGTCAACGGCTGGTTCCTGCTGGCGTTCCTGGGTACGCCGGTGCTGGCCACGCTCGCGGCGGTGCTGGCGTGGCGGGGTGCGGCCCGGCCGGCGCTGCCGTGGATCGTCGCCGGGCTCGCTCTCTACCTGGTGATGTTCGTCGTCACCGTGGCGGTGAACGTGCCGTTGAACGACGCGCTCGCGGCGGCTGGTTCCGCCGATCTCGCTGCGGCTCGGGAGCGCTTCGAGTCCGCCTGGGTCACCTGGAACGTGGTCCGGACGCTGGCGAGTACGGCCGGGTTCGGCGCGCTGTGCTGGGCGTTGGTGCTCGCGGGCCGCGCCGCTTGAGCGCCGTTTGCCTGCGAGATGCTAGGAGATGAACCTGTCCGCGTACTCCTCCGCAGGCTCCACGTTGGTGATGACGTCGATCAGGACACCGTCCGGGCCGGCGAGGATGAAGTGCCGCTGTCCGAACTCTTCGGTCCGGACGGGAAGCACGACCTCCAAGTGCCGCAGGCGCTCCCACTCGGCGTCGACATCGTCCACCTCCAGGTTGAGCAGCATCCCACTGGCGACCGGCCCGCGGTAGGCCGCCGGGATGGTCTCGTGGCTGCTGTCCAGCACCGCCAGTTCCCAGTTGTCGCGGCGCAGGCTCACGTACCACTCCGTCTCGAAGGTCGGCTGGAACCCGAAGTGCTCGCGGTAGAAGGCCGCAGCCGAGGTCACGTCGGTCGTCATGAGGACCGGGTACGAGCTGGCGAGTGTCATGGCGAACTCCTTTACATACACTGTGCAGGTAAAGGAATATACATACACGGAGCATGTAAAGGAAGAGTGCGGCATGGCGCGAGCCACCAAGGAGCAGAGCGAGATCACCGGCCGGCGCATCCGGGACGTCGCGACTGCCCTGTTCGCCGAACGCGGCTACACGGCCGTCCGCCTGGAGGAGGTGGCCGCCGCAGCCCAGGTCACCAGGGGTGCGGTCTACCATCACTACCGCAACAAGCAGCACCTGTTCGAAGCCGTCGCAGCCGCCGCGCAACAGCGGGTCGCCGCTGCGGTCGCCAGCGCTGCCGAAGCGGTCGCCGATCCATGGGACGGCCTGGTCGCCGGCTGCCGGGCGTTCCTCACCGCCAGTGTCGACGACACACACCGGCGGATCCTGCTGGTCGACGCGCCCGCGGTGATGGGTTGGCGCACGTGGCGCAGCCAGGACGCGGCCGCTTCCGGGCACCACCTGGCCGAGGCGGTGGCCACGCTGGCAGCAGCCGGGCACCTTGAGGTCAACTCGCCCGAGGCAACTGCCACCTTGCTCTCCGGCGCGATGAACGAGGCAGTGCTACGGATCGCCGAAGCCCCGGACCGGGACGCCGCATTGGTCGAGACGTGGCCCGATCTGCTGCGCCTGCTTCAGTGCCTCCGCGGGCCGCGCACCGCACCCGTCCGGCACGGTTAGCTGGTGGTGCGGCCTTCGAAGGTGACACCGGCAGCACATGGTCAGCACAGAGCGGCGCGACGCTCAAAGAACTGATGGCGCGCATCGGCCATTCGAGCACCCGGGCAGCGATGATCTACCAGCACGCGGCCCGTGACCGCGATCACGCCATCGCCGCCGCGTTGGACGCCCTAATCGAAGAGGCGCGAGGCAAGCTCAGCGCCTGATCTGGCACGGGTCTAGCACATTGCGACCCGAGAGATCGACGAATGACAAAAGCCCTGGTGGGAGGCATTGTCTCTCACCAGGGCTTTTCGCTTGGGTGGAGCCGAGGGGACTCGAACCCCTGACCCCCACACTGCCAGTGTGGTGCGCTACCAGCTGCGCCACGGCCCCTTGCGGTCGTCCCCGGTCGCCCGGGCACGGAGAGAACTATACACACGCCGCCCGGCATGGTCATCTCGCGGGGTCACCCGCACCCGGCTCAGTTCAGCGCCACGTCCGGCGGGAAATGGGCCACCGCGGCCAGCATGCCGCCCTGCCGGCGCAGCACCATCGGCCAGAGATCATCCGGCCGGTCGACGAAGGCGTCGCCGGGCAGCGCGTCGAACACGAACCAGGAGCCCTCCTCGATCTCGCGCTCCACCTGCCCGGCACCCCAGCCGGAGTAGCCGGCGAACACCCGGATGCCGCCGATGGCCTCGCGCAGCTTCTCCGGGTCGACCGAGAGGTCGATGGTGCCGACCGCGCCGGAGACGCGGTGGAAGCCTTTGACCGGCCGGACGGGGTGCCGCATCCGGGCCAGGCAGATGGCCGAGTCGGGCTGCACCGGGCCGCCCTCGAACAGCACTGCCGGGTCGCGGGCGAGGTCGCTCCAGTCGCCGAGCACGTCGGCCACGGAGACCTCGGTGGCCCGGTTCAGCACCACCCCGAGGGCGCCGCCGGGTTCGTGGGCGACGAGCAGCACGACCGTACGGTCGAAGTTCGGATCCTTGAGCCCCGGTGTCGCGACCAGCAGTCGTCCGGTCATCGACTCCATGGCTCGGCCACCGATCGCCTGCCCCTCACTCTGCATGTCCGACACCCGTCAGCCGTGCGCCCGTACGGGCCCGAGGCCGTCGACCGTCCACCCTGTCAACGCCATGTCACGCACCATAGCCTGCGTCCGGCCCGCTGGTTAAGGTCTGACGGGCGGGTGATCACGACGGATCGAGGGAGGGCCGGATGGCGGCGCAGGCCGAACTGGCGGTGATCGGCGGGTCGGGGCTCTACGCCCTGCTCGACGGGGTGGAACACGTGGTGGACACCCCGTACGGCGAGCCGTCGGGCCCGATCACGGTCGCCGAGGTGGGCGGTCGCCGGGTGGCGTTCCTGCCCCGGCACGGGCGCGATCACCGGTACCCGCCGCACCTGATCCCCTACCGGGCCAACCTTTGGGCGCTGCGGTCGCTCGGCGTACGCCAGGTGCTGGCGCCCTGTGCGGTGGGTGGCCTGCGGCCGGAGCTGGGGCCGGGGACGTTCGTGGTGCCGGATCAGTTGATCGACCGCACCAGCGGGCGCGCGCAGACCTACTACGACAGGGGCGCGGTGCACGTGTCGTTCGCCGACCCGTACTGCCCGGCCGGGCGGCGCACGCTGCTGGACACGGCGGCCGGTCGGGGCGTGCCGGCGGTGGACGGCGGGACCGTCGTCGTGGTCGAGGGTCCGCGCTTCTCGACCCGGGCGGAGTCGCGCTGGTTCGCCTCGATGGGCGGCACGATCGTCAACATGACCGGCCACCCGGAGGCGGTGCTGGCCCGCGAGCTGGCGCTCTGCTACACGTCGATCGCGCTGGTGACGGACCTGGACGCGGGGGTCGAGGCGGGCGAGTCGGTCACCCACGAGGAGGTGTTCCGCGTCTTCGCGGAGAACACGGACCGGCTGCGCGGGCTGCTGCTGGACGCCGTGGCGGCGCTGCCCACCGAGCGGGAGTGCGAGTGCGGAAGCGCCCTGGACGGGATCAAGCTGCCGTTCCCGCTGCCCTGAGCGCGGGAAGCGCCCGAAAAGTCGCCTTCGGCCCGATAGATTCGGCTGGTCGGGAGACTGGGCACCGGGCCGGCTCCGGCATCCGCGTGCGGAACGGAGGCAGCCGGCGATGGCGACGGTGCGGGAGGCGACCTACGACCTGCTGCGCGCGCTCGGCCTGACCACCGTCTTCGGCAACCCCGGCTCGACCGAGGAGCCGTTCCTCCAGCACTTCCCGGACGACTTCCACTACGTGCACGCGCTCCAGGAGGCGTCGGCGGTCGCGATGGCCGACGGCTACGCCCAGGGCACCGGCCGGCCCGCGCACGTCAACCTGCACACCGCGCCGGGCACCGGCAACGGCATGGGCAACCTGGTCACCGCCTGGCACAACCGGACCCCGCTGATCGTCAGCGCCGGCCAGCAGACCCGCGAGATGCTGCTGATCGAGCCGCGCCTGGCCAGTCCCCGGGCGGTCGAGCTGGCCCAGCCGTACGTCAAGTGGGCCCACGAGCCGGCCCGCGCGCAGGACATCCCGGCGGCCTTCATGCGGGCGTACGCCTCGGCGGTGCAGCCACCCGCCGGGCCGGTCTTCCTGTCCCTGCCGATGGACGACTGGGACCGTCCGGCCGACCCGCCGCCGCAGGTGCGTACCGTCGCCACCCGGATCGCGCCGGACCCGGACCGGCTGCGGAGCTTCGCCGGCGCGCTGGCCGCCGCCCGCGCCCCGGCGCTGGTGCTCGGCGCGGCGGTGGACCGGTCGGACGCCTGGCCGGAAGCGGTGGCGCTGGCCGAACACCTGGCCGCCCCGGTCTGGGCCGCCCCGGCGCCGGAGCGCGCCGTGTTCCCGGAGCGCCACCCGCACTTCCGGGGCGTGCTGCCGTACGCGATCGGGCCGCTGTCGGAGGCGCTGCGCGGCCACGACGTGGTGCTGGTGGTGGGCGCGCCGGTGTTCCGCTACTACCCGCACGTGCCGGGCGACTACCTGCCCGGTGACGCGCGGCTGCTGCACGTCACCGACGACCCGGACGAGGCGGCCCGCGCTCCGGTCGGGGAGAGTCTGCTCGGCGACGCCGGGCTGACCATGGCCGCGCTGTGCGAGCTGCTGCCGCCGACCGACCGGGCGGCGCCGTCACCGCGCCCGCAGCCGGCCCTGCCGGAGCCGGCCGACCCGCCGAGCGCCGACGCGCTGTTCGCCGCGCTCGCCGCCGTGTGGCCGGCGGACGGGGTGCTGGTGCAGGAGTCGCCGTCCAACCTGGCCGCGCTGCGCCGCCGGCTGCCGATCGAGCGGCCCCGCTCGTACCTGACGATGGCCAGCGGCGGTCTCGGCTTCGGGCTGCCGGCGGCGGTCGGCATGGCGCTCGCCGAGCGCGACACCGGGCGTGGCCGCCCGGTCGTCGCGGTGGTCGGCGACGGCTCGTTCCACTACTCGGTCCAGGCTCTGTGGACGGCGGCGCGGCTGCGCCTGCCGCTCGCCGTCGTGGTCCCGGTGAATCAGCAGTACGCGATCCTCAAGGCGTTCGCCGAGCTGAAGCACACGCCTGGTGTGCCGGCGCTGGACCTGCCCGGGCTGGACGTGACGGCGGTGGCGCACGGTTACGGCTGCGCCGGTGAGGTGACCACGCCGGACGGGCTCGGTGCGGCGCTCGCCGCCGCGCTCGGCGCGGACCGGCCGACGGTGCTGCCGGTGCCGATCAGCACCGACGTGCCGCGGATCCTGTGAGTCTCAGCCGGGCCGGACGGTCAGCGGGGCACCGCTGGCGGCGTCCAGCACGGCCCGGCCGCCGAGCGGCGCGCCGAGCGTGACGCTCACCGGCTTCATCACGAGCTGGGCGGTGCAGGGGCCGGTGGGCGTAACGACGGCGCCGCCGATCACCACCACGTCCGGCCGTTCCAGCACCAGCGGGGTGGGCGGGCCGTCGCAGGCGCCGACGCCGAGCAGGTAGTCGATGCGGTCGCCGTCGACCGCCCGCAGTTGCTGCGCGGACACCAGGCCCGCCGGGAGCGGCCGGGCAGGCACCGCGCCGCCGGGGGCCCGGCCGGTCACGCGCGGTGCGACAGCGATCCGCGCCACGGGTACGGCCAGCTCGTCCACTGTGAACAGCCAGGCGGGCACCTCGGCACGCCCTCGGCTGGTCCAGACCGGTGCGGTGCCCAGCCGTACCCCGGTCACGGTGAGCGCCACGCACGCGCCCGGCGCCGAGGTCGACACCGGGTCGTTGGGGCCGGGCCGCCCGGTCGGTGCCGGGTCCGGTGCGGCCGGGCGCCCGTCGCACGGCGGCGGGTCGCCCTGGTGGAGTTCGGCGTACGCGTCGGCGGCGCTCACCAGCGGCACCCGCAGCGTGCCGTCGGGGAACCGGATCGTGCCGTCCTTCGGCACGTCGGCCGGCATCGGGATCTGGTCCCGGTACCAGCCGGCGCCGAACGCCGTCTTCGTCTCCTCGGTGAAGCCCGGGTCGCCGGTGAGCACTGTGGCGTCCTGGAGCGGCACGTACCCGTCGCGCCAGCCCGGCCCGGGCCGCCAGCCCGCCGCCACCTCCTCGGCCCGCTCGGTGAACGCGGTCCGCTGGTCCGGGCCGGCGGGCGGGGCCGCCCCCGGATCGGCGCCGGGCGTGGCGCAGGCGGAGAGGGCCAGCAACGGGATCCCGAGCAGGGCGAGCACGCGACGCATACGGGTTGGACGCCTGCCCGTCCCGGCCGGTTCCCCCGGCTCAGTCCTCGCCGCCGAGGTCGGCCTGGTACGCCTCCCAGAGCAGGTCGGCGCCGTGCCGCCGGTGCCGGTCGAGCGCGCGCACCAGGTCGCGGGTGCGGGCCCGCACCTCCGCGGCGGACACCCCGGGCAGGCGTACGGCGTACTGGAGCGCGGCCAGCGCCGCACTGATCGCGGCGTGCTCGCCGACCAGCAGGCGTACGCCCCGGTCCAGCCGTGGCGCGGCGCGCACCAGGTCGGCGTAGTGCCCACCCACTCCCTCGGTGACGCGGACGTGTTCGGTGAAGCCCCGCCGGACCGGGTCCAGATCGGTGAGAAGTCGCTCCCGCCAGCGCGGCCCGGTGGCCGGTGCCCGCCCGAGGGCGCGCAGGTCACCGACGGCGCTCGGGAGCACGGCGGTCGGCTGCTGGATCGGACTGGTGACCATGGGACACCTCCCGCTGCTGGGTGCGAACCCGTATGGCGATGGTGGACCTGGTTCGAGGGCCTGTCCAGCGGTCGGCGCCGCCTCATCTGCCTCTCGGGCATCACCGGCCCCAGCCGCCCCGCAGGCCCCAGAGATGGCGGCCCCAGAGACGACTGTGCGCCCCGGTCCGGGTGGACCGGGGCGCACAGGCCGTGTGGTGGAGGTGCCGGGAATCGAACCCGGGTCCTTCGCCGGTTTGTCAGGGCTTCTCCGAGCGCAGCTCGCTATGCCTCTACTCGGCCCCACCGCTCACGCGAGCAAGTTGGTGTGACGGGCCCAGTCGCTGATTGATCTCGCCGCACGGACCCCGCGACCGGGTCCGATTGGCCAGCCTTCTAGCTGATGCCGGCTAACTGGGTCGAAGGCGCTCCCAGGCCGACAGACTTGCTACTCGCCTCAGGCGGCGAGAGCGAAGTCAGCGCGATTGTTCTTGGCGCTTATTGGTTTCCGACGACCGATTCTCGAGACGACGTCGGCTTCCTCGGCTCGCTTCCCCTGTCGCTGCGTACGAAGTCGAAACCAGTCACCCCCTCGAAGCGCTGCCCCTGTCGGCAGCACACCAAGCCTAACGCCTGGCGCAACCGGTTTCATCCCGAGGCCCGCTCGACGCGGACCACCGGACGAACCGGACGTATCACTCACCCATGCCCTTGCCGCGCCGGCCCACCGCCCGGGCGATCTCCCGGTCGGCGTCCCGCTTGGCGAGGTCCTGGCGCTTGTCGTACGACTTCTTACCCCGCGCCAGGCCGATCTCCACCTTGGCCCAGCCGTCGGAGAAGTAGACCTGCAACGGCACCAGCGTCAGGCCGCTCTCCTTGAGCTTGCCCAGCAGCCGGTCGATCTCCAGCCGGTTCAGCAGCAGCTTCCGGGTACGCCGGGGCTCATGATTCGTCCAGGTGCCCTGGGCGTACTCCGGGATGTGCATGGCGTGCAGGTAGATCTCGCCGTCACGCTCCTGGGCGAACGCGTCCACGAGCGACGCCCGCCCGGCCCGCAGCGACTTGACCTCGGTGCCGGTGAGCGCCATGCCCGCCTCGTACGTGTCGAGGATGGCGTAGTCGTGGCGCGCCTTCTTGTTGGAGGCGACCACCTTGCGACCCTTTTCCCGTGGCATCGGCGCCACCCCCTTCCTGATCGACTCACCGGCCACCGGCCGGCGAGCGGAGATCATGCTACCGGAACCACAAGGGCCCTCCCGCGCCGTTTATTCCGGCGCGGAAGGGCCCTCGGTGAGCCGTACGAGGTGACTAGACCCGCAGGTAGAAGCGGAGCGTGACCCAGGCGGTGACCGCGCTGACCACGCCACCGACGGCGGCCATCAGCGGGAAGGTCAGGAAGATCTCGGACCAGGAGATCGGGGTGATGAGGCCCTCCAGGGCCGCCATCGAACTGCCGGCCGACAGCAGCTTCACCCCGACCAACGCGAGCAGGCCCAGGATGGAGCCGAACAGACCGGCCACCACCGCCTCCAGCACGAACGGCGCCTGGATGAACCAGTTCGACGCGCCGACGAGCTTCATGACCGCCACCTCACGCCGCTTGCTGTACGCGGCGACCTGGATGGTGTTCGCGACGAGCAGCAGGGCGGCGATGGCCATCACGGTGGCGATCGCGAGGGCGCCGTTCTGGAACCCGCTGAGCACGCCGAAGACCTTGTCGAGCAGCTTGCTCTGGTCGACGATCGTGTCGATGCCCTCGGTGGCCTTGTACTTGTCGTAGATCGCCTTGTACTGCTCCGGGTCGTTCAGCTTCACCCGGTACGACTCGGGAAGCTGGTCCGGCTTGACGGCGCTGACCAGGTCCGGGGCGTCGGCGTACATCTGCTGGAAGCGCTCGTACGCCTGCTCCTTGTTGACGTACGTCGAGTCCTTGACCAGCGGGTCCTGGCCGAGCTGCTGGCCCAGCGCGTCGACCTGTTCCTTGGTGGCATCGGTCTTCAGGAAGATCGAGACCTCGACGTTCTCGTAGTAGAGGTCCTTCATGTCGCCGACCTTCTGGTAGAGAAGGCCGCTGCCGCCCAGCATGAACAGCGACACCGCCATAGTGATGATCATGGCGATGGTCATGGTGACGTTGCGCCACAGCCCGACCAGTACTTCGGACAGGACGTACTTCATCCGCATCGGGATATCCTCCGGCTCTCCGGCGTGAGGTTTCGTCGTCAGGGTCTACGGAACGTCGGCCGGCTCAGCCGTAGACGCCCCGGGCCTGGTCGCGCACGATGCGGCCGCTCTCGATCTCGATGACCCGGCGCCGCATCTGGTTCACGATGTTGGAGTCGTGCGTGACCATCACGACGGTCGTACCGGTGCGGTTGATCCGGTCCAGCAGGCGCATGATCTCGATCGAGGTGTCCGGGTCCAGGTTTCCGGTCGGCTCGTCGGCCAGCAGGATCAGCGGCCGGTTGACGAACGCCCGGGCCACCGCGACACGCTGCTGCTCACCACCGGACAGCTCGTGCGGGTAGCGGTGCTCCTTGCCGCCGAGACCGACCAGCTCCAGCACCTCCGGCACGACCCGGCGGGCGACCGCCTTCGTCTTACCGATCACCTCCAGCGCGAACGCCACGTTCTCGTACGCGGTGCGGTTCGGCAGCAACCGGAAGTCCTGGAAGACGCAGCCGATGGAACGCCGGAAGTGGGGTCGCTTCCAGGAACGCATCGACGTGACGTCCTTGCCGTTGACGACGACCCGGCCCTTGTTGGGCGTGACCTCGTGCAGCAGCAACTTGATGATGGTGGACTTGCCGGAGCCGGATGGACCGATGAAGAAGACGAACTCGCCCTTCTCGATCGAGACGGACACGTTGTCGAGCGAAGGCCGGGACGCCTTCGGGTACGTCTTCGTCACTTGCTCAAGCTGAATCACGGGTCGGTAGTCTACGCGGTGTAACCGCAGAGCCAAGCCCCACGCCCCGCCGAAGCGGTGCGCGTCATCGATTTACCCGGTCAGACCGAGATCGATGACGCGCTGCGTCCAACCGTGATCACGCACTGTCAGCGCTGAGCTGCTGCTGCTTCCGCCAGCGGATTCCCGCCTCGATGAAGCTGTCCAGGTCACCGTCGAAGACCGAGGACGGATTGCCCGTCTCCTGCTCGGTACGCAGATCCTTCACCATCTGATACGGGTGCAGGACGTACGAGCGCATCTGGTCGCCCCAGGAGCTGGTGCTGCCGGTCTTCAGGCCGGCCAGCTTCTCCTCCTCCTCCTGCCGCTTGCGCTCCAGCAGCCGGGCCTGGAGCACCCGCATCGCGGACGCCTTGTTCTGGAGCTGGGACTTCTCGTTCTGGCAGGTCACCACGATGCCGGTGGGGATGTGGGTCAGCCGCACCGCCGAGTCGGTGGTGTTGACGCTCTGCCCACCCGGCCCGGACGACCGGTAGACGTCCACCCGGACCTCGTTCTCCGGGATGTCGATGTGGTCGGTCTGCTCGGTGACCGGCAGCACCTCGACCCCGGCGAAGCTGGTCTGCCGGCGGCCCTGGTTGTCGAACGGGCTGATCCGCACCAGCCGGTGCGTGCCGGACTCCACGCTGAGCGTGCCGTAGGCGTAGGGCACCTTCACCGTGAAGGTGGCCGACTTCAGGCCCGCCTCCTCGGCGTACGAGGTCTCGTAGACCTCGGTCGGGTAGCCGTGCCGCTCGGCCCAGCGCAGGTACATCCGCAGCAGCATCTCGGCGAAGTCGGCCGCGTCCACGCCACCGGCTCCGGCCCGGATCGCGACGAGCGCCTCCCGCGAGTCGTACTCGCCGGAGAGCAGCGTCCGGACCTCCATCTCCTGGATGGCCTTGGTCAGCCCGGTGATCTCCGACTCGACCTCGGTCAGCGCGCCCGGGTCGTCCTCGGCCTGGGCGAGTTCCAGCAGCACCCCGGCGTCGTCGAGCCGGGAGCGCAGGTCACCGAGCTTGGTGATCTCGCCGTTGACGTACGACAGCTGCGACGTCACCTGCTGCGCCTTGGCCTGGTCGTCCCAGAGGTCGGGGGCGGAGGCCTCCTGCTCCAGCCGGGCCTTCTGCTCGCGCAGCTTGTCGAGGTCGAGCACAGCCTCGATGTTGCGCAGCGTGGCGTCGAGGTCCTTGAGCTGTTCGGCGTAATCGGCAGCGGTCACGACAGACAAGACTACTGCCTGGTCGACGCAGGTGGTCAGCCGACGGGCGCGGTCTTCAGCCAGGACAGCGCCGCCTTGTGGTAGGCGACGGCGAACTCCAGCGCGCTGGCGTCGTAGCTGTCGCCTTCCTTCTTGGCGTTCTTGACCTGCTCCCGCACCGCCGCCAGCGCCTCGGTGTGGTACTCGTTCGCCGTCGCGTACAGGTTCTTGAGCTGGCTCGACGAGTGCAGGTCACCGAACGCGATCCGTAGCGCTATCGGGTTACGGATGGTGTCCTTGCCGGGATTCTCCGCCAGCCAGCGGGAGAATGTCCGTTTCCCGGCCGCCGTCAGCGCGTACGGCTGGCTCATCCGCGGCCCGGGCTTGCCGAGACGCACCAGACCCTTCTCGGCCAGGACCGGCAGCTCCCGGTAGACCTGACTGCGGGTCATCGACCAGTACGGCGCCAGCCGGCGCTCAGCGGCAGCCATCAACTGGCCGCCAGTCATCGGGCCGTCGTGCAGCAGACCGAGCAGAGCTGCTGCCGTCGGGTTGACTCCGGATTCCGCCATGCCCTCTAAGCTGCCACTTTGTCGGCTCTGGCGTCCAGGATTTGCTCATTTCGGCACCCGATGACGGGTCCGATGTGCACTGTCGGATGAGGAAGAGGGCCCGCCCCGGCTGGGGCGGGCCCTCTCGGAGCGCCTCAGCCCATGTGCGGGTAGACGTGATCGGTCGGCGGGACGAACGTCTCCTTGATCGTCCGCGGCGACATCCAGCGGACCAGGTTGTGCCAGGAGCCCGCCTTGTCGTTGGTGCCGCTGGCCCGGGCGCCGCCGAACGGCTGCTGCCCGACCACCGCGCCGGTCGGCTTGTCGTTGATGTAGAAGTTGCCGGCGGCGTACCGCATCTTCTCCGCCACCTGGTCGACCACCCGGCGGTCGGTCGCGAAGATCGACCCGGTCAGCGCGTACGGCGCGATCGACTCGGCCTGGGTGACCACGTCGTCGAAGCGGGCGTCGTCGAAGACGTGCACGCCGAGGATCGGCCCGAAGTACTCGGTGGTGAACGTCTCGTGCGCGGCGTCGGAGCACTCGAACAGCGTCGGCCGGACGAAGTAGCCGACCGAGTCGTCGGCGGTGCCGCCGGCCAGGATGCGGCACGAGTCGTCGCCCTTGATCAGCTCCAGCGCGGCGGTGTGCCGGCCGAACGCCTTGTCGTCGATCACCGCGCCGCCGAAGTTGCTGAAGTCGGTCACGTCGCCGTAGGTCAGCGAGTCGGCGGTGGCGGCGAGCCGGTCGCGCAGCCCGCCCTCCCAGATCGACCGCGGGACGTACGCCCGCGAGGCGGCCGAGCACTTCTGGCCCTGGTACTCGTAGGCGCCCCGGATCAGCGCGGTGTGCAGCGCGTCCACGTCGGCGCTGGGGTGCGCGACGACGAAGTCCTTGCCGCCGGTCTCGCCGACCAGCCGGGGGTAGCCCCGGTAGCGGGCGATGTTGTCGCCGACGGTCTTCCACAGGTGCTGGAACACCTTGGTCGAGCCGGTGAAGTGGATACCTGCGAGGTCCGGGTCGGCCAGCGCCACCTCGGAGACCTCCTCGCCGCGCCCGGTGACCATGTTGATCACACCGGGCGGCAGGCCGGCGGCCTCGAACAGGCGCATGGTGAAGTGCGCCGCGAACTGCTGCGTCGGGGACGGCTTCCAGACCACAGTGTTGCCGAGCATGGCCGGCGCGGACGGCAGGTTGCCGGCGATCGCGGTGAAGTTGAACGGGGTGATCGCGTAGACGAACCCCTCCAGCGGCCGGTGGTCGAGGCGGTTCCAGACCCCGGGCGAGGACAGCGGCTGCTCGGCCAGGAGTCGCCGGGCGAAGTGCACGTTGAACCGGAGGAAGTCGATCAGCTCGCACGCCGCGTCGATCTCGGCCTGGACGGCGGTCTTGGACTGGCCGAGCATGGTGGCCGCGTTGAGCGTGTCCCGCCAGGGGCCGGCGAGCAGGTCGGCGGCGCGCAGGAAGATCGCGGCCCGCTCCTCGAACGGCAGCGCCCGCCACATCGGAGCGGCGTCCTTGGCGGCCCGGACCGCGGCGCGGGCGTCGTCGTGGGTGGCGTGCCCGGTGATGCCGAGGACGTGCGCGTGCTTGTGCGGCTGCACCACGTCGATCGAGGCGCCGCCGGCCATCCGGCGCTCGCCCGCGATCGTCATCGGCAGCTCGATCCGCTCGGCGGCCAGTTCGGCCAGCCGCCGCTGGAGCCGTTCCCGGTCGGCACTGCCGGGCTCGTAGGTGTGCACCGGCTCGTTGAGCGGCTCGGGTACGGAGAACACGGCGTCCATCACAGGCTCCTGGCGATCTCGACGGCGACGGCGAAACCGGACCCGCTGGCGCCGGCCGGCGGCCGGACGCCGGACACCGCGGGGTCAGCGGCGGCGGGACCTGGCCCGATTCTGTCACGAGACGCCCCCGCGGGCCGCGCCTCCCCGCCACACCGGACAGCCGGATCATCTCGGGACCGTCGGCTCAACCCACCCACACCCGACGAAACATCGGATCGCAACCCCCGTTCATCGACGATTCGTCGGCACCCGCGCAGACCGATTGATCGACTCCACTCGGGGGGACGGCGGCATCCGAGCCCTCGGGATACCACCAGATCGGCGTACTGCAGTCGATCAAGGCGCGGACGGCACACGGCCCACCCGGGGAGCGGCGGCACGCCGCGTACGCTGGATGACCGGTGACCTGCCCCGCCCGACGCGGGAAGATCCGGCGACCGTCGAAGGGAAGACGATGAGCAACCAGCCCGGCAGCTCCACGGCCGCGGAGACGGATCAGCCCGAGGCCGTCGAGCCCACCACGGGCGACGGGACCGCCGTCGAGACGCCCTCCGGCGAGGAAGCAGCCGGGCACGCGGACGAGGGCACTGTCACCGGTGGGCGGCCGGAGTTCGCGCCGGGCGCGATCGTGCTCGCCCTGATCTCGGTCGGGTGGCTGGCCGCCATGCTCTGGTCCACCCGCGAGGCGATCCACTCCACGGCGGCAGGCGTCACCGCGATCAGCCTCTCCGCGTACGCGCTGCCCGGCGTCATCACCGCGGCGCTGGTCACCGGCGCCACGGTGGCCCTGCTCGCGACCAACCGGCTGGGCCGCGCCACGCTGCGCTTCCTGGCCGCCGTCGGCACCGGCCTCCTGGTCGGGCTCGTCACCGCGGTGGCGATCAACCTGACGTACGCGGACAACGCCACCACGAACACGATCGCCGGTACCGCGGCGGCGGCAGCGATCATCGGCGGGGCGATGGCCGGTGCGCGCCAGGCCCGGGTGGTGGGGGCGATCACCCTGGCCACGCTCACCGCGCAGATCTTCGTGGTGCTGTTCAGCCGCGTCCGCGACCCGCTCTCCGACCTGTTCGGCGCCGGGGAGACCCAGCAGTCGGTGCTCGACGCCGCGAAGTGGGTCTCGCGTACCGAGTCGCTGCTCGCCGGGCTGCTCGCCGGCCTGGCCGCGTACCTCTATCTCACCTGGTCCCGGCGCCGGGCGGAGCGCCGCGACGGCGCCGCGTCGCCGCTGCGCTGGCCGGCCTACCTGGTCGCCGGGGCGGGCGCGGGCCTGCTCCTGCTGCTCACCGAGGTGATCATCCGGATCGGCGGCCGTGGGCTGCTCGACCTGGCCGCGGCGCTCAGCGAGGCCGACGAGGTGGCGCAGACCGCGCTGGGCACCTCGCGGGTGGACAACGGGATCTGGGTGCTCTTCGTGGGCGCGCTGACCACGCTCATCGTCTTCGGGCGCACGCTCGGGCCGCGCCCGGTGGACGACGACGAGGACGAGCCCGCGGCCTGAACCGCGCGCCGTCAGCCCGCTTCGCGCAGGAGCAGGTCCAGCTCGGTCACGTCGTACCACTCCAGTTCGTGGTCCTCGGCGCCGTCGACTGTGAACTGGGCGTCCGGGTCGCCGGCCTGGGCCTCCACCACCACGTCGACGGCGGCGGCCACATCCTCGACCGCGTCCGCGCCGTCCACGTGCAGCGCGGCGACCGACTTCACGGGTACCGGTCCGACCGGCCGGACCACGCTCGATCCCAGCTCGCCGTTGACCCGGCCGACAGCACGGGCCGGCAGGTCGGCCGAGACCACCACCCGTCGCCGGGGCGCGGCGGGGTCGTGCCGGAGCAGGAGCAGCGCGTCCTGGGCGGCCCGGGTGAAGGCCACGTACTCCAGCTCCTCCTCGTCGCCCTCGGCGTACCACTCGCGCAGCTCCGGGGTCACGGCGTGCGCCGCCTCGGCGCTCAGCCCCTCCTCGCGCAGCCGGGCGAGCATGGGAACGGTCGCCGGCAGGTACACCCGGACAAGCTCGTCGGTCACCGGTCACTCCCACACTCAGGCCGATCGCCGGCGGACGCCGACTCCGGGCGCCGATCATGCCGTACGCCGAGACCGTCATACACCCGGCACCCGCGCGGGTGAAGTCTCCCGCCGGTGTGTCTCCCGAACGGGCGCGCGGCGATGTCACCTGGTGATGGCAAACTGAAGCAAACGCAACCAACCCCGGGAGTCACACCGTGGAGTCGAGGTTCCTGCTGCTGTCCGACGTCGCCGCCGAGCTGAACGTGTCGGACTCGCAGGTCTACCACATGGTCCGCAGCGGCGAACTGCCCGCGATCAAGATCGGTGGCCGGGGCCAGTGGCGGGTCGAGCGCGCCCGGCTGGAGGAATACATCGAGCGCAAGTACGCCGAGACCGCCGAATGGGTACGCGGCAACCCGCTCGGTGAGCGCGACGAGGAGTGACCACCCGGGGACCGTGGGCCATTGACGGCGATCGTCCATGTCCGGGAAGATGAGAGCCTGTCGGAGGCAAACGAAGGCAAACGCAAGGATTCGAGATGGTCGACACCCGCCGTCCCCGCGCACCCCGCCCGCCGGTCCGTCTCCGGCCCGCCCCGCCGCTCGACCCGCCGTGCACCGACGAGGAGCAGCTCTGGAGTCCCGTCGGTCAGCTCACGCTCGACCTGGCCGACCCACGCCGCCGTGCCGCCACACGCCCCGCCGGTCGAGCACCGGACCCGGCGACCGCCTGGCCCCGCTGGTCCGGGGCGCAGGCGTCAGCCCTCGCCTCCGCCACACCCGAGGGAGCGCGAGCCGCGCACCTGTTCGTGCGCACCTTCCTGGAGATCGTCAACGGCTTCCGGCCGCCCGGTCAGCTCCGGCCGCTCTGCCTGCCCGAGTCGGCCGGCCCGGTGGCAGCCGAGCTGACCCGCGCGGCCCGCCGGGTGACACCGGTCCGCCGCCGTACCGCCCGGCCGGCGCTGCTGCTGCGGCGCCTGCGGGTGTGCGAGCCGCGCGCGGGTGCGGTCGAGGCCACCGCCGTGTTCGCGGGCGCCGGAGGCGCGAGCTGGGCCGTGGCGATACGCCTGGAACGCCGCCGAGGCACCTGGCTGTGCCAGGTCCTGGACGTCCTTTGAGCCCGGCCATCACCTCCCCGACCTCGCCCGACGCGCCGCGGCCACCCGCGCCGATCGGCGTGCGGACGCCCGGCACCCAGCGCCCGGGCCTGCGCGATCTTGGTACCAAACGGCCCTCATAGGGGCCCTTTCCTACCAAGATCTCCACCGCTCCCACCAAGCGGAACGCCAATCTCGCCCAACGGGAGGCTCGCCGCAACAACCAGCCGAACGAGGATCTCCACCCCACCCCACCCCACCAAACCCCCGTGATCTTGCACTTTCGTACCCCCGATTCCGGCATGAATCGGTCACAACAGGGGCCGCAACTGCAAGATCGACCGAGGGAGGGCGCGAGGGAGGGCGGGAGGGAGGACGGGAGGACGGCGACGGGCCCCGGCCTTGGTGGCCGGGGCCCGTCGTGGGTGTTCGGGGTCAGTTGCCGCCGTTGGGCGAGCCGTGGCAGCGCTTGTACTTGCGGCCGGAGCCACACGGGCAGGGCGCGTTACGGGACGGGCCCTCACCGCCGTCGACCTGGCCCGGCGCGGCCCGCCGGGCGGTGCTCGCGGCCACAGCCTGGCCGCTCGCCCCGGCCGGAGCACGGCGCGGCGTGGTGGCGGCCGGGCGCTCCGAGGACTGCTGGCCGATGCCGAGCGCCGGCGCCTGCTGCTCGGGCCGCTCGATCACCGGGGCACCTCGGCCGGCCTCGCCGTCCACGGCGGGCGCGGAGTATTGCAGGCCCTGCTGCTGCGGCGCGCGGTTGAGACCCTTGGCCCGGATCTCCACCGGCTTCTCCAGCAGCTGCACCTCCTCGGCCTCCGGCTCCGCCTCCTCGACCTGGACGTCCAGGTTGTAGAGGAAGCCGACAGTCTCCTCCTTGATGCCGTCCATCATGGAGGCGAACATGTCGAAGCCCTCGCGCTGGTACTCGATGACCGGGTCGCGCTGGGCGTACGCCCGCAGGCTGATGCCCTCCTGGAGGTAGTCCATCTCGTAGAGGTGCTCGCGCCACTTACGGTCGATCACCTGGAGCAGGACCATGCGCTCGAGCTGACGCACCGCCTCCTCGCCGAGGCTCTCCTCACGCCTGTCGTACGCGGCGTGCGCGTCCTCCTTCAGGCGGGCGAGCAGGAAGTCCTGGTCGATGCCCGAGCGGGAACCGACCTCCTCCTCCAGTTCCTCGACGGTGATCCCCACCGGGTAGAGCTGCTTCAGGCTCGACCAGAGCTGGTCGAGGTCCCAGTCCTCGGCGTAGCCGTCGCTCGTCGCGCCGACCACGTACGCGGTCACCACGTCGTCGATCATGTTGCGGACCTGGTCGGACAGGTCCTCGCCGTTGAGCACCCGGAGGCGCTCGGCGTAGATCACCTGGCGCTGCTTGTTCAGCACCTCGTCGTACTTGAGGACGTTCTTGCGGATCTCGGCGTTCTGGCCCTCGATCTGGGCCTGGGCGCTCCTGATCTGGCGGGTGACCATCTTCGACTCGATGGGCACGTCCTCCGGGATGTTGAAGCGGTCCATCACGGCCTCGACCGCGCCGGCCCGGAAGCGCTTCATCAGCTCGTCCTGGAGCGACAGGTAGAAGCGGGACTCGCCCGGGTCACCCTGCCGGCCGGCGCGACCGCGCAGCTGGTTGTCGATCCGGCGGGACTCGTGCCGCTCGGTGCCCAGCACGTAGAGCCCACCGGCGGCGGCGACCTCCTCCGCCTCGACGTCGCACGCCTGCTTCCAGGTCGGGAGGATCTCCTCCATCGCCTTGGCGTACTCCTCCGGCTGCTCGACCGGGTCGAGCCCGCGCTGGCGCAGCTCGTTCGCGGCGAGGAACTCGGGGTTGCCGCCGAGCAGGATGTCCGTGCCGCGGCCGGCCATGTTGGTGGCGACGGTGACCGCGCCCTTGCGCCCGGCCTGCGCGACGATCTCCGCCTCCTTGGCGTGGAACTTCGCGTTCAGCACCGAGTGCGGGATGCCGCGGCGGCGCAGCATGTGCGACAGGATCTCGGAGTTCTCCACCGAGACGGTGCCGACCAGCACCGGCTGGCCCTGCACGTGCCGCTCGGCGATGTCCTCGACGACGGCGTTGAACTTGGCCTTCTCGGTCTTGTAGATGACGTCGGGCCGGTCGAGCCGGACCATCGGCCGGTGCGTCGGGATGGTCACGACGCCGACCTTGTAGACCTTGTTGAACTCGCCCGCCTCGGTCTGGGCGGTACCGGTCATGCCGGAGAGCTTCTCGTAGAGGCGGAAGTAGTTCTGGAGGGTGATGGTGGCGAGCGTCTGGTTCTCCTGCTTGATCTCCACCCCCTCCTTGGCCTCGATCGCCTGGTGCATGCCCTCGTTGTAGCGGCGGCCGTGCAGGATGCGGCCGGTGAACTCGTCGACGATCAGGACCTCACCGTCGTTGACGATGTAGTCCTTGTCGCGCTTGTAGAGCTCCTTGGCCTTGATCGCGTTGTTCAGGTAGCCGACCAGCGGGGTGTTCACCGACTCGTACAGGTTGTCGATGCCCAGGCGGTCCTCCACCTTGGCCACGCCGCGCTCGGTGATCGCGATGGTGCGCTTGGCGTAGTCGACCTCGTAGTCGCCCTCGCCGTCGGTGCCGGGCTGGAGCCGGGCCACCACGGCGGCGAACTCCTGGTACCACCGGGCGGAGTGCTCGGCCGGACCGGAGATGATCAGCGGGGTACGCGCCTCGTCGATCAGGATCGAGTCGACCTCGTCGACCACGGCGAAGAAGTGGCCGCGCTGGACCAGCTCGTCCTTCGACCAGGCCATGTTGTCGCGCAGGTAGTCGAAGCCGAACTCGTTGTTGGTGCCGTAGGTGATGTCGCACTCGTAGGCCGCGCGGTGCTCGCTGGCGGGCCGGTTGGGCAGCACCACGCCGACCTGCAGGCCGAGGAACTCGTGGACGCGGCCCATCCAGGCGGCGTCGCGCTCGGCCAGGTAGTCGTTCACCGTGATCACGTGCACGCCCTTGCCGGCGAGCGCGTTCAGGTAGACCGGCATGACCGAGGTGAGCGTCTTGCCCTCACCCGTCTTCATCTCGGCGATGTTGCCGAAGTGCAGCGCCGCGCCACCCATCACCTGGACGTCGTAGGGGCGCTGGCCGAGCACCCGCGAGGCGGCTTCCCGGCACACCGCGAACGCCTCGGGCAGCAGGTCGTCGAGGGTCTCGCCATCCTCGAGCCGCTCCTTGAACTGGTCGGTCATGGCGCGCAGCTCGTCGTCGCTGAGGTTGACGTAGTCGTCCTCGATCGAGTTGACGGCGGCAGCGATGGCCTTCAGCCGACGCACCATGCGGCCCTCGCCGGCGCGAAGGAACTTTTCCAGAATCGACACGGATCAACGCTCCCCTAGACGGTCTCGAACCATCGTAGGCGCTCCGACGCGACGATGGTCACTGGTGGCGGCGGTCCGGGCTCCGGAACCCGACATAACGCCGCGACCGTGCGCCACCGGCCGCTAATCGGGTTACGCCGTGCGCGAACGATCCGGCACGATGGCTCGAATGGAGCCTGTCGAGATCATCGAGGACGGCCTGCTGCTGCGCCCGTGGCGCGCGGAGGACGCCGACGCGGTGCACCGTGCCTGCCAGGATCCGGACATCCAGCGCTGGACCACCGTACCTCGCCCGTACCTTCCGGAGCACGCGAGCGAGTACGTCACCACGATCAGCGCCACCGCCTGGGCCGAGGGCACCGGTGCGCTCTTCGCGGTCTGCGACGCCGGCACCGGTGAGCTGCTCGCCTCGTTCGGCCTGGTCTCCGTCGACCGCGCGCGGGAGCCGGCCGAGGTGGGCTACTGGACCGCGCCGTGGGCCCGGGGCCGGGGCGTCGCGGTCCGCGCCACCCGCGCGCTCGCCCGCTGGGCGTTCGACGCGCTCAAGCTGCGCCGGCTCACCTGGCAGGCCGAGATCGGCAACCACGCCTCCCGGCTGGTCGCGCTGCGCGCCGGCTTCCGGATCGAGGGTGAGCTGCGGCTTGCCGACCCCAGCCCCGGCGGCCGGCCCGAGGGCTGGATCGGCTCGCTGCTCCCCGGGGAGGTCGCCGCCGCCGGCAACCCGGTCCCCTACGGCCCGGACACGCTCCAGGCCCGCCGCGCGGCGGTCTTCGGCCGGCCGCAGCCGGTCCTGTTCGCCACCGCAGGCGACACCGAACTGCGGCTGCGCGCGCTGGAGGAACGCGACCTGGCCGCGGTGACCCGCACCTGCCAGGACGAGCAGACGATCCGCTGGACCACGGTGCCGCACCCGTACCGGCCGGAGCACGCCGAGGGCTTCCTGCGCGACCTGGTGCGCCCGGCCTGGGCGCGGGGAACGGCAGTGACGTTCGCCGTGGCCGACCCGGACGACCGCTACGTCGCGTCGATCGACCTGCGCCTGCTGCCGAACGACCCGCTGGTGGCCGACGTGGGCTACATGACCGCGCCGCACGCCCGCGGCCGGGGCTACCTGCCGGCCGCGCTCGCCGCGGTGTGCGCCTGGGGCTTCACCACGCTCGGCCTGGCCCGGATCGAGTGGCGGGCGAACGTGGGCAACACCGCCTCGCGGCGGGCCGCCGAGAAGGCCGGGTTCACCGTCGAGGGCACGCTGCGCGGCGGCGTCCAGCACCGCGGCGAGCGGCAGGACGCGTGGATCGGCGGCCTGCTGCCGGGCGACCTGGCGTGACGCCGGAGACGATCGAGGGGTACGGCGTACGGCTGCGGCCGTGCCACCTCGCGGACGTGCCCGAGATGGTGGCCGGGTGCGCCGATCCGGAGATCCGCCGGTTCATGCCCCTGCTGCCCGACCCGTACGACTCCGGCGCCGCCCGCTGGTGGGTCACCGAGGGCGCGCCCGCGGCGTGGGCGGCGGGCGGCGCGGCGTACACGATCGCCGACCCGGCGAGCGACCGGCTGCTCGGCAGCATCGGGCTGACCCGGCTCAGCGCGGAGCGGGCGACGTACGAGATCGGCTACTGGGTGGGAGCGGCGGCGCGCGGCCGGGGCGTGGCCACCGCCGCCACCCGGCTGCTGACCGAACGGGCGTTCGCCGCCGGGGCGGCCCGGTTGGAGTTGCTCACCCGCACGGAGAACGTGGCGAGCCAGCGCATCGCGCTCGCCTGCGGTTACCGGCACGAGGGCGTACGCCGGGCGGCGGGCGCGGACGGCGACGGCGTACGCCAGGATCTGATCGCCTGGGTGCGGCTGGCCGACGACCCGCCCGGGCCGCTCGCCCGGTTGCTGCCGGACCTGCCGGACGGCCGGCTCACCGACGGCGTGGTGACGCTGCGCCCGGTGGAGCCGGCGGACACGGACGCGCTGTACCGGCTGCACTCGCTGCCGGAGGTGGTGGCGAACCGGGTGCCGCCGGTGGCGCCGGAGCGGGCGGCGCTCGCGCGCCGTTGCCGGCTGGCGGCGAGCCGCTGGCTCGCCGGAGAGGCCGCCGACCTGGCGATCGTCGACGCGGTCACCGGCGCTGTCGTCGGCGGCTGCGCGCTGTTCTACGACGAGCCGGCCACCGGGCAGGCCATGATCGGCTACAGCCTGCTGCCCGAGGCGCGCGGGCGCGGGCTGGCGGCCCGGACGGTCCGGCTGGTCGCGGGGTGGGCGTTCGGCATCGGGGTGGCCCGGCTGTGGGCCGGCACGCGGCCGGACAACGTCGCCTCGCAGCGGGTGCTGGAACGGGCCGGCTTCCGGCGGGAAGGGCTGTTGCGCGGCCGGCTGCCCGGCCCGGACGGCGCCCGTGTCGACTCGGTGGTCTACGGCCGGCTGGCCACCGACGAGAACTGAGTACGGGCCCCCGCACGGGGGCCCGTACTCACCGGTCAAGGGGTCACGTGTCGAGCTGGATGATCCCGTAGTCGTACGCGTGCCGCCGGTAGACCACACTCGGGCGGCCGGACTCCTTGTCCTGGAACAGGTAGAAGTCGTGGCCGACCAGTTCCATCTGGAACAGCGCGTCGTCGACGGTCATCGGTTCGGCGGGGTGGACCTTCGCCCGGGCGATGTGCCACGGCTGGTCGTCGGGTTCGGTGTGGCCGCTCTCGTCGGGGCGTTCCGCGACCGCTGTGGCGGTGCCGTGGCCGTCGAGCGCCGCCAGTCCGGGCCCGTCGAGGTCGGCAACCGGCAGGCCGGCGGTCGCGGCGGCCACGGAGATCGGCGCATGCCGTCCGCGGTGTACCCGGCGACGGTCCGCCGCGCGGCGGAATCGCGTGTCCAGCTTGGCGATGGCGGCGTCGAGCGCGCTGTAGAAGTCGTTCGTGCAGGCCTCGGCCCGGATCACCGGGCCGCGCGTCACGCACGTGATCTCCACCCGCTGGCAGGTGTCCGCCTGGCGTGGATTGCGCTCGTGGAACAACTCGACGTCCACGCGAATGAGCTTCTGGTCGTAGCGTTCGATCTTCGCGAGCTTCTCGGCTACGTGCACCCGGTAATGGTCCGGCACTTCGACGTTACGGCCCTTGACCACGATGTCCACGTGACCTCCCTTGTTCGGACGGTCGTTCGGTCCGGATCATCCGGTCGACGCACCCGGGAGGGCCCCGCTCGGCGTCGACCGGTGTTGTTCGGCTACGCCTCCTTCCAGTGCCGGGGGAAGGTTTGACCCTCACTACCCCCGACACCGAAACGCTAACTCCTGTACGGCCAACCGTCACCCCTGGTTGCCGAAGGCGGTCGCGAAATTTAACAGCTCATACACCATGGGGTGAAACGGATACACGAAGCGTCACCGACGGTGCCGCTTTTGCGTTGCGGCGAGCACGGCCGCGGCCTTTGGCGTCATTCCCGCGCGGTGCAACATCCGGCTCACCGCCGCCAGCGTGGCGCCGGTGGTGACGATGTCGTCGAGCAGCACGACCGTCTCCCCCGGCCGGCGGCCGGCCGGCGGGCGGCGCAACCGGAACGCCTCCTCGGCCGCGGCGGCCCGCCCGGCGCTGTCCAGCGCCACCGAGTCGGTCCGGGGCAGCGCCCGCAGCGGGCGCAGCACGCGTACCGGCCAGCCGGCCGCGCGTAACCGGGCCGCCGCCGGCCGGACGAGCCGGTCGAGGTGGTCGCCGTAGCGGGCCCGGGCGGCGCGAGCGGTGTCGGGCACCGCCACGAGCGTGACCGGGCCGGGTTGCCCTGCCGCCACCGCGACCACCTCGGCGAGCAGCGCGCCCAACGGCCGGGCCAGCCCGTGCCGGCCCCGTTCCTTGTACGCCAGCAGACCCTCGCGCAGCGCGCCGCCGTACGGGCCGAGCGCGACGCAGGGCGGCAGGCCGGGCGGAGCCGGATCGGGCCGGGCAGGTGCGGGACGCAGCGACTCCAGCTCCCGCACGCAGCCGGGGCAGAAGCCGTGCCGCAGCCGTACCGATCCCGCGCCGCAGCCCGCGCACCCGGCGGGCAGCACCAGGTCGGTCAGGTCCGACCAGAGCCCGCCCAGGTCACGCACGGACGGCTCAGTAGAGGAAGAACGGTGCGGTCGGGTTGGTCGCCCGGCTGCCCGACGGAACGTCGAGCACCTGCTCCCGCTTCACGTAGTCGAACGGGTTGTTCCGCCAGGCCGCGCCGTCCGTCTCGAACATGAACGAGAACGCGGCCAGGCCGCGGTCGCCGCCGCCCGGATACCCGGCGAGCTGGGTCACCGGGGCGCCGATCTCCACCGCCAGCGGGGTCTCCCAGGCACCGTCGACGCTGAGCTGGTGGATCGCCGAACGCCGGTCCGCCTCGTTGCCGGCGAGCGCCAGCTCGTTCTCCGCCACCCAGTCCACCACCGTCACGCCGGTGAGCAGCGTGGTCACCCGGCGGGGCTGTCCGAGGCTGACCACGCCACCGTCGACGCTCACCGCGGCGACGAAGACCGCGCCGCCGGAGGCCAGCGCGATCCGGTGGCCGTCGAGGGAACCGGCCACAGCCGTCACCGGCCCGGGAACGGACAGCGGGATCTCGCTCATCCGGCCCGCGCCGTCGAACCGGTAGAGCCGGCCGTCCGCCGCCACCAGACCGGCCGGGCGGGCCTTGTTCAGCGACCGCAGCCAGGTGGGACGGCTCATCGCCCGGAACGTACGGTCGCCGGGGCTGAGCATCGCGACCGGTTCCGGACCGGTGCCCACCTTGAGCCGCCTGCGGTTGTCCGACCCGGTCACCACGAGCGCGGCGAGCACCTGGTCGTCGGCGCGGGCGAGCGACGCGGAGACCACGTTGCGGTTCTCCGCGGGCGGCAGCGGCACGGCGGCACGCGACTCGTTGCCGAACGCCAGGGGGCGGACGGCGCCGTCGTAGACGGCGAACCGCATCGGATCGCCGCCGCGTGGATAGGCGGCTGTCGAGACGCGCTCCCGCCGCAGGTCGACGGTGAGCCGCTTCTGGTTCTGGATCTTCAGGTCGACCTGGCCGTCGAGGTCCGACAGCGACCATGCCAGCTGGGTGCCGAGCCGGGTCAGCCGCTGCTCGTTGGCGCCCGGCATGTTCAGGTTTATCTCCCAGTGGCCGTCGGCGCCGGTCGCATTGTTGATCAGCTGGGTGCCGTCGGGCAGCCCGGTCACGCCGGGCGCCAGCCAGTCCGACGGGCGGTCGGCCAGCCACTTCATCACCTCGGTGATCCGGCGTTCGGTCGGCGCCGACGAGGGCAGGTAGCGCTGGTCCGGCACCAGCCGGGTCAGGTCGGTGTTCCAGAAGTAGACGGTGCGGGGACGGTAGTACTCGCGCATCGCCGAGTCGCTGGCCAGCAGCACGTTCGGCAGCTCGGTGATCAGCAGGCCGGTACCGGCCTGCTCGGCCCGGCGCAGCTCGAAGGCGTACTGCGTCTCGCTCGCCACCGGCGGGCCGAGCGTGCCGTCGGCGCGCAGCACGCCCACCTGCTGCACCTTGAGCGTCACGGTGCTGGTGCCCTGGTTGTTGGGCGGCGTGCTCTCCGGCTTCTCCCGCAGCCGCACCACTGTCAGTTCGACCTCGCTGGTCTGCGGCTTGCCGGGAAGCAGGTCGCGGGCCTCCGCGGCGAGGAACTTCCGGGCCCGGGCGTACGCCTGGTCGCGCTCCCCTGCCGCGGCGGCCCGCAGGTAGTTCTCGATGAAGGGCACCGGCTCGCTGCTGTCGGCCGGCTCGGGCGGCCGGGCCGGGCTGCCGTTGAGCGCCCCGGACTCGGCGGCCGGCACCGAGCCGTCCACCTGTACGTCCGTCTGGTCCGGGATGCCGCATCCGGCGAGCGCGGCCGGCAGCAGCGCGCCGGTCAGCAGCAGGGCCAGGACGCGGCGGTTCACGGCCGCGCCTCCGCGTGGTCGCCCCCGCCGGCCGGTCCGGCGGTCAGCGCCGCGACGCCGCCGCCGGGCCCGACGGCGGGCAGCCCGCCGTCGCGGGGGCCGCCGAACGGCACCGTGGCGTCGGCCGGCACCAGCCGCAGCGGGGAGGTGGTGAGCCGGTCCCCGGCCCGGGCCGGCAGGGTGAGCCGGAACTGCGCGCCCTGCCCCGGCGCGCCCCACGCCTCCAGCCAGCCGCCGTGCAGGCGGGCGTCCTCCAGGCTGATCGACAGGCCCAGCCCGGTGCCGCCGGTCTGCCGGGCGCGCGACGGGTCGGCCCGCCAGAAGCGGTTGAACACCAGCTTCTCCTCCCCCGGCTTGAGGCCGACCCCGTGGTCCCGCACGGTGATCGCCACCGCGCTCTGGTCCTGGCCCAGGGTGATCCGTACCGGCTTGGCCTCGCCGTGCTCGACCGCGTTGCCGACCAGGTTGCGCAGCACCCGCTCGACGCGGCGCGGGTCGACCTCGGCGATCACCGGAGTGTCCGGCAGGTCCAGCTCGATGGTCACCCCGACCCGCTCGGCCAGCCCGGCCAGCCGCTCGGTCACCCGGTGCACCACCGGCACCAGGTCGGTCGGCTCGCTGTCCAGCACCGCGAAGCCGGCGTCGAACCGGCTGATCTCCAGCAGGTCGGTGAGCAGTTCCTCGAACCGGTCCAGCTCGGCCTGGAGCAGCTCGGCGCTGCGGGCCACCGCCGGGTCGAACTCGTCGCGCTCGGCGAAGATCAGGTCGGCTGCCATCCGTACCGTCGTCAGCGGTGTCCGCAGCTCGTGCGAGACGTCTGAGGTGAACCGGCGTTGCAGCCGGGACATCTCCTCCAGCCGGAGGATCTGCCGTTGCAGGTTCGTCGCCATCTGGTTGAACGAGGCGGCCAGCAGGGCGAGGTCGTCCTCGCCGGAGACCACCATGCGCTGGTCGAGCAGGCCGGCGGAGAGCCGCTGCGCGGTGCGCGCGGCCACCCGTACGGGCGTCACCACCAGGCGGGTGACAAGGGCGGCCAGCAGGCCGAGCAGCAGCACCAGCGCGACGCCGGTGGCGACCACCGTGGCGCGGGCGTCGGCCGCCGTCGCGTCCTGCCGTGCCAGGGGTACGAGGTAGTAGAGCTCGACCTGCCCGAACTTGGTGGGCACCGGGGAGCCGTAGACCAGGTATTTCGTCCGCTCGCCGCCGAGCGAGCCGGTACGGATCTGGTGTGCGACCTTGCCGGAGGCGACTGTGGCCCGCAGCTCGTCGCCGATCACCGCGCCCACCGGCACGTCAGGCGTGGTACGCGGCTCGATGAACTCGGCGAAGTTGTCGGCGGTGATCGCCACCACCACGCCGCTGGTCTGGGTGGGGTCTCCGCCGGCCAGGTAGTTGACGGTGCCGTCGATGGTGTTCTGGAGCTGCGCCTCCTGCGGCTGGCTGTAGAGGTTGAACTGCTTGGCCGCGTACTCGCTGCCGTTGCTCAACCGCAGCCGCACGTCGGTCTCGGCGTTCTCCAGCAGGATGCTCGTGATCTTGTCAGCGATCAGATAGGCGAAACCGCCCACCAGCAGGCTCGACGCCACCAGCGTGATGGTGACCACACGGACCTGGAGCGACCGCCGCCACGCCTGGTGCACCGCGGCCACCAGCCGGGCGACCCGGCCGGTCAGGGCGAGCCAGATCGCCCGCACGGCGTGGAGCCGGCGGGGCGCGGCGGTCGGCGGGTCGGGCATCGGGGTGGTCACCACAGTGCTGACCAGGCTATCCGGTACCCGCCTTGTAGCCCACGCCCCGCACGGTGAGGATGATTTCGGGTCGCTCCGGATCCGGCTCGATCTTGGCGCGCAGCCGCTGGACGTGCACGTTGACCAGGCGGGTGTCCGCCGCGTGGCGGTAGCCCCAGACCTGCTCCAGCAGCACCTCGCGGGTGAAGACCTGACGCGGCTTGCGGGCGAGCGCGACCAGCAGGTCGAACTCCAGCGGCGTCAGCTTCACCTCCTCGCCGTCGCGGCTGACCGTGTGGGCCGGCACGTCGATGGTGATCTGGTTGCCGGGCGGGCCGATGGTCAGCATCTCCGGCGCCACGTCCTCGCCGCGGCGCAGCCGGGCCCGCATCCGGGCCACCAGCTCCTTGGGCTTGAACGGCTTGACCACGTAGTCGTCGGCGCCGGACTCCAGCCCGAGCACCACGTCGACTGTGTCGCTCTTGGCGGTCAGCATCACGATCGGCACGCCGGACTCGCCCCGGATGGCGCGGGCCACGTCGATGCCGCTCATGCCCGGCAGCATCAGGTCGAGCAGGACGATGTCGGGTCGGTTGTCGCGGAACGCGGCCAGCGCCCGTTCGCCGTCCGCGACGAAGGACGGCACGAAGCCCTCGCTGCGCAGCACGATGCCGAGCATCTCGGCGAGGGCGGGGTCGTCGTCGACCACGAGTACCCGGGCTCTCATGGGGTTTATCGTTCCATCCCCGTTCGTCTGGAGTGTTCGGCGTCTCCACGAGACCGTAGCGCCGAGCGGCCCCGCGCACCACAGCAAGTCGGCGTGGCCGCCCAGCGTGGCGCGCCGGGGCGGACGGGTCCACCGGATGCGGACCCGCCGTGCAACCATGATCCCCCGGGCGTCGCCCCGCCCGCCACCTCCGCTCGCCCCGCCCAGGAGTACGCGTGCCCGACGCCGGCCCGACCGCGGTGCTGCCGCGCCGTCCGCTGACCGTCGGCGAGCTGCTCGACGCGGCCGTGCTGCTGCTGCGCGACCAGGCCCGGGTGCTCGTCCCGCTCGCCCTGCTGCTGGCCCTCGCCGAACAGGCGGTGCTCCACCCGCTGCGGATGCTCGCCGGGACCGAACCGCCGTTCTGGTGGCCGGCGGAGTTCGGCGACTCCCTCCCCGCGTACTGGCTGCTGCTGGCGGCCGGCGCGGGCACCGAGGCCGCGATCGTCGCGCTGCTCGGCGCCCCTGCGGCTCGCGGCGCCGGCGCGGCGCTTCTGGGGCGCCGTCCCGCACCGTCGGAGCTGCTGCGCGGCGCCCGGCTCGGCGCGGCACTGCCGGCCGCCGTCCTGGTCGGGCTGACCGTCACCGCCGCCGGCCTGACCGGGCCGGGCTGGTTCCCGGCGTACGCGCTGCTCGGCCTGGTGGTGCCGGTCCTGGTGCTGGACGGGGTGCCCGCGCACCTGGTGCCCTGGCGGACGCTACGCCTGGCCGGCCGGGTCAGCGCTCGGGCCGCCGCGATACGGCTGCTGGGCTACCTGGGCTGGTGGCTGATCCGGCTCGGCATCGGGCTGGGTCTCTACCAGGGCCTCACCATGCTGGGCCTGTTCGACGTCTCGGCCTGGGCGCTGCCGGTGACGATCGCCGCCTTCACCGCTGTGAACGCGCTGGCGTACCCGGCGCTCGCCTGCCTGGACGCGGTGCTGCACCTGGAGACCCGGATCCGCACCGAAGGGCTGGACATCCGGCTCTCCCGCGCGCCGGCCGACGTGCCCGAGCCGGTCCTGCTGGCGGCGCACCGGTGAGCCGGTGGTGGACCGAGACGGTCGCGGCCCTCGGTGACGTGGTGCCGCTGCCGCTGGTCGCGCTGATCCTGCTGGCGGTCGCGCTGCTGGCGGCGCTGGGCTGGTACTTCTTCCCGGCCTGGGTGCCCCGCCGGCTGCCCCGGTTCAGTCTCCCCCGGTGGCGGCGTCCACGGCTGCCCCGGTTCCGGCTGCCCCGGTTCCGGCTGCCCCGGTTCCGGCGGCGCAGCCGGAAGCGCACCGATCCGCCGCCGGTACGCCTGCCCGCGCCCCGGACCCCGGAACCCGTGCCGGCCGGCGGGCTCGGGCCGGCCGACCGGCTGGCGGCCGAGGGCCGGTACGCCGAGGCGGTCCGGGAGCGTCTGCGCGAGATGGTCCGGCTGCTGGTCGTCCGGCAGGTGGTGGAACCCCGCCCCGGGCTCACCGTCGTCGAGCTGACCGAGGCGGCGGCCCGTAACCGGCCGCAGGTCCGGCCGACGCTGCACGCGGCCGGGGCGATCTTCTCAGACCTCTGGTACGCCCAGCGTCCCGCGACCGCCGCGCACGACCGGCGGATGCGTGAACTCGCCACCGACCTGAGCCGCGAGCTGACCGGGGAGGAACCGCGGTGACGGCCACAGTCGTACCGGAGACCGTGACGGCGGCGGCCACGGCGGCGCCGCGCCGGCGTCCGTACCGGTTGATCGTCCCGCTCGGGCTCGCAGTGCTGTTGATCGTGACCACGCTCGTGCTGCGCGCGGTCGACCGGCCCGACGCCGACGAGCCCGGTTTCCTGTCCCCGGTCGCCACCGACGACGACGGCGCCAGCCGGCTCGCCGAGGCGCTGCGGACGCAGGGCGTGCCGGTACGCCGGGAGACGGATCTGGCGGCGGCGCTGCGTACCGCCGGGGCCGGGCCGAGCACGCTGTTCGTGCCCGCGCCCGGCCTGGTGCACCCGGACCTGCTCGACGGGCTGACCGCCCTGCCGCCCGGCAGCCGGCTGGTGCTCGTCGAGCCGTCCCGGCGGGTGCTCGCCGAGTTGGACACCCCTGTCGAACCGGCCGGCGGGCGCTGGGCCGCCCGCGCGGTGCCGCCGGACGCCGACGGCACGCCCTGCCCGCTGCCCGAGGCGGTCCGGGCCGGCACGGCCGCGATCGACCTCCAGCGGTACGCCGGGCCGGCCGAGGTGGACCACTGCTACGGCGGCGCGCTGCTGCGCGTCCCCGGCCGGGTCGAGGTGGTGCTGGCCGGCGCCAGCGACCCGTTCCGCAACGACCGGATCGGCGAGTGGGGCAACGAGGCCCTCGCCACCGGCCTGCTCGGCGGCGACCGCCCGCTGGTCTGGCTCGACCTGCCCGAGCCGGCGTCGGCCCCGACCGCTCCGAGCTGGTCCCCGGAGCCGTTCACCGAGGAGCCCGCTCCGGCCGGCAGCGGCAGGTCGGAACGGCCCGACCCGCCCGACCGCGCCGATCCGCCGCGGGAGAACCCGCTCTGGGGCGCCTTCCCGCAGTGGTTCTGGGCCCTCCTGGTGCAGCTCGCCCTGGCCGGCCTGCTCGTGGTGCTCTGGCGGGCCCGCCGGCTCGGGCCGCCGGTGTCGGAGCCGCTGCCGGTGACCGTCCGGTCCGCCGAGACGGTACGCGGCCGGGCGCGGCTCTACCGCCAGGCGGGCGCCCGGGACACCGTCGCCGCGACGCTGCGCGACGCCGCGCTGGACCGGCTGACGACCCGGCTCAACCTGCCCCCGGGCACGCCCGACGACGAGGTGGCCGCCCGGGTCGCCGAGCGCGCCGGCGCCGACCCGGAACGGGTGGCCGACCTGCTCTACGGCCCCGCCCCGGAGAAGGACCGCGAGCTGCTGGAGCTGGCCCGCGAACTGGACGTCCTGACCCGTACCCTGGCCCCGCATCCCAGCGAAGGAGACACCCGGTGACCGGACCCGTCACGACCACCGCCCCGTCCGGCGCCCGCGCCGCCCTGCACCGGCTGCGCGCCGAGGTCGCCAAGGCCGTCGTCGGGCAGGACGCGGTGGTGACCGGCCTGGTGATCGCCCTGCTCTGCCGGGGGCACGTGCTGCTGGAGGGCGTACCGGGAGTGGCCAAGACGCTGCTGGTGCGGACGCTGGCGGCCGCGCTCGACCTGGACGCCAAGCGGGTGCAGTTCACCCCCGACCTGATGCCCGGCGACGTCACCGGCTCGCTGATCTTCGACCAGCGCACCGCCGCGTTCACGTTCCGGGAGGGGCCGGTCTTCACCAACCTGCTGCTCGCCGACGAGATCAACCGCACCCCGCCCAAGACGCAGTCGGCGCTGCTGGAGGTGATGGAGGAGCGGCAGGTCTCCGTCGAGGGCGAGCGCCGCCCGCTGCCCGACCCGTTCATCGTCGCGGCCACCCAGAACCCGGTCGAGTACGAGGGCACCTACCCGCTGCCCGAGGCGCAGCTCGACCGTTTCCTGCTCAAGCTGACTGTGCCGCTGCCGGAGCGCGAGGAGGAGCTGGGCGTGCTGCGGGCGCACCACGCCGGCTTCGACCCGCGCGACCTGCGTGCCGCGGGCGTACGCCCGGTGGCCGACGCGTCGGACCTGGCCGCCGCCCGGGCCGAGGTGCGGATGGTGCACGTGGCCGAGCCGGTGCTCGGCTACATCGTGGACCTGTGCCGGGGCACCCGGTCCGCTCCGGCGCTGGAGCTGGGCGCGTCCCCCCGGGGCGCCACCGCGCTGCTCAACGCCGCCAAGGCGTGGTCCTGGCTGGCCGGCCGCGACCACGTCACCCCGGACGACGTCAAGGCGGTCGCCCGGCCCACGCTGCGGCACCGGCTGCGCCCGCGTCCGGAGGCGGAACTGGAGGGCGTGACTGTGGACGCCGTGCTGGACTCGGTGCTGGCCACCGTGCCGACGCCGCGATGACCTGGCGGGCGGGTCTGCTGCTCGGCGCGGGCGCGCTGACCCTGCCGGCCTGGCCGGCGCCGTTCCTCGGCGTCGCCGTGCTGACCGCGACGGTGCTGCTGCTGGTGCTGCTCGACCGGGCGATGGCGGTCCCGCCGGACGCGCTCACGGTGACCCGGTCCGGGGAGCGGACGGTCCGCCTCGGCGGCACCGCCACCGTCACGCTGCACCTGGCCAACCCCACCGATCGCACGCTCCACGCCCAGGTACGCGACGCCTGGGTGCCGTCGGCCGGGGCGCGCCCGGACGTGCCGCCGGACCGCCTGCTCACCGTGCCGCCCGGTGGCACCGCCACGCTGCCGGTCCGGCTCACCCCGACCCGGCGCGGCGACCGGCCGGCGGTGGCGCTGACCGTACGCTCGCTCGGGCCGATGCGCCTGGGTGCCCGGCAGCGCGCCGGGCAACCCGCCACGCCACAGTGGACGCTGCGGGTGCTGCCACGCTTCGACTCCCGCCGGCACCTGCCGGAGAAGCTGGCCCGGCTGCGGGTCATCGACGGCGTGCAGGTGACCCGGGGGCGCGGTCACGGCACCGAGTTCGACACGCTGCGCGAGTACGCGGTGGGCGACGACGTCCGCTCGATCGACTGGCGGGGCAGCGCCCGCCGCGCCGACGTGCTGGTGCGCACCTGGCGCCCGGAGCGCGACCGGCGGCTGGTCTGCGTCCTGGACACCGGCCGCACGTCGGCGGTACGCCTCGGCGACGAGCCGCGGCTGGACACCGCCATCGACGCGGCGCTGCTGCTCACCGCGCTCGCCGCCCGGGCCGGTGACCGGGTGGACCTGCTGGCGGCGGACACGGAGATCCGGGCCCGGGTGACCGGCAGCGGCCGTCCGGCGCTGCTCGCCCGGCTGGTCGACGCGGTGGCGCCGTTGCAGCCCGCGCTGGCCGAGACCGACTTCGAGCTGATCGCCGCCGAGGTGCTGCGCCGGGAGCGGCAGCGCAGCCTGGTGGTGCTGTTCACCGCGCTGGAGGCGGGCGCGATCGGCGACGGGCTGCTGCCGGTGCTGCCCCGGCTGGCGACCCGGCACCGGGTGGTGCTGGCCGCGGCCGGCGACCCGGTGCTGAACCGGCTCGCCACTGCCACCCCGGCCGGCCCGGACGACCCGTACGCGGCCGCGTCGGCGTGGCGGGCGCTGGCCGAACGGGACCGGGTACGCGCCGCCCTGTCGCGCTACGGCGTGACTGTGGTGGACGTACCGGGGCACCGGCTGGCCCCGGCCGTCGCCGACACCTATCTGCGGCTCAAGTCTCTCGGCCAGCTCTGACCGCGCGCCGGCCGAGCACCAGCGCGTACGCCAGGAAGGCCAGCCACACCGCGGCGCCGGCGGCCACCCGCAGCGGGATCGGCACCGGCGCCGGGGTCACGAACGCCTCGATCAGCGCGGAGACCGCGAAGAGGCCGACCAGGCCGGCGGCGACCACGACGGCGAGCCGTCCCGCCTCGGCGACCGCACGGCCGCGCCCGAGGTGCGCGGGCGGGGCGATCCAGGCCCAGGCGGTCCGCAGTCCGACCCCGGCGGCGACGAAGATGCCGGTCAGCTCCAGCAGCCCGTGCGGGGTGATCATGCCGAAGAAGACGTCCGCCCGGCCGTAGGAGATCATCACGCCGCCGACCACGCCGATGTTCAGCGCGTTCTGCCACAGCAGCCAGAGGACCGGCACCACGAGGACGCCGGCGGCCAGGCACTGGGCGGCCAGCCAGGCGTTGTGCGTCCACAGGTGGAACGCGAACGTGGGCGCGGCGAACTCGGTGTAGTAGCCGGCGAAACCGGAGTCCACGAGCTGCCGGGCCGCCTCGGGGCCGACGAACGCGGCGGCGGTGTCCGGGTTACCGGCGACGAACCAGATGAGGAAGGCGCTCAGGGCGCTGAACGCCGTGGCCACGCCGCACCACCACGGCCAGGCCCGGTAGAGGGCGGCGGGCAGGTCGGCGGCCAGGAACCGGCCCACCGCCGCCCAGGACGGCCGGGGGCGGCCGGTGACCCGGGCCCGGGCGGCGAGGACCAGGTGGGACAGGCGGTTCACCAGCGTCGGCTCGGGTGCCCGGGCGCGCAGCGCGGAGAGGTGTGTGGCGCTGCGCTGGTAGAGCGCCACCAGTTCGTCGACCTCGGCCGCGTCGAGGCGACGCCGGCCGGTCAGGTGTTCCAGCCGCCGCCATTCGGCGCCGTGCTCGGCCACGTACGCGTCGAGATCCACTCACCCTCCCCCGTTCGGCGTCCATGGTGTTCACTGTCGGGGTGCGCGCGCAACCTCCCCCACCGCCCAGTTGGGCCGATGCCGGTCTGGTCAGCGGCGAGGCGGTGGAGCTGGATGTCCGGGTGGCCCGGCTGGGCTCCCGGGTGCTCGCCCTGCTGATCGACGCCGTGATCCAGCTCGTGCTGTTCCTGCTGCTCGGCGCAGTGCTGGCCATGGTGGCGCTCGCCCTGCTGGGCGACGTCCTCGATGCCGCGCTGGCCGGCGCGCTCCAGGTCGTGCTGCTGGTGCTGGTCCTGCTCGGCTATCCGGTGGTGATGGAGCGCTTCGCCGGTGGCCGGACGGTGGGCAAGCTGGCCGTGGGGCTGCGGGTGGTGCGGGCCGACGGCGGCCCGGTGGGGGTGGGCCAGTCGCTGACCCGGGCGCTCGTGGGCGTCGCGGTGGAGTGGCCCGGGCTGGTGCTGCCGCTGCTGAGCTGGGCGGCGAGCGTCACGGTGATGCTCACCGACCCGCGCGGCCGCCGGCTGGGTGACCTGGTCGCCGGCACGCTCGTGGTGCACAGTCGAGGCGCCGCGCTGTGGCGGCCGCTGCCGCCGGCTCCGCCGCCGCTGCTGGCCTGGGCGACCACGCTCGACCTGACCCGGTTCGACGACGGGCTGGCGCTGGCCGTCCGGCAGTATCTGGACCGGCTGCCTCAGCTCGCCGAGCCGGACCGTTCCCGGCTGGGCCGGGCGTTGTGGGTGGAGGCCGCGGCGGTCACCTCGCCGCCTCCGCCGTGGTCCGCGCCGGACTGGGTCTACCTGTCCGCCGTGCTGGCCGAGCGGGGGCGCCGGGCCGCGCTCCGGCTGGGCCGCGCCCGGGCGGTCACCGCCACGCTCTGGCCGGAGCTGGTCCCGGCCGCGGTGCCGCACGCCGTCGCGCCGGCCACCCTGCGTCCCGCCGCGCCGGCCGTCGGCCGGTTGCGGTCCGCGGCGCCGGAGGCCGCCCCCGATCCGGTACGCCGCTGAGCCGGGCTCAGCCGAACAGCCCTCGTCCCCACCAGTCGGCGGCGTCGCGTACGCCGGGCGGGCAGGCGAACAGGCCGCTGGAGACGTGCCGCAGGTACTCGTTCATCGCGTCGTTGCGGGCCAGCCGGGTCTGGATCGGCACGAACTGCCGGCGCGGATCCCGCTGGTAGGCGATGAAGAACAGACCGGCGTCGAGCCGGCCCAGCCCGTCCGAGCCGTCCACGAAGTTGTAGCCGCGGCGCAGCAGGCGGGCGCCGTTGTTCGCGTCCGGGTGGGCGAGCCGTACGTGTGCGGTGTCGGCGATGAGCGGCTCCCCGTCGTCGCCCTTCGCGGCGAAGTCCGGTTCGTCGAACTCGTCCCGGAGGCCCAGCGGCGCGCCGCTGCCCTTGGTCCGCCCGACGATCATCTCCTGCTCGGCCAGCGGGCTGCGGTCCCACGTCTCGATCAGCATCCGGATCTTCCGGGTGACCAGGTAGGAGCCACCCGTCATCCACTCCGGGCCGTCACCGGGCTGGACCCAGAGCTGGTCGCGGAGCAGGCCCGCGTCCTCGGCCTTGAGGTTGGCGGTGCCGTCCTTGAAGCCGAACAGGTTGCGCGGCGTGGCCTGGTCCCGCGACGTCGACGAGGTACGCCCGAAGCCGAGCTGCGACCAGCGGACGCTCACCACGCCCATGCCGATCCGGGCCAGGTTGCGGATGGCGTGCACCGCCACCTGCGGATCGTTGGCGCAGGCCTGGACGCAGAGGTCGCCACCGGACAGCTCCGACCTGAGCGCGTCCCCGGCGAAGTGCGGCAGGTCGGCGAGGGCGGCCGGGCGGCGGGCGGCGATGCCGAAGCGGTCCCGGCCCTGCGCGTCGCGGAACAGCGTCGGCCCGAAGCCCACGGTGAGGGTGAGCTGCGACGGGGGCAGTCCGAGCGCCTCGCCGGTGTCGTCCGGCGGGGCCTCGGGCATGCCGCCGACGGCGCCGATCACCCCGGCGTCCTTGCCGGCGGTCATCCGGGCCGCGGCGGCGGTCCACTCCTGGAGCATGGCGACCAACCGGTCCCGGTCCTTCGTGACCACGTCGAACGCGACGAAGTGCAGCCGGTCCTGGGCCGGGGTGGTGATGCCGGCCTGGTGCTCGCCGAGGAACGGCACCGACCCTGCGGCGGAGCCGGTGGCTGAGGCCTCGTTCCCGCCGGCGAGCAGCGCACCCGCGCCGCCCGCCACCCCGGCGACGCCGGCCACACCGACGCCGGCCAGTGTCATCGCCCGGCGGCGGGACAGGCCGCGACCGGTCCGCTCGTGGTTCGGCTCGCTCGTCGCGTCACCACCGGCCGGGCCGGTCATCGCGCGACTGCCGCCGCGACCTTGCTGACCGGCTCGGCCAGCGCGTTCACCGCGTCCGACAGCTCCTTGAGCTCGGCCTTGCCGAGCTGGGTGTGCAGCTTCCAGCCGTCGCCGTCCCGGTGCTTGCCGAGGGTTGCCTCCACGTTCGCGAACTCGCTGTCGAGCTGCTTCACCAGGTCGGGCGCGCGCTGCTCCAGCGCCGGGCGCAGCGCCGCGATCGCCGCCTTCGAGCCCTCCAGGTTGGCGTTGAAGTCCCAGAGGTCGGTGTGCGAGTAACGCTCCTCCTCGCCGGTGATCTTGCCGCTGGCGACCTCGTCGAGCAGCGCCTTGGCGCCGTTGGCGAGCTGGAGCGGGGTGAGCTTCTCGGCGTCCGCCTTGGCGACGATCGCCTTCACGTCGACCAGGAGCCGGTCGGCGATCGGGCCGTCCTTGCTGACGTCCCCGGTGGTCCAGAGGTCCTTCTCGATCCGGTGGAAGCCGGTGAACTCCATGCCCTCCTCGACCACCTCCTCGCGGCCGTCGATCTTCGGGTCGAGGTCGCCGAAGCTCTCCGCGACCGGCTCGATCCGCTCCCAGTAGGTGCGGGCCACCGGGTACAGCGCCTTGGCCTTGGCCACGTCGTTCGCCTTGACCGCCGCCACGAACTCCTCGGTCTTCGTCAGCAGCGCGGCGGTCTGGCTGCGCACGTACCGCTGGTAGCTCTCGGTGGCCTGGGTCAGCGCGGCGTCGGGGGCGACTGTGGCGGCGGTTCCGGAGACCTTCAGCGCGCCCCGGATGCCCCGGCCGCTCATCCCCGGCTTGCAGGCCGTCTCGTACGTGCCGGCGGTCAGCTCGACCCGCAGCTCGCGGCTGAGCCCGGGGGCGATGTTCTCCACCTCGCCCATCACCCGGTCACCGGCCGCGTAGACGTAGAACTCGTTGACCTTGGAACCGGTGTTCGTCACCTTGAAGGTCACCTGACCGGCGTCGATCTCGGTGTCGCCGACCTCGCAGACGCTGTCGGTGGCCTTGACGGCGATCGGCCCGCCGTTCGTGGCGTCGGCGTCGTCACCGCCCCCGCAGCCGGTCAGTCCGGCGACGGCGAGCAGCCCGGCGGCGGCGGGCGCGACGAGTCGAGTGGTACGCATCGTGCGGGGTCTCCTCGGAAACGGGCGGGTCAGGAGCGGGGGGACGGAACGGCGGCGGCGTCGGCCGGCGCGGCGGACGTCTCGGCGGACGTGTCGGCGGCCGGCTCGTCGGACTGCACCGGCTCGGCGGACTGCACCGGCTTCGCGGGCTTGGCCGGCTTGCGCAGGAAGAGGACGAGCACCGGCACCGCGTACGCGACCCAGGCGACCAGTTCCAGCACCGTCGGCGCGGCGGTGACGTTGAACATGCCGGCGAGCAGCGCGCCGTACCAGGAGCCCGGGTCGAGCGTGCCCGAGATGTCGAAGGCCAGGTCGTTCAGGCCGGGCAGCACGCCGGCCTCCTGGAAGTCGTGCACGCCGTACTTGAGGATGCCGGCCGCGACCAGGATGAGCAGCGCGCCGGTCCAGGTGAAGAACCGGCTCAGGTTGATCCGTACCGCGCTGCGGTAGAGCAGGAAGCCGATCACGACGGCGGTGGCGATGCCGCCGGCCAGGGCGAGCAGCGAGCCGGGCCCGGTTCCGCCGGCGGCGCTCTCGGCCGCGGCATAGAAGATCAGCGCGGTCTCCAGACCCTCGCGGATCACCGCGAGGAACGCCATGCCGGCGACCGCCAGGGAGCCGACGGCGAGCGCGTCGGTGAGCTTGCCGCGCAGCTCACCGGCGATGGTGCGGGCGGCCCGGCGCATCCAGAAGATCATCCAGGTCACGAAGACCACGGCGGCGACCGAGGTGACCGCCTCGAACAGCTCGCGCGACTCGGAGGTGCGCAGCAGCGAGGTGGAGGTGTACTGGATCAGGGAGCCGAAGCCGACGGAGAGCGCCAGGGCCAGGCCGACGCCGGCCCACACCTGCGGCAGCCGGTCCCGGCGCTGCGACTTGACCAGGAAGGCGACGAGGATGCTGACCACGAGGGTCGCTTCCAGGCCCTCGCGCAGGCCGATCAGGTACGTGGCGAACATGGATACTCCGTAGTCAGGCTTGCCTCAGTTAACTTAGGGCAGCCATACCTTGCTCCTGTTCACAGCAAACGTCAAGCCGATCCGGGTAACGTCACCTGGTTCGACATCCGCCGGACTCCCCCCGTACGCGAAAAAGGACCGGGGCGGCCGCACGGCGGCCGACCCCGGTCCCTTCTCCGAGCGTGGGACTCAGTAGCGGTAGTGGTCCGACTTGAACGGGCCCTCCGGGGAGACGCCCAGGTAGGCGGCCTGCTCCTTGGTCAGCGTGGTCAGTTTCGCGCCGAGCGCGTCCAGGTGCAGCCGGGCGACCTTCTCGTCCAGGTGCTTGGGCAGCACGTAGACGCCGATCGGGTATTCCTCGGTCTTGGTGAACAGCTCGATCTGGGCGATCGTCTGGTTGGCGAACGAGTTCGACATCACGAAGCTCGGGTGGCCGGTGGCGTTGCCCAGGTTCAGCAGGCGGCCCTCGGAGAGCACGATGATGGCGTGGCCGTCGTCGAAGCGCCACACGTCGACCTGCGGCTTGATGTTCTCCCGGGTCACGTCGCTGCGCTTGGCCAGGCCGGCCATGTCGATCTCGTTGTCGAAGTGGCCGATGTTGCCCACGATGGCCTGGTGCTTCATCCGGGCCATGTGCTCGTTGGTGATGACGTCGAAGCAGCCGGTCGCGGTGATGAAGATGTCGGCCTGCTCCACCACGTCGTCGAGCGTGGCGACCTGGTAGCCGTCCATCGCCGCCTGGAGCGCGCAGATCGGGTCGACCTCGGTCACCACGACCCGGGCGCCCTGGCCGCGCAGCGACTCGGCGCAGCCCTTGCCCACGTCGCCGTAGCCCATGACGACAGCCATCTTGCCGCCGATCAGCACGTCGGTGGCGCGGTTGATGCCGTCGATGAGCGAGTGGCGGCAGCCGTACTTGTTGTCGAACTTGCTCTTGGTCACCGAGTCGTTGACGTTGATGGCCGGGAAGAGCAGCGTGCCGGCGCGGTGCATCTCGTAGAGCCGGTGCACACCGGTGGTGGTCTCCTCGGTGACGCCCTTGATGCCGGCGGCGATCCGGGTCCAGCGCTGGCCGTCCTCGGCCAGCGAGCGGTGCAGCAGTTCGAGGATGACCGCGTACTCCTCGGAGTCGGCGGACTCGACCGGCGGCACGACGCCCGCCTTCTCGAACTCGGCGCCCTTGTGGACGAGCAGGGTGGCGTCGCCGCCGTCGTCCAGGATCATGTTCGGGCCCTGCCCGTCGGGCCACGCCAGCACCTGCTCGGTGCACCACCAGTACTCCGGCAGCGTCTCGCCCTTCCAGGCGTAGACCGGCACGCCGGCCGGGGCCTCCGGGGTGCCCTCGGGGCCGACCACGATCGCGGCGGCGGCGTGGTCCTGGGTGGAGAAGATGTTGCAGGACGCCCAGCGGACCTGCGCGCCGAGCGCGACAAGGGTCTCGATCAGGACGGCGGTCTGAACGGTCATGTGCAGCGAACCGGTGATGCGGGCGCCGGCCAGCGGCTGGGCCTCGGCGAACTCACGCCGGATCGCCATCAGGCCGGGCATCTCGTGCTCGGCGAGCCGGATCTCCTTGCGCCCGAACGCGGCGAGCGACAGATCCGCCACCTTGTAGTCGCCCTCGGCGAGGGTGCTCGGCCGGGCCTGCGACGACGCGCCGCTGGAGGCCGCCGGGAGGGTGCTGGTCATGGAAGCTCCTGTCGAACGATGGTGGTGCGCAGCCTTCCACCTTACGCTCGCGGGCCACTCGACCCGTGCCCGGTTGGCCGACCGCGCAATCGGCCGGTCGGCGGACAGCGCACGGGGCGGTCGGTCGTGAGCGGACTTTCCACCCACGGCCCGGCCGCCCCGCGCATCCCCCCGGTTTGGTTCCCCCGCACGTCACCGGACCTTCGTCGCGACAACGCTGCGTACCCATAGAGTCACACCACGCAGCGTGACCGTCAAGCTATTTCGGGAAAGTCGGACTTGCGCAGATCAGTGCATGCCGCAAGTGGCGACGAACGCCTCGCCCGCCCCGCCCACCGTCAGCGGGCCACCGGCCGCCGTACCGACCGCTGCCTGACCCGCGTCCAGCGTCACCACGCCCACGCCGTCGTCAACGGTCAGCTTCCCGGCCCGGCAGAGCACCACACGCGGCCCGGGCAGCGTCAGCCGCACCCCCGGCGACCCGGCAGCCACCTCGACCCGGTGCAGCGCGAAGTCCTCCACCGGCACCGGCCAGGTCAGCACCCCCGGCTCCACCTGCTCCGGCCGCAGCACCGGCTGGGTCAGCACCTCGAACCGGAGCACCCGCAGCAGCTCGTCCACGTCGACCCGCTTCGGGGTCAGCCCGCCGCGCAGCACGTTGTCACTGGCCGCCATGATCTCGACGCCGGTGCCGCGCAGGTAGGCGTGCAGGTTCCCGGCCGGCATCCAGATGCCCTCGCCGGGCGCCAGCCGGACGTGGTGCAGCAGCAACGCCACCACCACGCCCGGGTCGGCCGGATAGCCCGACGCGAGCGTGCGGACCAGCTCGGCGTCCGCCGAGGCCGGCCCGGCCTCCGCCGCCGCCAGCACGGCCGCCACCAGCCCCGCCCGCTCCGCCCGGGGCCAGCTCAACAGCAGGCGTACCGCCTCCCGCAGCCCCGCCGGCCCGTCGCGCAACGCCGCCACCACAGGCTCCAGCGCGGGTACGCCGAACGCGGCGATCGCCGCCGCCGACTCCCCCGGATCGCGGAAGCCGCACAGCGCGTCGAACTCCGAGAGCGCCACCAGCAACTCCGGCTTGTGGTACGGGTCGACGTAGTTGACCCGCCCCACGTCGGCGGCGTGCCCGGCGCGGGCCTGCTCGGCGTCCGGATGCGCCTGGAGGCTCAGCGGCGCGTCGGCGGCCAGCACCTTCAGCAGGAACGGCAGCCGGGTGCCGAACCGGCCGACCAGCCGCTCACCCAGCCAGTGGCCCGGCTCGGCCACCAGCAGTTCGGTGAGGCTGACCGGCCGGCCGTCGCGCTGCACAGTGGCCGGGGCGCCCGGGTGGGCGCCCAGCCACAGCTCCGCCTCCGGCCCGTTGCTCGGCACCGGCCGCCCCTGCAACTCGGCGATCGCGGTGCGCGAGCCCCAGGCGTAGTCACGGATCCGGCCCTGCAACAACTCCATCGGTCAGCTCCCGGGCCGCCCGGCCACCTCGTCGGCCGGCTGCGCCCCACCACTGGTCACGGCCTCCGGGACGGCGGTGTCCGCCGCCTGCCCGGTACCGGCCCGCTCGGCGGCGGGCGAGTAGATGTCCGGCTCCAGGTAGATCACCCGGGCGGTGGGCACCTCGCGGCGGATCCGCGCCTCGACCGCGTTGATGTCACGCGCCAGGTCCTGGGCGGTCTCCCAGGCCGGCACCGCGATCTTCGCGGCCACCATCAGCTCCTCGGGGCCGAGGTAGAGCGTCTTCATGTGGATGATCCGCTCGACCTCGGGACCGCTGGTCACAGCCTGCTCGATCTTGTCCAGCTCGCTCTGCTCGGCACCCTCGCCGAGCAGCAGGCTCTTGGTCTCGATCGCCAGCGTGATCGCGATGATCACCAGCAGCACACCGATCATCGCAGTGCCCGCGGCGTCCCACATGCCGTCTCCGGTGATCAGCGTCATGCCGACGCCGAACAACGCGAAGACCAGACCGACCAGGGCGCCGAAGTCCTCCAGCAGCACCACCGGCAGCTCCGGCGCCTTGGCGCGACGGATGAACCGGACCCAGGACTGCTTGCCCCGGACCAGGTTCGACTCCTTGATCGCGGTACGGAAGGAGAAGCCCTCCATCACGATCGCCGCGACCAGCACCACCACCGGCACCCACTGCCACTCCGTGATCGCGTGCGGGTCGGACGCCTTGTGGTACGCCTCGTAGAGCGCGAACAGGCCACCGATGCTGAACAGCACGATCGCCACGATGAAGGCGTAGATGTAGCGCTCCCGGCCGTACCCGAACGGGTGCTGCGGCGTGGCCTGCCGCTTGGCCCGCCGGCCGCCGAGCAGCAGCAGGCCCTGGTTACCCGAGTCGGCCACCGAGTGGATCGACTCGGCCAGCATCGACGACGAGCCGGTGAGGGCGAACGCGATGAACTTGGTGACGGCGATGCCGAGGTTCGCCGCCAGGGCGGCGACGATCGCCTTCGTGCCCCCGTTTGCGCTCATTCCCCGCCTCGCTCGATGCCCCGTGTGCTCACTGGTTTGCCAGCTCCTTCATCTCCGTGATTGCCGGTACCGCCATCGGGTCCAGCCCGTGCGCCAGGGCCAGGTAGATCGAGGCGAAGTCGGGGACCGCCACCAGCGACGCGAGCCGCTCCAGCGCGGAGCCGCCCTCGGCGGTCACCACGTCGCAGCGCACCCCGCGCCGCTCGGCGAGCGTCTGCACCGCGTCCGCGCGGCGCTCCTCGACCGCCAGCGGCTCGTCGGTGTCGTCGTCGGCGTTGAGCCCGCCGTCGCGCAGCAGCACCAGCCGTAGCCGGGTGCCGTCGGGCTCGTCGTCGCCCGGGTCGGCGAAGATGTCCCGCTCGCCCTCGGCCAGACCGCCGAACACGCCGTCGAGCAGGCCGACGCGGCCCCGGCCCGCCTCGCCCAGCGCACCGGCGACCACCGGGTAGCGGGCGTTCGCGGACAACGTGTCACCGAACCGCCGGGCGGCCACGGTGGCCAGCGGGGACGAACCCCACACGATCGGGATCGAACCGGACAGGCCGAGCGCCAGTGACTTGGCCGGGTTGACGAAGGACTCGGCGGTCGGCCGGCATCGATCGGCGTCGGCGTCCAGCCGGGCCGCCGTCTCGGCCAGATCCGCCTCGTTGACCTTCACGAGCCCGAGGGTACGGGCGGCCAGCAGAACCGGCACGGTGAGCGCCCAGAGGCTGGCCCGGGCCGGCGCGCGCCGGGGCACCGGGATGAACGGCGCGCGGGCCCGCTCGGCCACCGACTGGAGCTGCGAGTCGGGCGCGCCGACCGCGACCAGCCGGGCACCGCGCCGGTGCGCCGCCTCGGCCGCGCCCAGCGCCTCCGGGCTGCGGCCCGACGCGCTCACCGCGATGACCACGTCCGCCGCGCCCACCCAGCCCGGCACGCCGGCGCTGCGGTGCGGGATGACCGGCACCGGGCAGCGCGGCCCGGCGACGGTGGCCAGCACGTCACCGGTACGCCCGGCGGTGCCGATGCCGGCGATGACCACCGCGCGGGGTCGCCCGTCGTCGGCGAGCACCGACAGGTTCGCCTCGGCGGCCAGCGCCGCCGACTCGCGCACCTGGGCGCCCGCGGACGCGGTGAACCGGAGCATGCCGCCCGGATCCCGCTCGGAGAGCTGCGCCGCGTCGTCCAGCAGGGCCTCGTCGGCGTGCCGGTGGCCGCTGACCCCGGCCGTACCCTCCATCACCGCGACGACCCGCCCCGCGCGTCGTCGGCGGCGGGTCCACCGCGCGCCTCGTCCAGCAGGAGCACCGGGACGTCGTCCCGGACCTCGAAGATGCGACCGCACTCGGTGCAGGTGAGCGTCTGCGCCTGCGCGTCGTAGTCGAGCGGGGCGTGATGCGTGTCCGGGCAGGCGAGGATGTCGAGCAACTGCGGGTCCAGGGCCACGGCGCGGCTCCTTCCACGTATGCGGTCTCACCGGTCGGCGGTGCCGATCGGCGCACGCGATCTTATCGGCCGAGCGGCCCCGGCACCGGGCCCCGTTCGGCCCCGGTGTTCCGTCCTCCGGCCGGGCAGGTGGCGGCTACCGGGTCACGGCATGACCACCCACAGTCACGGTAACCCCGGGACCGGGTCGGGTTCCGGCTCAGTCCGGCAAGCGGGGCAAGACGCTCGTCGCATCCCCGGCAGGCGGGGCCGGCGGCGTCGGAGCGGGCGCGGGCGCGCCGTACACGTTGCCGGCCGGGCGGGGCGGTGTCGCGCCCCCGTACACCGTGGGGGCCGGCCCGGGCGTGCCGGAGCGGTAGGTGGTGGTGCTGCGCGGCAGCGGGACCGGCGGGAGGCCGGCGTCCACGCCGCCACCGCTGCGGTCGGCGCGGTTGCGGCGCAGCAGCAGGACGATGAGGGCGGCGCCGACGAGCACCAGCCCGATACCGAACCACATGATCATGGAACCTCCGAACGACGAGTCGTCGGCCGCGGCGGTGGCCGGGGCGACGGCGGCGGCCACCGGCGACGTGTCGGTCGCCTCGGTCGGCGTGGTCTCGCTCGCGCTGGGCGTCGGCGAGGGCTTACGGGACGGGCTGGGACTCGGCGTCGGCGCGCCCACCAGCCGGGCCGAGCCGCCGGCGCGGCCGAGCACGTCGCCGTTCGCGGCGCTCGCCTCACCGGCCAGCTCCAGCCGGCCGCCGACGGCCCCGGCCAGGAAGGACACCCGGTAACGCACGGTGACGCCCTTGCCCTTGCACAGCGGCCGGTCGACCGGCGCGACCGCGGCGGTGGCGACGGCGCCGCCGTCCCCGGAGACCTGCACCGGCACCCATCGGCCGCCGGACGCCACCTGCACCCGGACCTGGTCGGCCCGCAGGCCCTCCAGCCGGAGCCCGACCGCGGTACGCAACTGCACGCAGCCGTCCGTGCGCTTGCGCACCTCGACCGCCACCGTCCCGGGCGGACCACCGGCGGTGAAGCTCTTCGCCGAGCGCAGTCCCACCCGGTCGTCCCGGGCCGACGCCGGTGACGCCGGGACGGCGATCAGGCCACCCAGCAGCGCGCCGACCATGGCCCACCGCGCCGCGTGCCGCCCTGCCGACATCTCCACCTCACCGTTGCGTCCGGACCGGATCCGCCGGTCAGGTTACTACCGGCCCCTCCAGGCACCCGCGCATCGAGCACGCCACATGTGTGCAGCGCCACGCGATCACCGCCCGCCCAGGTCACCGCCCGACGCGCCTGCATCGGCGAGCGCCCGCCGGCACAGCCGGTCGGCCGTACGGGTGGTCTCCGGCAGCCGGTACCGGGGCGTCAGTGCCAGTACCCGCTCCACCGCGTCGTCCAACCCCATCCGGTGCCCGACGCTCACGAAGACCGGCCGGACACCGTCCTGAGTCCGCAGCACCCGCCCGACCACCTCGCCCTCGTCACACAGGTCGGCGCTGTCACCACGCTCGGGACCGGGGCCCGTCCACGAGCCGACGAGCGGCGTCTTGCCCACCCCGATCGTGGGCAGCCCGGTCACCAGGCCCAGATGACAGGCCAGCCCGAACCGGCGCGGGTGCGCCAGCCCGTGGCCGTCACAGACCAACAGCTCCGGACGGGTGGTGAGCCGGTCCAGCGCGGCGAGCAATGCCGGCATCTCGCGGAACGCGAACAGTCCCGGCACGTACGGGAAGGCGGGCCGCCCCACGCACACCGCCTCGTCCACCACGTCGAGGGTGGCCGCGTCGAGGACCGTGACGGCCGCTGCGAGCAGGTCACGGTCCTGCGCGAACGCCACGTCCAGCCCGGCCACCGTCGCGGGCGCGGCAGGACCGGGCCCGACCAGGTCCACCCGGGACCGCAACTCCTCCTGTACGCGTCGCGCCTCCGCCACGTCGGCGGGCGGCAGGTAGGGCACGGGCGGGCCGTCGGTGGAGGGCATGGCGTTCCGGGCCGTTGTCAGGAGGCGATGGTGGGGTCGGCGGCCGGGTCACCGGCCTGCTGGAGCTGCTCCTCGAACATCACGAAGGTCCGCCGCCGGACTCCCCGGATCAGCGCCTGTTCCTGCGGCGTCGGGTAACGGCGTTCCTGCTGGAGCGTGTCCTCGATCGCCCGGACGGTTTCGTAGAGCGCGAAGATCGGCCCGTCGCCATTCAGATAGCGACCTCGCTCGTGTTCAGTGAGTTGTACGAACTCATCCCGCGAGATCTCACTGATCTCGTCACCGCCGGTGAAGAGCACCTTGTCGATGAGATTGTTGGCCTCGCGCCAGCCCCCTGTGTCCTTGGAGAGCCTCCAGCCTGCGACGCCGCCATCGGCCGTGGCTACGAGCTTCAGGGGGGAGTCGAAGTAATCGAAGAACTTCGGCAGCCGCAAGCCCTCTACCTGAGTCACCGCGGTGGCTCCTCCCCAAGGCTCTCTTGCACCTTGCTCCAGTAAGCGTCCTGCACTCGCCAGAGGAGTCCGTCCCGAATCGCACGTTCCCCCTGTGTCAACGGCCTGCCCTCGATCTCTGCCGCCGCGCTGAGGTCGCGCCGAACCTCGTACAACGAATGCTCCCACTCTGCGATGTCATCGAGCGACACCAGGTGCAGCCGAAGCTCTCCTACATGGCCGTTCGACATCCGGAGGTTCAGCAGTAGGTCCCGATAACCGCTCGTCTGCGGATTGAGGAAACGATCCTTGATGTGCAGAATCACGACCTCCGGGTCGACTGCTAGACGGCCGAGTGCCTGGTAAACCGCATCGACGCTGTCGAACTGCACTTTGGCGCCGGCCAAGTCCTTGAGCTGGGACGCGTCATTCTCGTACTCACCTTCCAGCTTGTCGAGGACACGCTCTCGGCTCTTGGGCTCGGTCCGCCAGCCGGGCGTGCCGCCGTGTGCAGCCAGCTTGATGGCAAGCCTGTTCAGCTCCTGCTGGGCGACCACCGCATCCGCATACAGCCGGTCAACGTATGCAAGGCGGTAGACCTCATCATGACGTCGCCTTTCATCAAACCCAGGTTGCAGTCTCGACTGACGGCGGGATGCCACCGAATCGACGAGTCGACGCTGCTCGTGAGTGATGGGCGTCGGTTGAGGCGTCAATGGTTCATGCGCTACGACAGCGTCCGCCCCGTACTCGGCTATGTCGTTGATGACCTCGCCGAGTACATCGATGGCCTGCTGGTGGCTGGCCAGGTGATGCAGGGTCAGCGGCCGCGCGGTCAGCGAGTTGGCGAGTTCCGGCGTCGCCAGGATCATCCGGACCAGGTCGGGCCGCTCCGCGAGTTGCCGCACCAGCGTCTCGGCCAGCAACTCCTCGCGTCGCGGCGGCGCCTCCCAGCTCTGGTCGAGCATCCGCTGCACACGCGGGTCGGCGAACAACCGGGTGAGGTCGGCCGCACCGCTCTCGTCCAGCGCCGGTACGAGCCGCCGCAGCGTCGGCACGTCGGCGTGCTGCGCCAGTTCGACGGGCGTCACCCCGGCGGCGAAGGCGGCGTCGAGGTTCCCGCTCTCCGCCAGCGTGTCACGTACGTAGAGCCCGGCGGCGATCCGGTCGGCGTGCGCCTGCCGGTGGTCCTGGTGCACCCCGGCCGGTTCCGGCTCGACCGGCGGCGCGCTCCCCGGCATCGGTCCGTCGCCCCGGCGGTAGATGGTGGTGGACTCGCCGAGCAGGTGGACGTGGTTGAAGTCCGGGACGTGGCCGTCTGCGATCGGCGGCGGGGCCGGCGGCCGTGGCGGCGCCGGACGGGGTAGCGGCTCGGGCAGGACGTTGTAGGTGCCGGGCGGGCGGCCGGCGAGCGGCATCGGCCGGCCGTCGGGGCCGAGCACCAGAGCGTCGACGCCGACGACGTTGCCGCGGGCCGGACGGCCGCTGTGGTGGTAGATCGGCCGGTCCGCCACCTCGCCCGTCTGCGGGTCGAGGAAGAGGATCGTGCCGTTCTGGTTCAGCGCCACCCACGCGTGCGAGCCGCCGCCCTCGAAGCTGGTGATGAGGAACGCGTAACTGCCGTGACCGCCCGACGCGAGCTGCGCGTACAGGTCCCGGTAACCGCCGTCCACCAACAGCTGCCGGTCCCGGCCGGTGATCCCGGGCCGATCCGGCCGGCAGAGGTTCTGGAACCGGCCGCCGGTCGTCTGCTCGACCCGCAGCGGTCCGTCCGCCTCGCCGCCCACCGGCCGGTTCACGTCGCCGTGCAGGTAGCCGTCGAACGTACGCGGCGCCGCGACGCGCGGCCGTCCGTGGACCCAGGTCTCGAACAGCGACAGCGTGCAGTCGAGGCAGTTGATCCCCCGGGTGGCGTCGGCCGCCGGTCCGCCGTCGTTCGCGAGGCGGAACCAGCCACCGCGCCGGGGATCGGCGGTACGCGTCACGCTGCCGTCGGGGTTGCGGGGCATCTGCCGTTCGAGGTCGGTCTGGTGCAGCGCGAGCGGAGGCCGGAGCCCTCCCCGGCGGCCGTACGGCCGGGACCTGTCGATCGGCTCGGGGTGGCCGTGACCGGTGAGCGCGGAGTGGTCGGCCGTCTCCACCGCGCCGACGGCCAGGTCCGCCACGTGGTCGTTGATGCGGTAGAAGTCGAGGTCGTTCTCGACCATCACCTCCTGCGGAACGAGCCTGCCGGCCAGGACGTGCCGCGCCTCCTCGCGCAGATCGGCCGCCTCCAGAGCGGCCTCGTGCGACTCCCGGTGCCATCGTTCGGCCGCCAAGGTCCGGCCGGCGCGGCGCAGCTCCATGGCCTGCGCGGCCCAGTCGCTGGCCCGTTCCTCGTGGTACGTGGCGCGCTCATGCAGCCAGTCGGCTCGGGTCTCACGTCGACGGTCCTCGAACCAGGTCCGCTGGGACTGCAGGTGACCGCGGTAGCGGCGTCTGTCGAACGACTCCCTGTCGGCGACCAGCCGTGCGGCGCGCTCCCGGATCGTTCGCAGGTCGGGAGGCGGCGGGTCGAGCCGACTCGGGTCGGGGCCTGGGGAGTCCGCGGACGGCCGGGGCGGCGCCAAAGACTCCAGCAGGGGGAAGCGGGGGTTCGGAATCGGGCGCGGATCCGGGCCGGGCAGGCCTGGGAACGGTGCCGCATGCGGTTGCGGTGACGGCGTGGACACCGGCGCCGAAGGTCCGAGGCCGGGGCCGGCCCGGTCCGACAACGGCGGCGCCGCCACACTCGGATGGTCAGTGGTGGACGGGGAGAGCGTGGCAGGTGCCGCTCCCGCCTGCACGGGGGTCGACGGTGGCGGGGCGTTGTCGATCGGCGTCGCCACCGGAACCGCGCCGCTGTGGACTCCGGGCGCGGTCGACGGGGGCGTGGCGACGGGCGCTTCCGTGATCACCGAGGACAACGTAGGGCTCGTGGTGACCGTCGGACGTGCCACGTCGTGCGGGACGACATGATTGTGCGGCGGCGTCGTCGTGGGATCCGGCGCCGGGAGGGGCAGGTCCACGGCGAGGGGGTGCGGACCGGCGGCTTGGGGCGTGACGTGCGTGGGTGTCACGGGAACGGCACCGGCGATCGTGTCGCCGCCCTGGACGACCGGCTCGGCGACCCGCTGGGCCGGGATCAACCCGACGGGATCGGCGGCGACCGGCACGTCCAAGCCGACCGGGGACACCGTCAACCCGCTCAGCTGCCCGTCGAGGCGGCGTTGCAGTGCCGAGTCGGCCTGGTTGGTGGCGGACCCGGTAGCGCCGGAGGCAGCCGCGCGCGCCAGATCCTCCAGCGACGGCCCTTGGCCGGTCGCCAGACCCGCAGCGGTCTCGGCGAGCGTCTCCCCGGCCATCTCCCGCCCGAACCGCTCACCGATCTCCGCGAACCGCCCGTTGGCGTGCCGGCCCAGCCCGGCCAGCGGCGCGACCGCGCCGCCGGCGAATCCGCCGAGAGCCGACGTGCTCACGTCGGTCAGGTCGAGGCCGTCCCGCCGGCCGGTGGAGTTCTGGTACGCCTGCGTGCCGAGGCTGGTGCCCGCCTCCTGACCGGCCTCCAGCAGACCGCCGATCGCGGCCCGTCGAGCCAGCGTGCGGGCACCGGACCTGGCCACCTCCTTGGCAGCGCGTTCGCCCGCCTCTTTGAGGCCCTGCTTGACCGCCTTGCGGGCGAGCTGGGCCACCAGCCGCTTGAAGATCTGCTGCACCACGACCCGCGTGGCGGTGATCGCAGCGGCCGCCGCCGGTGAGGCGGCGCCCAGGGTGAGCACTGTGGCGACCGCCAGGGACAGCAACTCGACGACCAGGATGCCCAGCTCGATCCAGGCTTCCAGCTTCGCGCCCTCGATGTCGCAGCCGCAGGAGTCCACCAGACGTGCCAGCTCGTCTGTGGCCGCGACCAGGACGTGCAGTGGAGCGTCCTGGCCTTCGGCGAGCTTGTGCCACGCCGTGTCGAACGCGCCGGCGACCAGGCCGACTCCCCCGTACCCGCTCTTGACCTCGCCGGCAGCGGTGATCGCGTCGTCGCGCGGACGGGCAAGGACGCCTGCTACGCCGTACCACTGGTCGGCCAGGTCCCAGACGGCGCGCTCGTTGCCCTCCGGCCATTCGACGCCGACCACCCAGTCGAGCGCCTCGTAGATCCAGCCGGGCAGGTCCCACGGGCAGAAGTCGAGCGGGTGCGGGATCGGGCTGGGCAGCATGCTCACGCGCGGGTCCTCCGGTGGTCAGCGCCGGGGCCGATGGGGGTTGTGCCCTTGCTGCGGGATCTTCCCGAGGTCACGGGCGTTGCTCAGGTCCGTCTCCACGGTGGCCGCGACCGAGCGGACGACGTCCGACCCGAGCACCTCCAGCGACCGGCCGAGAAGCTCCCACGCGCGCAGCAGCGTCTCGGCGTAGCCCTGGTAGTGCTTGTCGAACGCGGCGCCGATGTCGTCGCGGCCCCAGGGCCGCTGCGCGCTCGCGTGGGCGATCGGCTCGCCCGTCTCCCGCCGGGCCGCGCTCACCGCCCGCCCCGACAGCGCCAGGTCAGCCCCGCCGCGCCGGGCCCGGTCCGGGTCCAGCCAGATCTCTCCCCCGGCCACCTGTCACTCGCCGCGGGCCAGCACGGAGTCAGCCCGGCCGAGCAGCGCGCCGAAGTCATGGGTACGCAGGAATTCGACCGAAGGGGAGCCCGGCGGCAGGTATCCGGAGACCAGTTCGCGGGTGGCGGCGCTCGCCGCGGTGGAGGCGCGCAGCACGGTCTCGGTGATCTTCCGGCTCAACGCACGGGCGTCCCGGTCCTGGAACGCCGCCGGGCTCACCTCGACGCTGATCAGCTCGCCTCGCGCGCCGACGACGGCGGTCACCTGACCGTCGTCGGAGCGTTCGGTGACCCGCAACTCGGCCAGCTTGGTCTGGAGATCGTCCAGACCGGACCGCAAGCGCTGGTATTGGCCGTACACCTCGTCGAATCGCGCGCGCAGTGCACGGTTCGCATCCCGGTCCGCACTCTCGGCCACCGTCGCTCCCCTTCCGTCACCGTGGGTAGGGCCGACCATACCGGGTGCCACGAAATCCGTGGGGTCCGGTAATTTCAGGTGGTGATCGAGCGACAGCAGGCCGAGCAGATCGCCTCGGTGTGGGCCCGGCGGGACTCCGACCGCCTCGGTTTTCCCTGCACGCCGGAGGTCGAGGAGTTCGACCTGGGCTACGTGGTGAGTTCCGTCGTGTCCACCGAGGCCCGGGCGCTCCCCGGCGACCTGCCGACCACTGTGATCGACAAGGAGACCGGCGAGGTGTCCACGTGGCCGCGGGTGCCGGCCGCGGCGGTCGAGCGGATGTACCGGCAGCGGCGTCCGGCCGAACCGCGCCCGCCGCGTACCGTCGATCCGGCCGCCCAACTGCTGCGTGAGCTGACCCACCTGCCCACGCCCGGCGCGGCGGCGCACCTCACTCTCGACGGCCGGCAGCACGTCGCGCAGGGCGCGAAGGGCGAGATCGAGGTACGCCACCATCCGCTGGTGCAGTCCTATCTGGACGAGCTACCCGCGGGGCATCTGGTACGCGGCGGGGAACGGCACGCCGAGATGATCGTCGTCTCCGACGCGCTCTACGAGCACGACCACCGTCGCGCCGCCGAAGGTCTGCCGCCGCTGTCCATCGAGGACGCGCGCGACCTGCTCGGCAGCAGCCGGATCGAGAGCTTCCGCGTCCGCGAACCCGGCGACCCCGCGGGCGGCCCGGCCGAGTTGCGCTGCGAGTCATGCATCAGGTTCCTCGTGCACGTCAACGTGCTGCCCTGGCCGGAGCTGGCCCTCGCCGAGGAGTGGCAGTCCGAGCCCCAGACGCCTCCCGAGCCCGACCGGTTTCCCGCCGAGGTGGCGAACGCGCTCGTGATCGCCGGCTGGCGGCCGCACTTCGGCGACGAGGTGTCCGCCGCCACCTCGGTCCGCAAGGTCAGCGAGGTCCGGGGCGCACAGCACACCCACGCCACCTTCCCGGCCGCGCTGGCGACGCTCACCGCCTTTCCCGGGCTGGTCACCGCACGCCAGGGCCCCGGTGAAGCGGTCTGGATCTCGCGCTTCGAGGTACGACCGCGGAAGGTGGCACACACCGCCGACTCCCTCGCCGACTTTGCCGCCGTCCTGGGCGCCCGTCTCTTCCCGCTCGGCAGCGAGCGTCAGGAGAGCATCCTCGCGATCGACGAGCACGGCCGGATCTTCGCCCTCGACCAGGCCGGCGAGTGGTTCCTCGGCCCCGACATCGACGCCGCCCTCACCACCCTGCTGCTCGGCCGCGCCCCCGCCCGGGTCCGCGACGACGGCACCTGGTGAGCGGCGGGCGAGCGGTCAGAGGGCCACGCCGGTCAGCACCGTGACCCGCGGCTCGGTGTAGTCGTCCATCGCGCTGCGCAGCCCTTCCCGCCCGACCCCGGAGCCCTTCATCCCGCCGTACGGCATCTGGTCGGCCCGGTACGACGGCACGTCCCCGACGATCACGCCGCCGACCTCAAGCGTGCGGGCGGCGTCGAACGCCACGTCGAGCCGGTGGGTGAAGACGCCGGCCTGGAGCCCGTACGCGGAGTCGTTGACGGCGGCGAACGCGGCCCGGTCGTTCACGACCGGGGCGACCACCAGCACCGGTCCGAACACCTCCTCGGCGCACACCTTCGCGTCGGCCGGTACGCCGCTGAGCACTGTGGGCGGGTAGGTGGCGCCGTCGCGCCGCCCGCCGGTCTCGATGACGGCGCCGGCGGCGACCGCCTCGTCCACCCAGGTCTCGACGCGCTGCGCCGCCTCGACCGACACCAGCGGGCCGACGTCGGTCAGCTCGGAGCGCGGGTCGCCGGTGCGCAGCGCCTGCACCGCCGCGACGAGCCGGGGCAGGAAGCCGTCGTAGAGCCATTCGTGCACGTAGACCCGCTGCACGGCGATGCACGACTGCCCGGCCTGGTAGTTGGAGAACGTGGCGATGCGGTGCGCGGCGAAGGTCAGGTCCTCGTCCGCCGCCCAGTCCTCGCAGATGACCGCCGCCGCGTTGCCGCCGAGTTCCAGCGTGACGTGCTTGTCCGGCGCGGCCCGGCGGATGGCCGCGCCGACCGGTCCGGAGCCGGTGAACGACACCACCGGTAGCCGCGGGTCGGTGACCAGTTCGGCGGCGCGCTCGTTCGGCAGCGGCAGCACCGAGAACATGCCCTCGGGCAGGTCGGTCTCGGCCAGGATCTCGCCGAGCAGCAGCGCGGTGAGAGGTGTCGCCGGAGCGGGCTTGACCACGATCGGGGTGCCGACGGCGAGCGCCGGGGCGACCTTGTGGGCGACCAGGTTGAGCGGGAAGTTGAACGGGGTGATGCCGAGCACCGGCCCGCGCGGCACGCGCCGGACCAGGGCGATCCGCCCGGTGGCGGCGGGGTCGGTGTCGAGCCGTTGCAGCTCGCCGGAGAAGCGGCGGGCCTCCTCGGCGGCCCAGCGGAACGTGGAGATCGCGCGCCCGACCTCGGCCTTCGCCCACTTGACCGGCTTGCCGTTCTCGGCGGTGATCAGCGCGGCGACCTCGTCGGCCCGCTCGGCGAGCCGGCGGGAGACGTGGTCCAGGGCGGCCGCGCGGGCGTGCGCGGGCAGGGCCGCGGCCTCCGCGGCCACCCGGGCGGCGCCCGCGACTGCGGCTTCGAGCTGGTCGGCCGTGGCGAGCGTGGTACGCCCCACCGGCTGCCCGTCGTACGGGTGGGTGACTGTCAGCTCGTCCTCGCCGTGGGCGGGGCGACCGGCGACGTAGAAGGCTCTCGGCTCCACGACCGGCAGCCTAGACCACAGACGCCCACGCGGAAACAGTTGCTCAAACCCTTGTCTGCCTCGGATTTAGTAGCCAAGATGGCAGTCAGATTGCGATAACCTCCGCTGACCCTCTCCCCGGCCACCCTCTCGGAGACTTCTGATGAGCGACCAGCAGCAGCTGCGCAACTTCGTCAACGGCGAGTACGTCGACCCGGTGGACGGCGGCTACGCCGACCTGATCGACCCGTGCACCGGCGAGGTCTTCGCCCAGGCCCCGGTCTCCGGCGCGGCGGACGTGGACGCGGCGATGAAGGCCGCCTCCGCCGCGTTCGAGACCTGGCGGGACGCCACACCGGCCGAGCGGCAGCGGGCGCTGCTGAAGTTCGCCGACGCGGTGGAGTCGCGGGCCGCCGAGCTGGTCGACGCGGAGGTCCGCAACACCGGTAAGCCCCGGCAGCTCACCGCCGACGAGGAGCTGCCGCCCGCGGTGGACGAGCTGCGCTTCTTCGCCGGGGCGGCGCGCCTGCTGGAGGGGCGCTCGGCCGGCGAGTACATGGCCGGGCACACCTCGTACGTGCGGCGCGAGCCGATCGGCGTCTGCGCCCAGGTCACGCCCTGGAACTACCCGCTGATGATGGCGGTGTGGAAGATCGCCCCGGCGCTGGCGGCGGGTAACGCGGTGGTGCTGAAGCCGTCGGACACCACGCCGGTGTCGACGCTGCTGCTGGCCGAGATCGCCGCCGAGCACCTGCCCCCGGGTGTGTTCAACGTGGTCTGCGGCGACCGCGACACCGGCCGTACGCTGGTCTCCCACCCGACCCCGCAGCTCGTGTCGATCACCGGCTCGACCCGCGCGGGGATGGAGGTGGCCGCCGCGGCGGCGCCGGACCTGAAGCGGACCCACCTGGAGCTGGGCGGCAAGGCCCCGGTGGTGATCTTCGACGACGCGGACGTGGCGGCGGCGGCCGAGGCGATCGCGATGGGCGGCTACTTCAACGCCGGTCAGGACTGCACGGCGGCGACCCGCGTGCTCACCGGTCCGGGCATCCACGAGGATTTCGTGGCCGCGCTGACCGAGCAGGCCCGCAACACCCGCACCGGCGCGCCGGACGACGCGGACGTGCTCTACGGCCCGCTGAACAACGCCAACCAGCTCGCCCGGGTCAGCGGCTTCGTGGACCGGCTGCCGGACCACGCGAACGTCACCACCGGCGGTGCCCGGGTCGGCGAGCGTGGCTTCTTCTACGCCCCGACAGTGGTCTCCGGCGTACGCCAGGCCGACGAGATCATCCAGGACGAGGTGTTCGGGCCGGTCATCACCGTGCAGCGCTTCTCCGACGAGGACGAGGCGGTGCGCTGGGCGAACGGCGTGGACTACGGCCTGTCCGCCTCGGTGTGGACGCGCGACCACGGCCGGGCCATGCGGATGACCCGGCGGCTGGACTTCGGGTGCGTCTGGGTGAACACGCACATCCCGTTCGTCTCGGAGATGCCGCACGGCGGCTTCAAGCACTCCGGCCACGGCAAGGACCTGTCGGTCTACAGCCTGGAGGACTACACCCGGGTCAAGCACGTCATGCACAACATCGAGGGCTGATCCGATGGCCACGAGCGAGGAGTTGCACAAGCGCCGGGTCGAGGCGGTGGCGCGGGGCGTGGGCAGCACGATCCCCGCGTACGTGGACCGGGCGGGCGGCGGCACGATCACCGACGTGGACGGCCGGGAGTGGATCGACTTCGCGGCCGGCATCGCTGTCACCAACGTGGGCAACTCCGCGCCGCGCGTGGTCGAGGCGGTACGCGCGCAGGTCGAGCGCTTCACCCACACCTGCTTCATGGTCGCGCCGTACGAGTCGTACGTGGCGGTCTGCGAGCAGCTCAACGCGCTGACGCCGGGTGGCTTCGAGAAGCGGTCGGCGTTGTTCAACTCCGGCGCCGAGGCGGTGGAGAACGCGGTGAAGATCGCCCGGCACGCGACCGGGCGGCCCGCTGTGGTGGTGTTCGACCACGCGTACCACGGCCGGACCAACCTGACCATGGCGCTGACCGCGAAGAACATGCCGTACAAGCACCGGTTCGGGCCGTTCGCCGGTGAGGTCTACCGGGTGCCGATGTCGTACCCGCTGCGCGACGGCGGGCTCGACGGCGCCACTGCGGCGGCCCGGTCGATCGAGATGATCGAGAAGCAGGTGGGCGCGGAGAACGTGGCGGCGCTGCTGATCGAGCCGATCCAGGGCGAGGGCGGTTTCGTCGTACCCGCTCAGGGTTTCCTGCCGGCGCTGCGCGAGTGGGCGACGGCGGCCGGGGTGGTGTTCGTCGCCGACGAGATCCAGACCGGTTTCTGCCGCACCGGCGACTGGTTCGCCTGCGCGCACGAGGGCGTCGAGCCGGACCTGATCACGCTGGCCAAGGGCATCGCGGGCGGCCTGCCGCTGGCGGCGGTGACCGGCCGGGCGGACCTGATGGACGCGGTGCACATCGGCGGCCTCGGCGGCACGTACGGCGGAAACCCGATCGCCTGCGCCGCCGCGCTCGCGTCGATGGAGACGATGCGGGAGCTGGACCTGGCCGCCGCCGCGCGCCGGATCGGCGCGGTGATGGGTGAGCGGCTGCGCGCGATCGCCGCCGGTGACCCGCGCGTGGCCGAGGTACGCGGCCGGGGCGCGATGCTCGCGATGGAGATCGTGGTGCCGGGCACGCTGACCCCGGACCCGGCCGCCACGGCGGCGATCTCGGCGGCCTGCCACGCGGCCGGGCTACTCACCCTGACCTGCGGCACCTACGGCAACGTGCTGCGGTTCCTGCCTCCGCTCGCCATCTCCGACGACGAGCTGGGCCGGGGACTCGACATCCTGGCGGCCGCCTTCGGCTGACCCCGGACGTGGGACACCATGGGCCCGATCTCCCCCAGGACCGGCCCATGGTGTTCCGCCCGGGGGATCAGCGGAGCAGCTCCACAGTGTTGCGCCGGACCAGGTTCTTGCCGGGTTCCCGGATCGCGTCCATGGCTGCCGTGTTCAGCAGCACGCAACTACCAGACGGCCCGGTCACCGTCACGGTCACCACCTTGTTGTTGTCCAGGTTCGTCACCCGCAGCCGGGTGCCGAGCGGGAACTGGCCGCTGGTGGCTGCGGGCGCCCCGCCCTCGGCGAAGAACGTGAGCGCGCCGGAGCAGACGCTGCCGCCGATCGGCTGCGCCGCGCCCGGCCGGGTCTCACCCGGCTGAGCGCCCGGCGCCGGGGCGCCGCCGCCGTCGAGGCGTTCCACCACGTTGCGGCGAACGACGTTCTTGCCCGGCTCGCGTACCAGGTCCATGGCGGCGGCGTTCAGCAGCACGCAGCTCCCGGACGGCCCGGTCACCGTCACCGTGGCCACCTTGCGGTTGTCCAGGTTCGTCACCCGCAGCCGGGTGCCCACCGGGAACCTGTCGCTCGTCGCGGCCGGCGGCCCGCCCTCGGCCGAGAAGGTCACCGACCCGGCGCAGACCGATCGCGCGGCCGGCGCGGTGTCCGCGAAACCGAGTCCGGTGCCCACCGAGACCGCCACAGTGGCGGTCACCGCCACAGTCGCCGCCAGCACGTGCTTGCGCTGCACCCTCACGTTCTCTCCCGTCGTCGCTGTCGTTCGACGCGTGGTACGGACGGGAGGGCCGGACCGTTCACCCGGATGCGCGGGCTACAGCGGACCGTAGCGGGTGTGTGGCGCTCCGGTCATCAGCGCCCAGTACCTGTCGCCGTACGACCAGTGCCACCACTCCGTCGGGTAGTTCACCAGCCCTGCGCCGCTCAGCGCCGCCACCAGCACGTTCCGGTTGCGCCACGCGCTGACCGAGATGTGCCGGGCCGCGGTGAAGCAGGCGTCGGCGCTCTCCTCCGGGGTGGCGTCGAGCGCTGTGCCCATGTCCAACTCCGCCCCGTCGGCGTCACACAGGGTGAGGTCGACTGCTCCGCCGGTGCTGTGCGGGGCCACCTCGACCGGCGAGACGAACTTGGTGGTCTCCCGGTGCAACCGGTCCGCCGGCCAGTCCGGGTGGCGCCGCCGCAACTCGTCCCGGTAGCCGGTGAAGATGTCGAGCTGCGCCCGGTACGGCCGGTACCCCTCGACCACGAGCAGGCGCAGCCCGGCCGGCAGCGCGCGCTGCGCGGCCAGCAACCGGTCCGCGACCCCGAGCCGCACCCGGGCGTACGCCCCGGCGGGGTCGGCGGCCCGCCCGTCCACCCGCAGCCCGGGCACCTCGCGCAGGTCCACCAGGGGTTCGCCGTCGTCCCGGCTGGACACCGCGGCGACCCGGGGGTCGGAGAGCAGGATCACGGCGTACCTCCGGGGTGTTCGCGCGACGGCCGGGCCGCCTGCCGGGCGAAGGCGAGCGCGACGAGCCGGTCCACCACATCGGGGTACGCGACGCCGGACTCGGCCCACACCTTCGGGTACATCGAGTGGGCGGTGAAGCCGGGCAGCGTGTTCAGCTCGTTGACGAACAGGTCGCCGGTGGTCTCGTCGTAGAGGAAGTCGACACGGGCCAGGCCCCAGCCGCCGATCGCGGTGAACGCCCGCACCGACAGCTCGCGGATCCGCTCGGTGACCTCGTCCGGCAGCGGCGCCGGGACGATCATCGGGTCGGCGTCGCCGAAGTACTTCTGCCGGTAGTCGAACCAGCCGCCCGCGACCCGGACCTCGCCGACCGCCGACGCCTCCGGCTGCCAGCCGCCGAGCACGCCGCACTCCAGTTCCCGGCCGGTCACGCCCTGCTCGACGAGCACCACGTGGTCGTGCCGGAACGCCTCCTCCACGGCGGCGATCAGGTCGTCGCCGTCGGCCACCCGGGAGATCCCGATCGAGGAGCCCATCCGGGCCGGCTTGACGAACAGCGGCCCGCGCAGCCCGACCACCAGCTTCTCCGGGTCGGACGCGGCCCGCCAGGTCGGTTCGTCGAACCAGACGTACGGCGTGGTCGGCACGTCCTCGGCCCGCAGCGCCCGCTTCATCGCCACCTTGTCCATGCCGACTGCGGAGGCGAGGATGCCGCACCCGACGTACGGCACGCCCAGTGACTCCAGCAGCCCCTGCACCACGCCGTCCTCGCCGTACGGGCCGTGCAGCACCGGGAACACCACGTCCAGTTCGGCGTGCACAGTCGCGGGGGCGTCGGCCGCGCCGACCGCGACGGTGCCGGCTGTCATTCCACGTCGCAGCTCGACCGCCGGACCGGTGACCGGCAGCCGGTCGTCGATCGCCCGCCCGGCCGCCACGGTGCCGAGGTGCTGCGCGAGCACCGGTTCGGGCAGCAGCCTGATCCCGCCGGTACGGGTGATGCCGAGCGCCACCACCCGGTGCCCCTGCCCGGCCAGGGCCCGGGCCACGCCGAGCGCCGAGGCGCAGGAGACCTCGTGTTCCGCCGACGGGCCTCCGAACAGGACACCGATCCGCACTGTCTCTCTCATGCCGCCACTCCCACTGTCATCCGGTCGCCCGCCAGCCGGGCCACCAGGTCCGCTTCCACGTTTCCGCCGGTCAGCACCACGCCGACAGTCATCTGCCGCCCGCCGTCCGTCGGCCGGGACGCCATGCCGCCCAGCCGCAAGGCGCCGGCCAGCGCGGCCGCGCCGGACGGCTCGACGAGTACCTTCAGGTCCAGCAGGAGCAGCCGGAACGCCTCGGCGATCGCGTCGTCGTCGACACGGACCACCCCGCGTACGCGGTTGCGGGCCACCGCGAACGGCAGGTCGCCGACGCAGCCGGGGCGGAGTCCGTCGGCCAGGCTCGGCGCCGGGGCGACAGGTGTGGGCCGTCCGGCGGCAAGGCTGCGCGCCAGCGAGTCGCAGCCGACCGGCTCCACGCCGTACACCTCGATCGGGGTTCCGGCCGCCGCCAGACAGGCACCGGCGATGCCGCCGCCCCCGCCCACCGGCACCACGAGCGCGTCCAGCGGTGTGCCGCGTCGCGCCGCCTCCTCGATCAGTTCCAGGCTCGCGCTGCCTTGACCGGCCACCACGTCCGGGTGGTCGTACGCGTCGACCAGCGGATGGCCCTCCACCTCGGCGATCCGCCGGGCGCCTGCGAGGCGTTCCTCCACTGTGGTGCCGGCCCGGACCACCCGGGCGCCCGCCGCCCGCGCCCGGTCCACCTTCACCGGCGCGGCGTCCTCCGGCAGCACGACGGTCGCGGCCAGCCCGTGCCGCCGTGCGGCGAGCGCCACCGCGACGGCGTGGTTGCCGGTGCTCTGCGCGACCACGCCGGTGTGCCCGGCGGCCGCGAGCCGGCCCACCGCCAGCATCGCGCCGCGCATCTTGTACGAGCCGCCGTCCTGGAGGTTCTCCGCCTTGAGCAGGATCCGGGCGCCGGCCAGGCGGTCGATCGCCGGGCTGTGCAGCACCGGGGTACGCACCACCCGGCCGGACAGCACGCGGGCGGCCTCCTCGACATGTGTTCGGTCCGGCAGTACCGGCGCGTCGATTCGGGGCATGGTCTCTCCTTCGGGATTCGAGTGGGCGCGGCGACGCGGCAGGTCGAACAGCCAGTGCGCGCCGAGCGCGGTGAGGCAGCGGTGCGCGGCGAGGCTCAGTGCCAGCACGAGCGCGGTGAGCAGGACCGGGTAGACGGTCACCAGCAGCGCCCGGGCCGGCCCGGGCAGGTCGGCCACCGGTGCGGCGAGGAGCCGGTCCAGCAGCGCCAGCACCGGCATGTGGATCACGTAGACACCAAGCGTGCGGCGGCCGAGCCGGGCCAGCGCCGGACCGGCCAGGCGGTGCCGGGCCAGCCGGGCGGCGGCGGTCAGCCCGAACGCCACAGCGATCACGGAGACGAGCAGGTACACGCCGGGCCACCTCTGCGCGCCGGCCAGCGCCATGGCGGCCAGCCCGATCGCGTACGCCGCGCCGCTGCCGGCGAGCCGCCGGGTGCTGGTGCCGTCCGCCCACCGGGTGAGGTACGGCCGCAGGTGCACGCCGGCCAGGAAGAACACCAGGTTCTGGTAGACCTGCCCCCGGTTCCCGGGACTGTCCAGCAGCCCGGTCGCCGCCACCGCGGACAGCGCGCCCGCAGCGGTCAGCAGCATCGCCGGGTGCACCCGGCGCAGCGCCTTCGCGATCGCGAAGTAGAACGCCAGCGCGTACAGGTACCACAGATTCGAGGGCGTCACGGTGAGCTGGGCCAGCAGCTCACCGCTGTCGGTGGCCCGGTCGGTCGGGAAGTCCGGTGCCGACGCCAGCAGCGCGGTGTGGATGAGCAGCCAGATCGCGTAGAGGTAGAGGTTCCGCGCGATCCGGGGCCGCCCGGCCACCCGCCACGGGCGGGCCACCGCGTTCGCCGCGAAGATGCCGGAGAGCGCGAAGAACAACGGCATCCGCAGCGGCAGCAACTGCTCGCCGAGCAGCCCCCACGCACCCGGCACCGGCAGGCCGACCCGCCAGTCGACGCGCAGGTAGTCCTTGACGACGACGTGCCACAGCACCACGAGCACGATGCAGGCGCCCTTCGCCACGTCGGCCCAGAGCACCCGGCCGTCGGGCGGCACGTTCCCCTCGGTACGGGTCGGCACTGCGGTCTCCTCTCCGGCCGTCTGCGGGTGGAAGGCGGCTCCGCCGGTCCCGTCCTCGGGCAGGTGTCATCGCGGGACGCCGCGACGGCGGCCCCCGGAGTCGTGTGTGGGGTGGTCAGCCCACGGGGGGCAGGTGGACGTCGACCCGCAGGCCGCCGTCCGGCCCCGGACGCGCGGCGATGATGCCGCCGTGCGCCTGGGTGATGGAGCGGGCGATGGCCAGGCCGAGCCCGGCGCCGCCGCCCTGGTTGGTCCGGTCCCGGGCGAGACGCCGGAACGGTTCGAACAGCCCGTCGACCGCCTCGGCGGGGACGCTCTGCCCGCTGTTCATGACGGTCAGCGCGGGGTCGCCACCGACCGTGACGACGAGCCGGCCGCCCTCGCGGTTGTACTTGACGCCGTTCTCCACCAGGTTCGTGACCAGGCGTTCCAGCAGTACCCGCTCGCCGGTCACGATCCGGGGCGACAGCTGGGCCTCCACCGTCACGCCGGCCTCGGCGGCCCGGTCGGCGTACGCGGCCAGTACGCCGCTGACGATCTGTTCGAGGCGTTGCGGGGTGGAGGACCGCAGGCCCTGGTCGCTCTCGCTGAGCGCGAGCAGCCCTTCGATCAGCCGCTCGTTGCGTTCGTTCGTGGCGAGCAGTTGGGCGGTCAGCAGTTCCAGTTGCTCGCCGGTGAGCGACTGGGCCATGCCGACCTCGATCAGGGTGCGTTGCACCGCGAGCGGCGTACGCAGTTCGTGCGAGGCGTTCGCGGCGAACCGCCGCTGTCCCTCGTATCCGGCGGTGACCCGGTCCAGCATGTCGTCGATCGCGCGGCCGAGCCCGGCCAGCTCGTCCCGGCCGCCGCGCCGGATCCGGTAGCCGAGGTTCTGCGGCCCCAGGTTCGCGATCGGGGCGGCCAGGTCGTGCACCGGGCGCAGGCACCAGCGGGCAGCGCCCCACACCGCGAACCCGATGGCCACAAGCACCAGCAGTTCGATGAGCATGGGCAGCAGCGGGACGAACGGGCGGCCCGGCTCGCACACCGCGCCGATCGTGGCCAGGCCGCAGAACCGCTCGGCCTGCCCCCACACCATTTCGAGCAGCGACTTGACCAGGTTGGGCAGCATGAACCCGGCGAGCAGGGCGAGCACCCCGACCAGCAGGATGCGGCGGCGGGGGCTCACTCCGGCTCGCCGATCCGGTAGCCGGCCTTCGGCACCGTGTGGATGACGGACGGCTGGCCGAGCTTCTTGCGCAGGGTCATCACCGTCACCCGGACCGCGTTGGTGAACGGGTCGGCGAACTCGTCCCACGCCTGTTCCAGCAGCTCCTCGGCGCTCACCACCCGGCCACCGGCCCGCATCAGCACGTGCAGGACGGCGAACTCCTTCGGGCTCAGCCCGAGCGGGCTGCCGTCCCGGGTCGCGGAGTGCCGGGCCACGTCGAGCACCACACCGTGCTGCTCCAGCACCGGCGGGAGGGCCGGGGTGGACCGGCGGCCCAGCGCCTGCACCCGCGCCACCAGCTCGGCGAACGCGAACGGCTTGGTCAGGTAGTCGTCGGCGCCGAGCCCGAGGCCGGCGACCCGGTCCCGGATGCCGGCGGCGGCGGTGAGCAGCAGCACGCGGGTGCCGGCGTCCGACCCGGCCAGGCTCCGGCACACGTCGTCGCCGGTGGCGCCGGGCATGTCCCGGTCCAGCACCGCCACGTCGTACCGGTTGACCCCGATCCGTTCCAGCGCGCCGTCCCCGTCGTAGCAGACGTCGACAGCCATGGAGAACCGTCGCAACCCCTCGGCGACCGTGTCCGCCAAGAGCCGCTCGTCGTCCGCCACCAGCACCCGCACCGTTGCGCTCCCCCGTGTCTTCCCTCGTCGTCCGGCACACCATCGCAGGCCGGAGTTAAGGGTTCCGTAAGCGTCCGCAGCAGCCATCCTCCACGCGGGCCACGCTGCGACAACCGGCGTGGGGCCGTCTGGGCCGTTCGTCCGGTACGCAGGCGGCACGAGCACCGCTCAGGTGACCCGGATCACGCATTGGCGCTCGGGGGTGAGGTGGGTCACGATGGGTGGAAGGAGGCGCTGGTGGCTGACCCGTGGCTCGCCCTGGAGTTCGGCGCGGATCCGGCGGAGCGGATCGCGCAGATCGGTGCCGCCCACGAGGCGTTCCTCGCCGCCGGCACCACCTCCGGCCGGGTCCGGGAGGTGGTGGCCCGATCCTGGGAGCGGTCCGCGCTGCTCGACCCGGAGACCACCGCGCCGGTCGACCTCGCCGACGACGCGCTGGAGACGTACCGCGCCGCGCACCCGCTGGCCCGGGTGATGCCGCTGTTCCGCGACCTGCTCGGCGGCATCGCGCAGGACGGCGCGCACCTGATGGCGGTCTGCGACGCCGCCGGGCGGCTGCTCTGGGTGGAGGGCCATCCCGGGGTGCTGCGGCACGCCGAGCGGATGAACTTCGTACCCGGCGCCCGCTGGGACGAGGCGCACGCCGGCACGAACGCCCCCGGCACCGCCCTCGCCGTCGACCACGGCGTGCAGATCTTCGCCACCGAGCACTTCGTCCGGCCCGTGCAGCGCTGGACCTGCGCCGCCGCGCCGATCCACGACCCGGCCAGCGGCGCGCTGCTCGGCGCCGTCGACATCACCGGCGGGGACCACCTGGCCAACCCGCAGAGCCTCGCCCTGGTCCGGGCCACCGCCCGGGCCGCCGAGGCGTTCCTGGCCGGTGCCGCGCCCGCCGCGCCGGACGTGGCGTACGTGTCGGCGCTCGGACGTGACGAAGCGGAGTTGCGCGTCGGCGGCCGGCGCATCCGGCTCGGCCGGCGGCACAGCGAGCTGCTGGTGCTGCTGGTCGACCATCCCGAGGGGCGCACCGGGGAACAGCTCGGCCTCGACCTGTACGGCGACGACAGGCGGCACCCGGTCACACTGCGCGCCGAACTGTCCCGGCTGCGCCGCGTGCTCGGCGAGGAACTGCTCGACTCCCGTCCGTACCGGCTGCGGCCGGCCGTGCGCGCCGACTTCCGTACCGTCACCGAACTGCTGGAACGTGGCGATCCGGCGGCGGCGCTGCGCGCGTACCCCGGGCCCCTGCTGCCCCTGTCGGACGCGCCGGGAGTCGCGCGACTGCGCCGCCTGGTCGACGGCCAGTTGCGCGCCGCCGTGCTGGCCGGCGCCGACCCGGGGCTGCTCGCGGCCTGGACCGCGACGGCGGCCGGATCCGACGACCTGGCCGCCTGGCAGGCCCTGGCCCGGGCGTTGCCGCCGGGCGCGCCCCGCCGGCCGCTCGCTGTCGCGCGGGCCCGCCAGCTCGCCGAGGAGTACGCGCTGCCGCGCGCAACGTTCCTGCAACGTCCCGGAAACTAGCCTGCCCGCCATCCACCCCAGACGGACGGCGGAGGTACCCATGACGCGCTACGACGCCCCCACCCACTGGCAGTCCCGCTACGACCACTACATCGGCGGCGAGTACGTGAAGCCGCACGGTGGGAAGTACTTCGAGAACCCGACCCCGGTGACCGGGCAGACCTTCTGCGAGGTGGCCCGGGGCACCGCCGAGGACGTGGAGAAGGCGCTCGACGCGGCGCACGGCGCGGCCGACGCGTGGGGCCGCACGTCGGTCGCCGAACGCTCGCTGATCCTCAACCGGATCGCCGACCGCATGCAGGACAACCTGGAGTCCCTCGCGATCGCCGAGACGTGGGAGAACGGCAAGCCCGTACGCGAGACGCTCGCCGCCGACCTCCCGCTCGCGATCGACCACTTCCGCTACTTCGCCGGCGCGATCCGGGCGCAGGAGGGCTCGCTCGGCGAACTCGACGACGACACAGTCGCCTACCACTTCCACGAGCCGCTCGGCGTGGTCGGGCAGATCATCCCGTGGAACTTCCCGATCCTCATGGCGGTGTGGAAGCTCGCCCCGGCGCTGGCCGCCGGCAACGCGGTGGTGCTCAAGCCGGCCGAGCAGACACCCGCCTCGATCCACTACCTGCTCTCGCTGATCGGCGACCTGCTGCCGCCGGGCGTGGTGAACGTGGTGAACGGCTTCGGCGTCGAGGCGGGCAAGCCGCTCGCGTCCTCGCCGCGGGTGGCGAAGGTGGCGTTCACCGGCGAGACCACCACCGGGCGGCTGATCATGCAGTACGCCAGCGAGAACATCAGGCCGGTCACGCTGGAGCTGGGCGGCAAGAGCCCGAACATCTTCTTCGACGACGTCAGCGCCGCCTCCGACGACTTCCTGGACAAGGCGCTCGAAGGCTTCACCATGTTCGCCCTGAACCAGGGCGAGGTGTGCACCTGCCCGTCGCGGGCGCTCATCCAGCAGGGCCACTACGCCGACTTCCTGGCCGCCGCCGTGGACCGGACCCGGCAGATCACGCAGGGGCACCCGCTGGACACCGACACGATGGTCGGCGCGCAGGCGTCCAACGACCAACTGGAAAAGATCCTGTCCTACCTGGACATCGGGCGGCAGGAGGGCGCTCGTGTCCTCACCGGCGGTGAGCGGGCCGACCTCGGCGGCGAGCTGTCCGGCGGCTACTACGTCCAGCCGACCATCTTCGAGGGCGACAACTCGATGCGGATCTTCCAGGAGGAGATCTTCGGCCCGGTCGTGTCGGTGACCTCCTTCGCCGACCTGGACGACGCCGTGAAGATCGCCAACGACACGCTGTACGGGCTCGGCGCGGGCGTGTGGACCCGGGACCTGAACACCGCGTACCGGGCCGGACGGGCGATCCAGGCCGGCCGGGTGTGGACGAACTGCTACCACGCGTACCCGGCGCACGCGGCGTTCGGCGGCTACAAGCAGTCCGGCATCGGCCGGGAGAACCACAAGATGATGCTGGAGCACTACCAGCAGACCAAGAACCTGCTGGTCAGCTACTCGCCGAAGAAGCTGGGCTTCTTCTGATGGGCGACACCGTGACCCTGACCCCCGCGGCGGCCGACCTGATCCGGTCGCTGCGGGGGCAGCACGGCCCGCTGATGTTCCACCAGTCCGGCGGCTGCTGCGACGGCAGCGCCCCGATGTGCTACCCGGCCGGTGAGTTCCGCACCGGCGGCTCGGATGTGCTGCTCGCCTCGCTGGCTGTCGACGGGGTGCCCGAGCCGGTGGAGTTCTGGATGTCGAAGGCCCAGTGGGAGCTGTGGCGGCACACCCGGCTCACCGTCGACGTGGTGCCCGGCCGGGGCAGCGGGTTCTCCCTGGAGGCCCCGGAGGGCGTCCGCTTCCTCATCCGGTCCCATCTGAACCGCTGATCTGTCCGAGATCTTGCAGCTCGCGGGCATCGCGGCGGTGGGATGCTGACGCCGTCCACTTCGGAGTACGCGTCCCACCACCGCTCGACAGGAGACCGCGCATGAACCCGGTCCGACAGCCAGTGCTCGCCGCCGGCCTCACCGCCCTGGCCACCGCCGCCACGCTCGGGCTCGCGCCGGGCGCCGCCGTCGCCGCCCCGGCCGCCTCCCCCAGCATCTCCGTCAACTGGTTCGGCGCCGCCGACGTACGGGCGCACACCGCCACCGTCGGCGGCCGGTTCGACTGCGGGGCCGAGCGCGGCCTCGCGTACATCGAGGTGCACCTCGACCAGCGGGTACGGCGCGGGTCGGTCACCGGCTTCGGGTTCGGCGTGATCGGCGCGTGCACCGACGAGCGCACCGCCGGCACCTGGACCGCGACCATCCCCGCCGACCAGGGCAGATTCCGCCCCGGCCCCGCCACCACCATCGCCCGCCTGGTGATCGAGCCCAACTCCCTCACCGAGACCACCGAACGCGTACGCCTGCGCCCCCACTGCGCCCGCCCCTGACCGCATCGGCGGCCTCCGGTCAGGCGATCTGCCGGAGGTCGTCGCCGTAGTCGAAGATGATCCGCAGCCGGGCGCCGAGGGCATTGGCGTACCGGCTCAGCGTGGCCACCTCGTTGACGTCGAGGTCGCCGTTCTCGATCTGGCTGACCCGGCCCGGCGTGACCCCCATGATCTCGGCGACCTGCCGCTGGGTGAGCCCCAGCCGCTTGCGCTCCTCGGCCAGGTGGAACGCGCTCACCCACGCGTCGGTCCGGGCGCGCTCCGCCTCGTACGCCTCGTCGTCACCGCCGAGTTCGGCGCGGACCTCGTCCCAGTGATAGAACTCCGTCACCTGCTCGACTATAGCCCGAGCTAAACTCGGAGGGCTACGCTCAGCGGTTGTCCAGGAGCGGCTGGGTGGGGTTCCACGGGGGGCCGCCGGCGGCGTCGTGGCGGCGGCGGGCTATCGCGGACAGCGCCTCCAGCACCACCCGGTTGCCCAGGTACGCGGTGATGTCGGCGTGGTCGTACGGCGGGGCTACCTCGACCACGTCCAGCCCGACCACCGGCAGCTCGTAACAGACCCGGCGCACCGCGTCGAGCAGTTGCCGGGAGGTGAACCCGCCCGGCTCGGGCGTGCCGGTGCCGGGTGCCATGCCCGGGTCGACCACGTCCACGTCGACGGAGAGGAACACGCCCTCACACTCGTCGGTCGCGATGCCGAACGCCTCGGTGAGGCAGGTGTCCAGGCCGCGCGCCACGACTTCGGTCATCTCGTACGAGCGCATCCGCTGTTCCGCCATCCACGCCAGCGTGTCCGGGCCGGGCCAGTAGCCGCGCAGCCCGATCTGCAGGAAGCGGTCGCCGCGTACCGCGCCGGACTCGATGAGCCGGCGCATCGGCTGACCGTGGCCGTGCAGCGAGCCGAACTCGACGTCGCCGGTGTCGGCGTGCGCGTCGAAGTGCACGAGCGACACCCGGCCGAGCCCGTGGTGCCGGGCCACGCCTGTGGCGTCGGGCAGCGCGATGGAGTGGTCGCCGCCGAGCACCACAGGGATCGCCCCGGCGGCGGCGACCGCGTGCACGGCGGTCTCCAGCGCGGCCAGCGAGCGCTCGATGTCGCCGCTGAACATCTCCACGTCGCCGGCGTCGTAGACGCACAGGTCCTTCAACCCGTCGACGCGCAGCGCCAGCGACGGGCGGGAGCCGTCGTGCGGCAGGTAGCAGGCCTGCCGGATGGCGGACGGCCCGAACCGGGTGCCCGGCCGGTGCGAGGTGCCGCCGTCGAACGGCGCCCCGATGATCACCACGTCCGCGTCGGCGTACGTGACCGGTTCCTCGACTGTGCACGGCGGCACACCCAGGAACGTGATGTCGGGACCGTACATCGGGCCGTACCGGGTCATCGTTCCTCCATCCCCCACGGCGAACCGTAGCCGGTGAGCAGGTCCAGGAAGGGGATCGGCGGGAACGCCTCCGGGCCGAGCACGCCCGTGCCGGACCAGGCGCCGGTGGCGAGCAGTTCCAGCGCGACGACCGGGTTGACGGCGGTCTGCCAGACCACCGCCTGGTGGCCGTACTCGGCCATCGACCACTCGTTGTCGACCACGTGGTAGAGGTAGACGCGGCGGGGCCGCCCGTCCGGCCCGGTGCCGGTGACGTACGTGCCGGCGCAGGTCTTGCCGCTCATCCGGTCGCCGAGCGTGGCCGGGTCGGGCAGCGCGGCGGCCACCAGGTCGCGCGGCGACACGTCGACCCCGCGTACCCGCACCGGCTGGGTGGAGTCCAGCCCGAGCTTGTGCAGCGTGCGCAGCACCTCGATGAACTCGGCGCCGAGGCCGTACTTGAAGGTGACCCGCTTCGCCGGCACCCAGCGCGGGATGAGCAGCACCTCCTCGTGCTCGACGTTGACGCACTCGACCGGGCCGATCCCGGCCGGGAAGTCGAACACCTCCGGCTCGCTGAACGGTTCGGTGGTGAACCAGCCGCGCCCGGCCTCCCAGATCACCGGCGGGTTGAGGCACTCCTCGATGGTGGTCCAGATGGAGAACGAGGGCGCGAACTCGTACCCGGCGACTGTGAGGTTCGCGCCGTCGCGTACCCCGATCTCGTCGATCTCGGCGAAGAGTTCGTCGGCGGCGTAGCGGGCGAAGACGTCGGACAGGCCCGGTTCGACGCCGATGCCGCAGAGCGCGAGCCGTCCGGCGGCGGCCCACTGCTCCGCGACGGCGAACTGCTCGTCGCCGAGCTTGACCCCGGTCTCGGCGTAGGGGTGCTCGGGGTGCGGCCGGGACAGCGACATCGCCATGTCCAGGTAGTCGGCCCCGGCGGCGAACGCGCCGTCGAAGATCGGCATGACGAAGCGCGGGTCCACCGCGTTGAGCACGTGCGTGATCCGGTGTTCCCGGCACAGCGCGGCCACCGCGTCGGCGGAGGCGGCGTCCACTGTGGCGGCGACGAACCGGTCGCCGTGCCCGGCGACGGCCCGCGCGGCCCGCGCCGGGTCGTGGTCGGCGACCACCATGATCTCGAAGAAGGTACGGCGGGCGGCGATGGATACGGCGGCGGAGCCGACGCCACCGGCGCCGACGAGGAGGATACGCATCAGGAGTCGAACCCCAGTCCAAGACGGTCGAGAGTACGGAGCCAGAGGTTGCGCCGTCCGTCCCGCGCATCGGCGCGGGCGAGCGACCATCGGGTGAGGTTGATGCCCACGGACCGGGCCGGTTCCGGCGGGAACGGCAGCGGCTTGCGGCGCACCAGGTCGAGCCGGGTCAGCGGGGTGTCAGTGCCGGAGAGCAGGTCGAGCGTCACGCGGGCCCCGAACCGGGTCGCGCCGACGCCGAGCCCGGTGAATCCGGCCGCGTACGCCAGCCGTCCGGAGTACGCGGTGCCGAAGAACGCGCAGAACCGGGTGCAGGTGTCGATGACGCCACCCCAGCGGTGGCTGAACCGCAGCCCGTCGAGTTGCGGGAAGGTCGCGAAGAAGTGCGACGCCAGCGTGGTGAAGGTGGCCTCGCGCTGCTCCAGCGCGGGCGCCACCCGGTTGCCGTAGTGGTAGACGGCGTCGTAGCCGCCGAACAGGATCCGGTTGTCGGCGGTGAGCCGGTAGTAGTGGAACTGGTTGCCGGTGTCGGCGAGCCCCTGCCGGTGCCGCCAGCCGATCGCGTCGCGCTGCGCCCCGGTCAGCGGCTCGGTCATCAGCGCGTAGTCGTAGACCGGCACGATCCAGGAGCGCAGCCGGCGCAGCAGCGGCGGGAACGCGTTCGTGGCCAGCACGACCTGCCGCGCCCGTACCGCGCCGGGCGCCGCGTCCGCGCCGCCCGCCGTGGTGGCCCGCAGGGCGGCGCCGTCGCCGGTCAGGCCGGTGACGCGGGTGTGCTCGTGCACGCGTACGCCCAGGTCGAGCGCTGCGCGGCGCAGTCCCCAGGCGAGCTTCGCCGGGTCGAGCAGGGCCACCCGGTCGCGGTCCCACATCCCGCCCAGGTACGTCGGCGACGCCACCTCGGCGCGTACCTCGTCTCGGTCGAGCAGCCGCACGTCGTGGCCGTACCGGCGGGCCAGGTCGGCGTCGGCGGCGAGCCCGTCGAGCTGGTACGGCTCGACAGCAACCGCCAGCTCGCCGGTGCGTTCGAAGTCGCAGTCGATGTCGTACTTCGCCACGGTGGCGGCGATGGCGTCGAGGTTCTCCCGGCCCAGCCGTTCCAACTCGCCGATCTCGCCGGGGAACCGCTCGACGCCGTTGGCGAGCCCGTGGGTCAGCGACGCGGCGCAGAACCCGCCGTTTCGCCCGGACGCCGCCCAGCCGCACGTGCCCGCCTCGACGAGCAGGACGTCGCGGTCCGGGTCGGCCTCCTTCGCGAGCAGCGCGGTCCACAGCCCGGCGTACCCGCCGCCGACCACGAGCAGGTCGGCGGTGTGCGTCCCGGTCAGCGGCGGCAGCGGGTCGGGGCGAACCGGGCGGTCCAGCCAGTACGACACGGGCGCGGCGTCGGCCAGCGCCCGGCCGGTATGCGGGAGTGTCATGGCTTGCCCGCCGGTGTGGCGACCATCGCGAGGGCGGCCCGTCGCGCCCGCCGCCCGCGCAGCGAGGTGGCCCCGACCAGCAGCAACGCGATCACGAACATGGCCGTGCCGATTACGTTCACCTGCGGCGGGATGCCCCGCTGGGAGGCGCCCCAGACGTACATGGGGAACGTGACAGTGGTGCCGGCGTTGAAGTTCGTGATGATGAAGTCGTCGAAGCTGAGCGAGAACGCCAGCAGCGCGGCGGCCACGATGCCGGGTAGCACGAGCGGCAGCGTGATCCGGCGGAAGGTCTGCCACTCGCTGGCGTACAGGTCCATCGCGGCCTCCTCCAGCCGCCGGTCCATGCCGGAGAGCCGGGCCTTCACGGTGACCACGACGAACGACACGCAGAACATGACGTGCGCGATGACGATGGTCCAGAAGCCCTGCGGCACCCCGGCGGCGACGAAGAGGGCGAGCAGCGAGGTGCCCATCACGAGTTCCGGGGTGGCCATCGGCAGGAAGATCAGCCCGTTGAGCCCGGAGCGGCCACGGAAGCTGTGCCGGACCAGGGCGAACGCCATCAGCGTGCCGAGGAGCGTGGAGACGACCGTGGCGATGAGGCCGATCTGCATGCTGCGCACCACGGCGTCGCACATGTCCGAGGTGGCGCAGGGCTGCTTCCAGTTGTCGAGCGTGAACTCGTTGAAGTCGTAGGAGAGCCGGCTGGAGGGCCGGTTGAAGGAGAGCCCGGCGACCACCATGATCGGCAGCGTCAGGTAGCCGAGGACGAGCAGTGCCACGCCCATCACCCACCGGTCGGCGAGCCAGCGCCTGAGTCCGCTCACAGCGCCCGCCTTTCGTTCGCGACTGCGGGGCTCCGCTTCGCTGCGCTCCTCGCGCTCACAGAACCTCCTCCGTGCCGGCCTTCCGCAGGTAGACGAAGACGATCGCCAGGATCGCGGCCATCAGCAGGAACGACAGCGCCGCGCCCTGCGGATAGTCCAGCCGGACCAGGAACGCCGAGTCGATGACGTTGCCGATCATGTACTCGTTCGGCGTACCGAGCAGCTCGGCGTTGATGTAGTCACCGGTGGCCGGGATGAAGAACAGCAGCGTGCCGGCGATCAGGCCGGGCATCGACAGCGGCAGCGTGACCTTGGCGAACGCGCGCAGCGGGCTCGCGTACAGGTCGCTCGCCGCCTCCAGCAGCCGGGAATCGAGCCGCTCCAGGCTGGCGTACAGCGGCAGCACCAGGAACGGCAGGAAGTTGTACGTCAGGCCGAGCACAACGGCGATCGGGGTGGCCAGCAGCCGGCCGTCCGGGCCGAGCAGGTGCACGTCACGCAGCAGCCCGACCAGCGCGCCGTTGTCCGACAGGATGGTCTTCCAGGCCAGCGTGCGCACCAGGAAGCTGGTGAACATCGGCGCGACCACCGCGACCAGCAGCAGGTTCTTCCACCGGCCGGCCTTCTGCGCGATCGCGTACGCCAGCGGGTAGCCCATCAGCAGCGCGAGCACCAGCGCGATGGCCGAGTAGAGGAACGACCGGGAGAACTGCGGCCAGTACGCCTGCAACGCGTCCGGGTAGTTGCTGAACGCCCAGGTCATGGCGTACCCGGTGGAGAGCGAGCCGGCCGGGTCGTAGAGGCTGGCCGAGGCGAGCTGCACCAGCGGGAGCGCGAAGAAGACGAGCAGCCAGACCGCGCCGGGCAGCAGCAACAGGTACGGCAGGAGGCGGCTGCGCCCGCGCCGCACCGGCGGCGGCACCGGCTTCCCGGCGGAGGTCGGTACGTGGGCCAGCGCGCTCATGCCGACGCACCCACCGGCGGCTCGTCGAGCAGCGGCGCGGTCTGGTCGTCCTCACCGGCGGCCCGGGGCAGCAGGAACGCGTGCCGCGGATCCCAGTGCGCGGTCACCGCCGTGCCGACGGCGAGGCGGCCGCCCAGCCCGCTGTTCGCGGCGAACGCGGACAGCTCGCTGCCCCACGCGGTGCGCACCAGGTACTGGGTGCTCACCCCGACGTAGGAGGTGTCGGTGACGATGCCGCCGACGTGCTGGTGCCCGGCCGGCACCCCGTCCGGGCCGTCGGCCAGGTGCAGCTTCTCCGGACGTACGCCGAGGAAGGCCGGCCCGTCGGTGAGCCGGGCCCGGCCGGCGGGCACCGAGAAGCGCGAGCCGTGCGCCGTGACCAGCACGTCGTCGGCGGCGCGACCGCCGGCTTCGGCGGCGAGCAGGTTGGACTGGCCGAGGAAGTTCGCCACGAACGCGGTGGCCGGGTACTCGTAGATGTCGGCGGGCGCACCGAGTTGCTCGATCCGGCCGGCGTTCATCACCGCGACCGTGTCGGCCATCGTCATGGCCTCCTCCTGGTCGTGGGTGACGTGCACGAACGTGATGCCGACCTCGGTCTGGATCCGCTTCAGCTCGATCTGCATCTGCCGGCGCAGCTTGAGGTCGAGCGCGCCGAGCGGCTCGTCGAGCAACAGCACCTGCGGGTGGTTGATGAGCGCCCGGGCCAGCGCGACGCGCTGCTGCTGGCCGCCGGAGAGCTGGGCCGGGCGGCGCCCCCCGTACCCTTCGAGCTGCACCAGCGCGAGCATCCGCTCCACCTGGTCGCTCACCTTGCGGATGCCGCGGCGGCGCAGCCCGAACGCCACGTTCTCGTGGATGTCCAGGTGCGGGAAGAGGGCGTAGCTCTGGAAGACGGTGTTCACCGGCCGCTTGTACGGCCGCAGCCCGGCGATGTCCTGCTCGCCGAGCAGCACCTGCCCGCTCGTGGGCTGCTCCAGCCCGGCGATCATCCGCAGTGTGGTGGTCTTGCCGCAGCCGGACGCGCCGAGCAGGGCGAAGAACGAGCCCTGCGGGATCGTGAGGGTGAGGTCGTCGACGGCGGTGAAGACGCCGAACCGCTTGGTCAGGTCGACCAGTCGCAGGTCACCGGCCGGGGTCTGCTGCCCCTTCACGCGCCGATCACCTGCTGGAACTTGGTCTCGTACTCCTTCTCCTGCGCTTCGTCGAGCGCCATGAAGACCTTGGCCTTGGACAGCATCGTGTCGTCCGGGAAGATCAGCGGGTTGGTCGCCAGATCCGGGTCGATCTTCTCCATCTCGGCCTGCGCGCCCTGCACGGGGCAGATGTAGTTGACGTACGCGGCCAGCTTCGCCGCCACCGCCGGGTCGTAGTAGTGGTTCATCAACGCCTCGGCGTTGGCCTTGTGGGTGGCCTTGTTCGGCACCAGCATGTTGTCCGACCAGAGCATCACGCCGGACTCGGGCACCACGAACTTGATCTTGTCGTCCTCGAAGCCGAGCTGCACGACGTCGCCGGACCAGCCGATACACGCGGCGATGTCGCCCTTGGCCAGGTCGGGCGCGTAGTCGTTGCCGGTGAACCGCCGGATCTGCTTGCTGTCCACCGCCTTCTTCAGCTTGTTCAGCGCGTCGTCGAACTGGGCCGGGGTGAACTTGGCCGGGTCGTGGCCGAGCGACTGGAGCAGCAGGCCGATGGTGTCGCGCATCTCCGACAGCACTGTCACCTTGCCCTTGAGATCGGGGCGGGTGAGCAGCTCGTCGACGGTGCGGATCTCCTTGGCGACCTTCGCGTTGTACGCGAGCCCGGCCAGCCCGGACTGCCACGGGACCGCGAGCTGGGTCTCGGCGTCGAAGGAGCGCCCGCGCAGCGACGACAGCAGGTTCGCCTCGACGTTGGGCATCTTCGACTTGTCGAGCTTCTGCACCCAGCCGAGGCGGATCATCCGGGCGGCCATCCAGTCGGTGAGCACCATGATGTCCCGGCCGGTGCTCTGACACCCGGCGAGCTGGTTGCGCACCTTGCCGAAGAACTCGTTGTTGTCGTTGACGTCCTCGGTGTACGTCACCTGGATGCCCGACGCGGCGACGAACGCATCGAGCGTGGGGCGCTTGGACTCGTCCTTCTCGTCGGTGTCCATGTACTGCGGCCAGTTCGAGAAGGCGACCTTCTTCTCGGTGGCGGACAGATCCTCGCTCTTGCATCCGGCTTCGGTCTGCTGGGCGCCCTTGGTCCCGCAGCCGGCCAGGGTGCCCGCGGTGGCGAGCAGCGCGGCCGAGCCGACGGTCCCGGTGAGCAGACCACGCCGGGTGAGGGGCCGGAGGGGACTACGCATGTGACGACTCCTTGGGGGGCATCGTCGGCGGCGGGACGGGGGCGGCGCGCCGGCGGGAGGGTCAGTGGCGATGGACGACTGATCCTGACATGAGAAAACCTCTCTCACAAGGGATTCCGTTGCCGGAATAGCCAGTCGCCACGAAATACGCCAGACTGCGCGGGGCACTACGCTCAACACGGAGAATCGGACACGAGGAGCGTCGATGGTCAACCGGCACCAGGAGAACTCCAACGGCGCCCGCCGGGTCACGGTGCGTGAAGGAGCCAATCACGCTCTGCTCGACGACGTGGCCAAGCAGATCATCGAGCAGCTCCAGGAGGACGGGCGCCGCCCGTACGCGAGCATCGGCAAGGCGGTCGGCCTCTCCGAGGCGGCGGTACGCCAGCGGGTGCAACGGCTGCTCGACGCGGGCGTCATGCAGATCGTCGCGGTCACCGATCCGCTCCAGCTCGGCTTCCCCCGCCAGGCCATGATCGGGCTGCGCACCGACGGCGACCTGGAACCCGTCGCCGACCGGCTGGCCGAGTTCGAGGAGATCGACTACGTGGTCATCACCGCCGGCTCGTTCGACCTGCTGGCCGAGGTGGTCTGCCGCAACGACGCACACCTGCTGGAGATCCTCCAGAAGCTGCGCGGCGTGCCCGGGGTGCTCTCCACCGAGGCGTTCGTCTACCTGAAGCTGCGCAAGCAGACCTACAGCTGGGGCACCGCCTGATGCGGATTCCGTCGGCAGGAAAGTGATATGGCGCTGAATCCGTCGCGCTGAAGCTTGTTCGCTTGCCTTATCGGCATCGCCTGTGGGATAACCGTGGGCAGAGCGGCCGGTGTCACCCCTGACCGGCCCGAGACCCGATGGGGCTGACATGGCCAACGCCACCGACCATCTCTGGATGCACTTCACCCGCATGGCGAGCTACCCGGCCGGCGAGGTTCCGACAATCGTCCGGGGCGAGGGCGCGTACGTCTGGGACGCGCAGGGCCGCCGCTACCTGGACGGGCTGGCCGGGCTGTTCGTGGTGAACGCCGGTCACGGCCGCGCCGAGCTGGCCGAGGCCGCCGCCAAGCAGGCCGGCGAGCTGGCCTACTTCCCGCTCTGGTCGTACGCCCACCCGAAGGCCGTCGAGCTGGCCGAGAAGATCGCCACGCTCACGCCCGGCGACCTGAACCGGGTCTTCTTCACCACCGGCGGCTCCGAGGCCGTCGAGGCGGCGTGGAAGCTGGCCCGGGCCTACTTCAAGCGCACCGGCAAGCCCACCAAGCACAAGGTGGTCAGCCGCTACATCGCCTACCACGGCACCTCGATGGGCGCGCTGTCGATCACCGGCCTGCCCGGCATCAAGACCGACTTCGAACCGCTGGTGCCCGGTGGCATCAAGGTGCCGAACACCAACTTCTACCGGGCCCCCGAGCACGGCGACGACGCCGAGGCGTTCGGCCGCTGGGCCGCCGACGAGATCGGCCGGGCGATCGAGCGGGAGGGGCCGGAGACGGTCGCCGCCGTCTTCCTGGAGCCGGTGCAGAACTCCGGCGGCTGCTTCCCGCCGCCGCCCGGCTACTTCGAGCGGGTACGCGAGATCTGCGACGCGTACGACGTGCTGCTCGTCAGCGACGAGGTGATCTGCTCCTGGGGCCGGCTCGGCGAGTACTTCGGCGCCGTCCGCTACGGCTACCAGCCGGACATCATCACCACCGCCAAGGGCATCACCTCCGGCTACGCCCCGCTCGGCGCGATGATCGCCAGCGAGCGGCTGATGGAGCCGTTCCTCACCGAGACCGGCATGTTCGCGCACGGGGTGACGTTCGGCGGCCACCCGGTCTCCTGCGCGGTCGCGCTGGCCAACCTGGAGGTGTTCGCCCGGGAGGACCTGATCGGGCACGTCCGCGCGAACGAGGGCGCGTTCCGGTCCACCCTGGAGAAGCTGCACGACCTGCCGATCGTCGGCGACGTCCGGGGCGACGGCTACTTCTACGGCATCGAGCTGGTGAAGGACAAGACGACCCGGGAGACGTTCGACGAGGCCGAGTCCGAGCGGCTGCTGCGCGGCTTCCTGTCCACAGCGCTGTTCGACGCCGGGCTCTACTGCCGGGCCGACGACCGGGGCGACCCGGTGGTGCAGCTCGCCCCGCCGCTGATCGCCGACCAGCAGCACTTCGACGAGATCGAGCAGATCCTGCGCGCGGTGCTGACCGAGGCGTGGTCGCGGCTCTGACGCCGATGACCGACTACCGGCATCTGTCGTACTGGCTGTCCGGCCTGGACGAACCGCTGACACCGCGACCCGGGTTGCCCGGCGACACGGACGCCGACGTGGCGATCGTGGGCGCCGGGTACACCGGGCTGTGGACGGCCTGGTACCTGGCCGAGGCCGACCCCACGTTGCGCGTCGTCGTGCTGGAGCGGGAGATCGCCGGGTACGGCGCGTCGGGGCGCAACGGCGGCTGGTGCTCGGCGCTGTTCCCCACCTCGCTGCCGGCGCTGGCCCGGCGGCACGGCCGGGACCGGGCGCTGGCCATGCAGCGGGCCATGCACGACACGGTCGCCGAGGTGGGGCGGGTCGCCGCCGCCGAGGGCATCGACTGCGACTGGCGAGCCGGCGGCACGGTGATGCTCGCGCGTGGCGAGGCCCAGCTCCAGCGGGCCCGCGCCGAGGTCGCCCAGGCCCACGCGCACGGGCTCACCGACGACGACCTACGGCTGCTCGACGCCGCCGAGGCCGCCGCGCGCTGCGCCGCCGAGGGGGTACGCGGCGGCACGTACACCCCGCACTGCGCCGCCGTACACCCGGCGAAGCTGGTCCGGGGTCTGGCCCGGGCGGTGGAGCGCCGGGGCGTACGCATCCACGAGCGCACCCCGGTGACCGCGCTGCGGCCGGGCGCGGCGGTGACCCCGGCGGGCGTGGTCCGGGCGCCCGTGGTGGTGCGTGCGACGGAGGGCTACACGCCGGGGCTGCCAGGCCAGCGGCGGACCGTGGCGCCCGTCTACTCGCTGATGGTGGCCACCCCGCCGCTGCCCGAGGAGACGTGGGCGCGGATCGGGCTGGCGGAGCGGGAGACGTTCTCCGACTACCGGCACGTCATCGTGTACGGCCAGCGCACCGCCGACGGCCGGCTCGCGTTCGGCGGGCGGGGCGCGCCCTACCACTACGCCTCCCGGGTCCGGCAGGGCTTCGACCGGGAGCCACGGGTGTTCGCGGCGCTGCGCCGGGCGCTCGGGGAGCTGTTCCCGGTGCTCGGGCCGGACGTGCCGGTGACGCACGCCTGGGGCGGGCCGCTCGGCGTGGCCCGGGACTGGGCCGCGTCGGTGGGGCTGGACCGGCGTACCGGGCTGGCCTGGGCCGGCGGCTACGTCGGTGACGGCGTCGGCACCAGCAACCTCGCCGGGCGTACGCTCGCCGACCTGATCCGGGGCGTGGAGAGCGACCTCACGGCGCTGCCCTGGGTCGGGCACCGCTCCCCCCACTGGGAACCGGAGCCGCTGCGCTGGCTGGCCATGAACGCCGGCCTGCGGGTGATGTCCTCAGCCGACCAGAGCGAGCACCGCACCGCCCGCCCGTCCCGCCGAGCCGATCTCTTCAACCGCTTCCTGGGCCACTGACCGCGCCACCCATCCCGGCGCTCACCCCGTTGATCATGAAGTTAGCGGCACTCAGGGAGATCGAAAACGCCGTCAACTTCATGATCGACCGGTGGAGGGCCGGGGCCCGCGGGCCTGAACGGCGGTCGGTCAGTGGTGGGGTGGGATGACCCGGAGGTGGCCCCGGCGGCCCTGCTGGGGGGTCTGGGGCTTGGCGGGCTCGTCCTCCGGAGGACGGGGCGGGGCGGGGCGTGCGGCCTCGCGTACCGCCTCGGCCAGCGCCACCAGGTCGTCGGTGGTGGGCGGCGGCGGCTCGAACTCGCCCTCGTGCCGCACCACGTCCCAGCCGCGCGGGGCGGTCAGGCTACGGGCGTGCGGCTCACACAGGTCGTACGTGTGCGGTTCGGCGAACGCCGCGAGCGGGCCCACCACCGCCGTCGACTCGTTGTAGACATAGGTCAATGTGGCGACCGCTTGCCGGGGGCAGCCGTTACGGGAGCAGCGCCGTGGTGACCTCACGGCGGCAGGGTATCCCCATTACCGGGTCCGGCGCACCGCTTCGCGTTACGACACGCCCGTCATGGTGATCACAATTCCTCCGATCGGCGCAGCGGCACGCCGGACGGCCGCGCGACGGCGGGTGGACCGCCGATGCGGGCTACCCTGTGCGTCATGACGAGCCCCCAGAACCGCCGCCCCGGCTCCGGCCGGCGCACCCACCGTGACCGGCACGGTCGCGGGCTGCGCGGGCGGCTGGTGCCTGCCACGGTGCCGCTGGCGCGGACGAAGGCCGAGGTCTTCGACGATCTGGTGCTCGACACGGTGGAGACGCTCGAACGCCGGTTCGCCAAGGAGCTGGCCGGGGTGGAGTTCGCGGTCGAGGACGTCCCGCCGGATCTGAACGTCTACGACTCGGACGTGCTGGAGGACGGCGAGGTGCCGCTCGCCCGGCTGCTGCCCGGGCGGCCCGGCCGCCAGGAGGTGCCGCCGCGGATCGTGCTCTACCGGCGGCCGCTGGAGTTCCGCGCGATGGATCGCGAGGACCTCGCCGACCTGGTGCATGACGTGATCATCGAGCAGGTGGCGAATCTGCTCGGGGTCGACCCGGACGAGCTGGCCTGACCGGCTGACCGGACAGGCGCCGCCACCCGGCCGGACGCGCCGGCCGGACAGCGACCCGGGTCCGGGCGGCCCCCACCGCCCGTGGACCCGTACGTGGATCAGGCGGCGACCCGCCGCTTGAGCTTGCGCCGCTCCCGCTCGGAGAGGCCACCCCAGATCCCGAACCGCTCGTCGTGGCCGAGCGCGTACTCCAGGCATTCCGTCTTCACTTCGCACCGCGAGCAGATGCGCTTCGCCTCGCGGGTCGAGCCGCCCTTCTCGGGAAAGAACGCCTCCGGGTCGGTCTGCGAGCAGAGCGCTCGCTCCTGCCACTCCGGCGCGTTCCCGAGCAGGTCGGCCACCTCGAGCTGGCCGTCCATCGATTGCCTCCTTGTCGCGCACCGGCGTCATTCGCCGCTGCAACCCCCCACGCGAAAGGCGTGCCTGTCCGCACGGTCACCATTTGTTGCGTTCCGTGCGAACAACCCCATTCAAATTACACGCGTGTAATGCGTGCGCCGTCAAGCCAAACTTGATAATGGAGTCGCCCTCCCGACACGTCCGTGACGACCGCCGCGGTCGCCCGTAGCCTCGCAACCTGCCCTATCGATTCAGACCCCGGACGAGTAACGCCCTCCCCGGCGAGTTGCCGGAAGTTTTCTGCCGTGGCGCATCGCCGGCAGGCCGGCCGGACGCCCCCGCCGGCCGCTCGCACCAAGATCAGAATTGGTGGGGCAAAGGGTAACCCGCTTCCCGCTGTACCGCCCGTCGAGCCGTCCAACGCCGACCGCGCCCCGTCCATCATGTGGACGGGGCGCGGGTTCCGGCGCGACTGACGGATCAGTCCAAGCGGGCTGGTGAGCTGGTGGGCCAAACGAATTCGGCGATCGACCCACCGGTGACCGAGATCGCGCCGGCGGACGTACTCTCGTCCCACCAGACGGTATACACACCCGCCTCCAGATCCGGGTAGACGGCACTGTGGAACACCCCGTCCCGGACGTGCCGCTCGCGTACGGCGGAGTGGGTCCGCGGGCCGTCGAGGTCCACGCGGCTGATCTCGATCTCCCGGCCGTGCAGGTCCCGCCCGGTGTGGATGATCAGCGCGCCCCGGTCGCCGCCCAGGTCGAGCACGACGCTGCCGACCTCCGACGGGCCGAGATCGTGATGGTGTGACATTCGCCGGCTCCCGTCAGGACTTCTTCGCCTGCGGGTTGCCGAACCCGTCGTACGGCGTGCCGAGGAACGGGAAGTCGGCCAGGAACGGCGCTGTCACGTCGGCCGCGCTCAGGCCCGGTGTCACCGCCGCGGCGGCGGCGTCCGGCCGGAACGTCTTGTCGACGAGCGGCACGGTCAGCCCGGCGATGGCGCGCAGCGCGATCGTCACCACGTCGTCGGCGGGACGGCGGCCGTTGGGGAAGCCGGCCAGGTCGCCGCCGAGCACACCGAACCGGTCCGGTTTGCGGCTGGGCCGGATCGCCGTGTTCAGCCGCAGCATGTCCGCCTGCACGTCACCGGTGGTGTTGGCGAAGCCGTCGATCAGTCCGGCCGGGACGCCGGTGAGCAGGATCGCCACCAGGTCGGCACGCGGCTTCTTGGACTTGTTGAGCGCGTCCAGATTGGGGAACACACCCGGGTAGAGCGCCGGCAGCAGCCCGGCCAGCTCGGGCCGCTCCACGAACCCGGCGAACCGCTTGTCCTCCGACGGCGGCAGCGTGTTCCAGACGTCCTTCCTGGACATCGGCACGATGACCTCGTTGAACAACGGGTTACCGAGCCGCGACACCTGCGTGAAGGGTCCGGCGGCGGTGTCAGCGGCGACCCGGTCACCCAGCACCCGCACCTGCTGGCGGGACGCACTGGTCCAGACCCCGATGGTCGAGGCGCGGTCGGCGTAGCCGTAGCGGGCCGCCTTGCGGCGTACCTGGTTGAGCGGCACCTGCACGGCGAGACTGTGCACGTTGAGCCGGTCCAGCGCGTTCACCGGCTCGCCCTCGTCCCGGAACAGCTTCTTGCCGGCGACGTGCAGCTGCTGGAACGGCCGCAGCGTACCCAGGTCGAACACCGCGCCCAGGTCGACGAAGAAGCCGTCGGCCCGCTGCCCGGCGAACACCTTCTCACCGGTGGACAGCTTGAACGTCGCCTGCCGGACCAGGTTCTGGTAGTTCGGCGTGGACAGCGGCCCGACGTTGCACGGCGGGCAGGGCAGTTTGTGCGCCAGCACGCGCGCGCGGCCGTCGGCGATCCGGGTCAGCCGGTAGAACTGCCGCCGGTTCCAGTTCTTGCTCTCCAGCGACTCGATCGGCCCGGTGTTGTAGAGAAAACTGTTCTGGTTCGTGATCTCGGTAGTGAATTCGAAACGATAGGTGACGTCCGGATAACCGTCGCCGTCGTTGTCGATGTGAATCTCGTACCGGACGTCGTCACCGAACTCGAAGAAGTTCGGGCCGCCGGACGGGAGCTGCACCGGCACGTAGTTGGCGATCAACGTGACCGTGTCCGGCTGGCTCGGCGTGACGAACGCGTACAGGTCGGAACTGTCGGCGACCGGATCCTTGGCGATCTCCGGGGCCTCGCGGTGAGAGGACATGGCGGACGCACCTTCGTCGGGGGAACGGAAGTCGGAACCGGCGCCGGGAGCCCGCGCCGGTGGAGGGTGGGATCAGCGCCGGCCGGCGGCGCGCACCAGGCGGTCGGCCAGGCCGCGGTCGCGTACCTCGACCCGGGTGGTGCCGACGAAGACGTCCATGACGCCGGCCGCGGCGTCGCGGAGGTGGACCACGATCGGCTCGTCGCGCCGGCTCGCCGTGGGGGCGTTCTGGGCGGCGGACAGGCCCGGCACGGTGAGGGCGGCGGCGCCCAGTGTGGCGCTCGCCGCGGCGGTGAGCGTCTGCCTGCGGGTCAATCGCGGCCAGGTCCGCCGTTTCGGCGCGTCGGTGGTCTCGTCAGTGCTCATCGGCAACCTTTCCGGACCGGCGCCGCAGCGCCGCAGCGGGCCGGGCGCCCGGACACCGCCGGGCCCCGGTTCGGGGTCACCGGCGGCGGTCCTCGCCGAAACCGCCGCCGGCACCCACAGGTACGGCGCGCGGCGGGGAAAGGTTCGACCTCAGGCGCGGGCGTGACCGTACGCGGTCGTCCGCTTGCGGAACGGCCGCCCGGCGGCGGTGGCGATGGCCCGCAACTGCTCCTCGGTACGGGCCGACCCGTTGCCCGAGCCGGCCATCCGGGAGATCGTCTCCTCCATCAGCGTGCCGCCCAGGTCGTTGCAGCCGCCGCGCAGCATCTCCACTGTGCCTTCGTCGCCGAGCTTCACCCAGGAGCACTGAATGTTGTCGATCCGGCCGTGCAGCAGCAGCCGGGCCATCGCGTGCACCGCCCGGTTCTCCCGCCATGTCGGTCCCGGGCGGGCGATGCCGGCCAGGTAGATGGGCGCGTTGGTGTGCACGAACGGCAGCGCCACGAACTCGGTGAACCCGCCGGTACGGTCCTGCACGCCGGCCAGCACCCGGAAGTGGGCGAGCCACTGGCCCGGGTGGTCCACGTGGCCGTACATCATCGTGGAGCTGGACCGGATGCCCAGCTCGTGCGCCGTGCTCACCACGTCGACCCAGGCGGAGGCCGGCAGTTTGCCCTTGGTGAGCACCCAGCGCACGTCGTCGTCGAGGATCTCGGCGGCGGTGCCCGGGATGGTGTCCAGCCCGGCCTCGCGGAGCTGGAGCAGCCACTCCCGCACCGGCACGCCGGCCTTCGCGGCGGCGGTGACGATCTCCATCGGGGAGAACGCGTGCACGTGCATGTCCGGCACCCGCGCCTTGATCGCGCGGACGATGTCGGCGTACCCGGTCACCGGCATCTTCGGGTCGATGCCGCCCTGGAGGCAGACCTCCGTCGCGCCTGCCGTCCACGCCTCCTCGGCCCGGTCGGCGACCTGCTCCAGCGAGAGCCGGAACGCGTCGGCGTCGCTCTCCCGCTGGGCGAACGCGCAGAACCGGCAGCCCACGTAGCAGACGTTCGTGAAATTGATGTTGCGGTTGACCACGTAGGTCACGTCGTCGCCGACCGCATCCCGGCGCGCGTCGTCGGCCAGCCGGCACAGCTCGTCGAGCGCCGGGCCGTCCGCGCCGAACAGCGCCAGCGCCTTCGCCTCGTGCGCCGGAGTCAGCAGCGCGGCCGGGTCGTCAGCGGCGAGCCGCAGGCCCGCGCGCAGATCGGCGTCCGCGCCACCGCCCACTGGTACGCCGGCGCGCGCCTCCGGCGCCACCTTGCCGGCCACCTCGGTCCAGTCGCCGTACACGCTGTCGAAGTCGCCCCGCCGGTCGTCGGTACGGCCGGTGACGTCGATGGTGACGTGCAGGTCGGTCCGGCCGCCGTAGCCCGACTCCGGCTCCTGCCAGGGCCGTCCCTCCGGGCGGGCCGCCTCGACCGCGAGCCCGGTGGCCGGGTCGGCGAGCGCTGTGACGTGCGGCAGCAGGCGCGGATCGAGCCACGGCTCGCCCGCCCGGACGTACTCCGGGTAGACGGTCAGCCGCTCGCGCAACGTGAACCCGGCACTCGCGGTACGCGCCGCCAGCTCGTCCAGGTGCGGCCAGGGCCGCTCCGGGTTGACGTGGTCGGGCGTGACCGGGGAGACGCCGCCCCAGTCGTCGATGCCGGCGCGCAGCAGCAGGTCGTACTCGCCCGCGATGAGGTTCGGCGGGGCCTGGATGCGGGCCTTCGGGCCGAGCAGCACCCGGGCCACCGCCACTGTGGCGGCCAGGTCGTGCAGCTCGGCGTCGGGCATGCCGCGCATCGCGGTGTCCGGCTTGGCGCGGAAGTTCTGCACGATCACCTCCTGGAGGTGGCCGTACTCCCGCATCGCCCGGCGGATCGCGAAGATCGCGTCGACCCGCTCGCCCCGGTTCTCGCCGATGCCGATCAGGATTCCGGTGGTGAACGGCACCCCGACCCGGCCGGCGTCGTCGAGCACCCGCAGGCGTACCGCGGGTTCCTTGTCCGGTGAGCCGAAGTGCGGGCCGCCCGGTTCGGACCAGAGCCGGGTGGCGGTGGTCTCCAGCATCATGCCCATGCTCGGCGCGACCGGCTTGAGCCGCTGCAACTCCGACCAGGTGAGCACGCCCGGATTGAGGTGGGGCAGCAGGCCGGTCTCCTCCAGCACCGCCACCGCGCAGGCGCGCAGGTAGTCCAGCGTCGAGTCGTACCCCCGCTCGTCCAGCCACCGGCGGGCCGCCGGCCACCGCTCCTCGGGCCGGTCGCCGAGCGTGAACAGCGCCTCCTTGCAGCCCTGCGCGGCGCCCTCGCGGGCGATCGCCAGCACCTCGTCGCGTTCCAGGTAGGCGGCGGGCAGCCGGTGCGGCACGGTGGCGAACGTGCAGTAGTGGCAGCGGTCCCGGCAGAGCCGGGTGAGCGGGATGAAGACCTTCTTCGAGTACGTCACCACGCCCGGCCGCCCGGCGTCGCGCAGCCCGGCGTCGCGGATGTCGGAGGCGATCCGGAGCAGCTCGTCGAGCATCGGCCCGCGAGCGGCGAGCAGCGCGCCCGCCTCGCCGGCGTCGAGCGCCCGGCCGGTGGCGGCCCGCCCCAGTGCCCGCCGGATGCTCGCCTCGGTCGGTTCGGGGTCGCTGCGATCAACCATCCGCCCAGCCTAAGCGCTGCCGGACGGCCGGATGCCCGCCCCCGGCCGCGGGTCCGGGCACCGGGACGACCCGGGTGAGCTGCCGCACAGCGGCGGGCGACGGTGGCGGCTCAGGTGGCGGCGGGCGACGATCTCCGTCGCCCGCCGCGCGGGGCTCAGCGAGGCTGGTTCGGGTCCTCGCGGTCGAACCGCTGGGTGCGCTCGTCGTCGGCGGCCGGCGACGGCGCCCCCGGCTCGGCGGACTGGCGCGGGATCGCCTGCGTCGGGTCGGCCGACGGCGGCTGGCCGAACGGCGGCGCGTGGTGCGGCGAGCCGTACTGCGGCGCCTGCTGCGGCCCGGCGAACGGGACACCGGACTGCGGGTCGGCGGACGGCGGACCGGAGTGCGGAGCGTGCGGCGGGGCGGTGTTGAACGGCGGCGCCGACTGCGGCTGGCCGTACGGGCCGGGCTGCTGCGGCCAGCCGGGCGGGGGCGAGCCGGCCTGCGGGTAGCCCTGGCCGGGCTGCTGCGGGTAGCCGCCCGGACCGGGGTAGCCGCCGGGCTGACCCGGCTGCTGCGGCCAGCCGGGCTGGGCCTGGCCGTACACGCCCGGCTGCGGCTTGGGCTTCGGCACGTAGTAGAGCGTGCGCCAGATCTTGAACACCACGAACGCGGCGACCGCGAAGATCGCCAACCACGCCGCGCGGGTCAGCAGGCCGAGGAACGCGTCCAGCACCTCGCCGTCGGCGAGCCGGCCGACCAGCCAGATCAGGAACGTCAGCGCGCCGAACACGGCGGACACGGCGTACTCGACGAGCGCCACCTGCGTGATCAGCTTGGCCTTCGGCACGACCGGGAGGATCACTGTGGCGATCAGGACGGCGAGCACCGGCAGGACCGTCGACTCCAGGCCGACGAATGTGAAATACGTGCTCCCGGCCCGGCCGGTGGACGTGCTGTAGTCGTCGATCGGCAGCAGGCGCAGCAGGCCGACGAAGAGCAGCACGGCGTTGGCGCCGAGAAGGACGAGCGCGGCCAGTTCGCGCAACGGCTTGATCAACTGGCTGGCCTGCGCGGCGTCGCCGGACGCGGGCTCGGCGGGGCTGGTCACGGACTCCCCCAGGGGACGAAAGCGGACAGTTGCCGAAGTGAGCGTAGTCTCTCCGGCCACCGGACGATCGACGGCGGCGCGTGCGGAAGGATGGACGCCATGCGCATCGTGGTACTGACCGGCGGCATCGGGGGCGCCCGTTTCCTGCTCGGCGTGCGGGCGTACGCCCGGGAGGCGGGCGCCGAGGTGACCGCAGTGGTCAACGTCGGCGACGATCTGCTGCTGCACGGGCTGAAGGTCTGCCCCGACCTGGACAGCGTGCTCTACACGCTCGGTGGCGGCGCCGACCCGGAGCGGGGCTGGGGCCGGGCGGGCGAGACCTGGACGGTGAAGAACGAGCTGGCCGCGTACGGCGCGGAGCCGAGCTGGTTCGGCCTGGGCGACAAGGACGTCGCCACCCACCTGGTGCGCACCCAGATGATCAACGCCGGCTATCCGCTGTCCCAGGTCACCGAGGCACTGGCGGCCCGCTGGCAGCCGGGCGTACGGCTGCTGCCCGCCACCGACGACCGCCTGGAGACCCATGCCGTCGTCACCGACGAGCAGGGCCGCCGGGCGATCCACTTCCAGGAGTGGTGGGTGCGGTATCGGGCCGGCGTACCCACCGACCGGTTCGTCTTCGTCGGCGCGGACGCGGCGAAGCCCGCGCCCGGCGTGGTCGAGGCGATCGCCGCCGCGGACGTGGTGCTGATCGCACCGAGCAACCCGGTGGTGAGCATCGCCCCGGTGCTGGCGGTACCCGGGCTGCGCGACGCGGTTGCCGGCGGCCCGGCCCCGGTGATCGGGGTGTCGCCGATCATCGGCGGTGCGCCGGTACGCGGCATGGCCGACCGCTGCCTCGCCGTGCTCGGCGTGGAGTGCAGCGCGGCCGGCGTGGGCGGCCTCTACGGCGCCCGGCCGGCGGGCGGGCTGCTCGACGGCTGGCTGGTCGCGCCGGAGGACGAGGGCACTGTGGTGCCGGACGTGACCGTCCGCGCGGCGCCGCTGCGGATGACCGACGAGGCGGCGACCGCCGCGATGGTGCGCGCCGCGCTGGAGTTGATGTGAGGCTGGAGATCCTGCCGGTGCAGGGCATCGGTGACGTGACCGAGGGCGACGACCTGGCGGCGCTGATCACCGGTGCGGCGCCCTGGCTGCGCGACCACGACGTCCTGGTGGTCACCAGCAAGATCGTGTCGAAGGCGGAGGGCCGGCTGGTCGACGTGCCGGCCGACGGCCCGGAACGGCTCGCCGAGCGGGACCGGATCCTGGCCGGGGAGACCGCCCGGGTGGTGGCGACCCGGGGCGCGACCCGGATCGTGCAGACCCACCACGGGTTCGTGATGGCCTCCGCCGGCATCGACGCCTCGAACGTGGACAAGACCAGGCTGGTGCTGCTGCCCGTCGACCCGGACGCGTCCGCCCGGGCGCTGCGCGCCGCGTTGCGCGACCGGTACGGCCTCGACGTCGCAGTGATCGTCAGCGACACGATGGGACGCCCGTGGCGCAACGGGCTCACCGACGTGGCGCTCGGGGTGGCCGGCATGCCGGCGATCCGTGACCACCGGGGCGAGGTCGACCCGTACGGCAACGAGCTGTTCGTCACCCAGATGGCGGTGGTCGACGAACTCGCCGCCGCCGGTGAGCTGATCAAGGGCAAGTGCGACCAGGTGCCGGTCGCGGTGGTCCGGGGTTACCTCGCCGCGACCCGGGACGACGACGAGGGCGCCCGCACGCTCGTGCGCGACGCCTCGATGGACCTGTTCTCGCTCGGCACGGCCGAGGCGCGCGCCGCCGGTCTGCGGGCGGCGGCGACGCTCGCGGACCGGATCGGCCCCGAGCCCGCCGATCCGGCCGCGGTGCGGCGGGCGATCGACGCGGTGGCCGACGTGGTCGCGCCCGGCACCGTCTTCACCCACGTCACCGACGACGAGGTACGCGCCGGACTCGCCGCCACAGTGCCCGGCTGGCCCGCCTCGGCCACCGGCCTGCTGCTCGGCGCGGCGCCCGCTCCCGTCGACCCGGCGGACCTGGTCCGGGTCGGCGCGGACCTGCAACGCCTGCGCGCCGCGCTGGCCGCCGAGGGCGTCGACTCGACGTTGCTCCCGCCCCCGTCCGGCAGCACCGCGAGCGCCACGCTGGCGCTCTGACTCCGGCGGGCGTGCTCAGGCGTCGAGGACGGCCCGGCCCAGCGGGGTGAGCGTGTGCAGGACGGTGTTGCGGTCCCGCCGGCTGACCAGCAGTCCCGCGTTGCGCAGCACAGTGGTGTGCTGGCTGGCCGCGGCGGCGGAGATGCGCAGCCGGCGTGCCATCTCGCCGGTGGTGCAGCCCTCGTCGGCGGCCTGGAGCACCCGGGAGCGGGTACGGCCGAGCAGGGCGGCGAGCGCCTCGCCCTGCGGCGACGCGGCGGCGCCGGACGCGGGCGTCAGGCCGGCGAGCCGGTCGACCGGGTAGACCAGCACCGGGGGCAGCGTCGGGTCGACCAGCGCCACCGGGGTACGCGAGCAGAAGAACGACGGGACGAGCAGCAGCCCCCGGCCGTCCAGGTGCAGCTCCCGGGTGTCCGGGTAGTCGAGCACCTCCAGCACACCCGACACCCAGCGCATGTTCGGCCGCAGGCTGGCCAGCAGCCCTTCGGCGCCGCCGTCGAGCATGGCGCGCGCACGCCGGGCCCGGTCCGCCTCGACCGCCGCCTGCACGCGGGACCAGTAGGGCGTGACCGCCAGCGACTGGTACCGCGCCATGGCGTCGGTGAGGTGGTGCAGCGTATCCGGCTCGCCACGGGCGAGCGAGGTGGCCGACGACGGCAGCGTGGTCTCCCCGGCGAGCAGCGTCAGGTCGCGGCGCAGCATGTCCACAGAGGTGCCCCGGATCGCGTCCAGCCCGGCCTGGAAGCCCTCGCGGCTGGCGAACGGGGTGAGGAAGTCGGGGAAGTAGCCACGCGGCGGGTTGAGCGCGAGCAGCAGGCGGTACTGCTCGGCGTCGGTGTCGGTCCGCAGGCCGTGCGCCACTGTGCGCCGCCACGTGGTCATCATCGGATCCCGGCTGCGCCCCTGGAGCAGGTGCAGGCTGAGGACCAGCTCCCAGAGCGGGTCCGCGGCCGGGGCGACCCGGGTCCGCAGAACGTCCTCGCCCGAGAAAATGATCTTCAACATGGGTTGCTGCTCCCGTGCGGACGGCGGGGGTGCCCGCCACACCTCGCACTGTACCCGCCGGTACTAATCTCCATCTTTAAGCGTCAGGTGAAAAACCTCGACGCTGGGCGGGCCGGTTCGGCAAACTCTCTGTTGCCCGCCGACGCCGGGGCGCAATGTCGACCCGGACGCCGGCTGACGGGCGTGGCCGGGTGGCACCACGAGGGTCTGCGACATCAGTCGCAGGGGTGCCGCCCGGCCCTCGCTCATCCGATCCAGAGCGCCACCCGGTGGTCCTCGTCCGTGACGTAGTAGCAGCGTCCCGCCAGCTCGGCCAGCCCTTCCACGTGATGGAACGGCGCCAGCTCCGCCACCACCTCCCCGGCCACCAGGGCGCTCCCGCCCGCGTCGTGCCGGAACCGCACGTGCCGGGAGGTCACCTCACCGCCGTGCGGATGGTCGTCCAACAGCACCGAACCCTTGCCCAGCGCGTCGATCGACCCGGTCACCGCCGCGTAGCCGCCGTCGCCGGTCGGCGTGATCGCGCGGAAACCGGCGAGCGCCCCGGGCGGCGTCACACCGGTCAGCGCGTACGCCCCGAGCGCCCGCAGGTCACCCGAGTGCTCCGGGTCGTCGAACATCTCCGGTACCCCGGCCAGCTCGACGTAGACCGGCTCCCCCGCGGCGGTCACCGGGAAACGCAGCCCCAGCAGCGCCGTACCGGCCGGGGTGAACGCCGCCGCCTCGACGTTGACCGGCAGGTCGTCCGCGGCGAGCCGGGTCACCCAGCTCTTGGCGCGGGCGGTGCCCCGGGCCAGTGTCTCCACGATGAACCGCTCCCGGACCCGGTCACCGGGCGGCAGCAGCGTCAGCGGGGCGGCGGCGAGCGCGTCGTTCACCGCCCGGTGCAGCCGGAAGCGGTTGCGCACCACGTGCACCGGCAGCGGCCCGGCCACGGCCTCGTCCTCCCGGAACCGGGCCACGAACGCGCGCCGGGGCCGCAGCGGGCCGCGCTTGGACCCGAAGTGCGAGCCGAAGACGTACACCCAGCCGTCGTGGTGGGCGAGCGCCTCGCCGTCCTCGGTGCGGCCGTTCTCGCGGCCGGCATCGGCAGGTACGTGGTGCGCCACCCAGTGGCCGTCGTCGCGTTCCAGCAGCAGCGCCAGGCACTGCTCGACCGGCCCCTCGTCCAGCACCGTCCAGAAGCCGCGGCGCGCGCCGTGCGCCCGCAGCAGCGCGGCCGACCGCACCGGCAGGAGGTCGCTCGCCTCGTTGCCGGCCACCAGGAACTCGACGAGTCGCAGGGTCACCGCGCCAGGGTACGGAGGGCGCGCTCGTAGAGTGTCCGGGTGCCCGATCTCATCCCGTACACCGAGTTGCACGCCGACGCCGTCGCGACGCTGAGCCGCTGGACGGCGACCAGCCCCGCCGCCGACGCCGCCCGGGACCGGACCCTGGCGCTGCTGGCCGACGGGCCGGTGGCGATGAGCCGGACGCACCGGGCCGGGCACGTCACGGCGAGCGCGCTGGTGCTCGACCCGGACGGCCGGGTGCTGCTCTGCCTGCACGGCAAGATCCGCAGGTGGATGCAGCTCGGCGGGCACTGCGAGCCCCGCGACCGGACGCTCGTGGCCGCCGCGCTGCGGGAGGCCACCGAGGAGTCCGGCATCACCGGCCTAACCGTCGAGCCGGAGCCGATCGACGTGGACATCCACCAGGTCGCCTGCCAGGGTGGGTCGTTCCACTACGACGTCCGGTACGCCGCCCTGGCCCCGGCGGGGGCGGTCGAGCGGGTCAGCGCGGAGTCCGAGGCGCTCGGCTGGTTCCCGCCGGACCGGCTGCCCGAGCCGCTCGCCCACGCCACGGCTCAGCTCGTGCCGCCGGCGCTCGCGGTGCTGGCCCGCCGCGCCGGCGGCTGAGCGGCTCTACCGCCCCGCCGGACGCGTCCCGGCGGCCCGGCGGATCAGACCAGGCCCTCCTCGCCGCGTTCCTTCAGCTCGTCCACGATCTTCTTCACGTCCTGCGCGCGGTCGCGCGGGCAGACCAGCAGCGCGTCCGGGGTGTCCACGACGATCAGGTCGTGCACCCCGACGGTGGCCACGAGCCGCCCGGAGTGCGGCACCACCACGGTGCCGGTGGTGTCGTGCAGCAGCACGCCCGGCTTCGCGTCACCGCCCAGCACCACGTTGCCGGCGCCGTCGGCGGGCAGCACCTCGCCGAGCGTGTGGAAGTCGCCCACGTCGTTCCAGCCGAAGTCGCCGGGCACCGTACCCACCCGGCCCGCAGTCGCCGCGCCCTCCATCACCGCGTAGTCGACGGAGATCCGGGGCAGCGTCGGCCAGATCCGGCCGAGCACGTCGTCCTGCTCCGGGGTGCCCCAGGCCGCCGCGATGGCGGTGATCCCGGCGTGCAGCTCCGGCTGCTGGCGAGCCAGCTCGGACAGGAAGACGTCCACCCGCCAGACGAACATGCTGGCGTTCCAGAGGTGCCGGCCGGAGCGGACGTACACCTCGGCCACCTCGGCGGCCGGCTTCTCCTTGAACTCGCGTACCGGGCGCAGCGGGCCGTCCCCCGCCGGCTCGCCGGTCTCCAGGTAGCCGTAGCCGGTCTCCGGGCGCGTCGGGGTGATGCCCACAGTCATCAGCAGCCCCTGCTCCGCGCCCCGGATGGCCTGCCGCACGACCTCGGCCAGCCGGGCCGGGTCGCCGATCAGGTGGTCGGCGGCGAACGAGCCCATCACCGCGTCCGGGGTCCGGGCGGCGATCACCGCGGCGGCCAGCGCGATCGCCGCGCAGGAGTCGCGCGGTGACGGCTCGACCAGGATGTTCTCCTCCGGCAGGCCAGCCAGTTGCCGAGCCACCGCCGCGGCGTGCGCGGCCCCGGTGACCACGAGCGTGCGCTCCGGAGTGGTCAACGGCGACAACCGGTCGACAGTGGCCTGCAACAGCGAGGCGGGGGTGCCGGTCAGCGGGTGGAGGAATTTGGGATGGCCGGCACGGGACAACGGCCACAACCTCGTGCCGCTGCCGCCCGCCGGGATGACGGCGTAGAACATCAGCACATCATGCCCGAAGCGGGCGAGCCGTCACGGTCGGTCGCCCGGGACCGGCAGCCGACGCTCAGGACCGGGCCCGTCGCCACGCCGCGATGTGGACCTCCGCGCTGGACTCCCAGGTGAACTCCTTGGCCCTGTCGAAACCGGCCTTGGCCAGCGACAGCCGCCGCTGCTCGTCGTCCAGCAGGGCACCGAGGTCGGTGGCGATCTGGTCCGGGTCCTCGCTGGTGTAGGCCACCGCGTCGCCGCCCACCTCGGGCAGGGACAGGCGCGGCGTGGTGAGCACCGGGGCGGCGCACGCCATCGCCTCCAGGATCGGCAGGCCGAAGCCCTCGCCGTACGAGGGGTACGCCGCCACCAGCGCGCCGCCGAGGAAGCCGGGCAGGTCGGCGTAGCGCAGGTAACCCGGGCGCAGCAGCCGCAGGTGCGACGGGACCTCGGCCACCGCGCGGTCGATGTCGTCGTCGTGGCCCTGGCCGCCGGCCACCACCAGCGCGGGCGGGTTCGGCCGGTCGGCCACCGCCCGGGCCCAGCCGCGGATCAGGTTGGGGACGTTCTTGCGCGGCTCCTTGGCCCCGAGGAACGCGATGTAGCTGCTGTCGCCGAGCCCCAGGCGGGCCCGGACGCGTGCCTTCTCCTCGTCACCCGGCGCGTGGAACGCGTCCTGGTCGACACCGTGGTAGGCGACGTCGATCCGGGTCGGGTCGGCGTCCAGCAGCCGGATCAGCTCGTCGCGGGTGGCCTTGCTCGGCACGATCACCCGGTTCGCCCGGCGCAGCGAGGTCTTGATCGCGCTGCGGAAGAACGTCCGGCGCGACTTGTCGTAGTGCTCCGGCTCGGTGAAGAACGTCGCGTCGTGCACGGTGACAGTGACCGGGCAGCCGGCCCGCAGCGGGCAGGTGTAGAACGGCGAGTGCAGCACCTCGGCGCCGACCTGCTGGGCCAGCAGCGGCAGGCCGGTCTGCTCCCAGGCCAGCCGGGCCGGCCGGTGCGCCACCGCCGCCGGGGCGGGGATCACCTCCGCGCCGGGCAGCATCCGGGTGTAGCGCTCCAGGTCGGTGCGGAGGCTGACCACGGCCAGGTCGACGCCGGTGCCGCAGACCCGGCCCAGCGCGCCGAGCAGTCCGTCGACGTATCTACCGACGCCGCCACGGTCGGCGGGGACACTCGTGGCGTCGATGAGAACGCGGGGCGGGCGACCGGCGGTCACGGGGCGACTCCTCAGGTGGCGCAGTTGTGGGGAATAACACTCTCGGCAAGCCTACGCCGGGCCGGGCGCGAGGCGCTGACCGCGACCCGACGGTACGCCGACTTGTCGCTGTCATCGAGTACGCACGCGGGGCGCGTATCGTTCGCGCCGATGGCCGACAACATTGCCCGGGTGTTCGCCGACGCGATCGCGACCGACCCCACCCGACCGCTGCTGACCTGGTACGACGACGCCACCGGCGAACGCACCGAACTCTCCGGGGCGACGCTCGCGAACTGGGTGGCGAAGACCGCGAACCTGCTCACCGACGAGGTCGGCGCCGCGCCCGGCGACGCGGCCGGGGTGCTGCTGCCGCCGCACTGGCAGACCGCCGCGGTGCTGCTCGGCTGCTGGTCGGCGAAGCTCACAGTGACCGGCACGCCGGGCCCGGTGGAGGCACTGTTCGTGGCCGTCGGCCGGGTGGACGAGACGGCCGGGTGGCCGGCCGGCGAGCGGTACGCGCTGGCGCTCGACCCGTTCGCGCTGCCGATGCGGCAGGTGCCGGCCGGCTGCACCGACTTCGTCTCCGCGGTACGCGGACACGGCGACCACTTCACGCCGAACCCGGCCGGTGGCGAGGCGGACGCGGCGCTGCTGGCCCGCGCACAGGCTCGCGCCACCGAGCTGGGCCTGGCTCAGGGCGATCGCCTCCTGGTCGACGTGACCACCCACCCCGACCCGGTCGACTGGCTGCTCACCCCGCTGACCGCAGGCGCCAGCGTGGTCGCGTGCGCCCACCCCGACCCGGCCCGCCTGCCTTCCCGCGCCGAAACCGAGAAGACCACCCACACCCTGGCCTGACGCCCGCCCCTTCCCCTCCCCGTTGATCTTGCGGTTTCGGCCCTCGGGACGGGTGATTCGCCCCGTTCGCCGGGGCGGAACGTGCAAGATCAACGGGCGGGGCGGCGGGGCGGAGAGTGCGAGATCAGCGAGGCGGGGCGGGGCTGTCGGCGGTGGCCCGGCGCTGGGCCAGTGCGGCGAACGCCGTCAGGGACTCCGGGTTGGCCAGGGCGCCCTTGGCCGCCGCGCTGTCGACCGGGGTGCCCGTCAGGATCTTCTTGACCGGCACCTCCAGCTTCTTCGCGCTCAGCGTGCGGGGCACGGCCCGGACCTGGTGGATCTCGTCCGGCACGTGCCGCGGCGACAGCGCGGTACGCAGCTCCCGGCAGATCTTGCGCCGCATCTCGTCGTCGAGTTCCAGGCCCTCGGCGAGCACCACGAACAGCAGCAGCTCGCCCGCGCCGCCCTCGTCGTCCTCCAGGTGCACGACGACCGAGTCGACCACCTCGTCCAGCCCCTCGACCACCGAGTAGAACTCGGCGGTGCCGAGGCGTACGCCGCCCCGGTTGAGCGTGGCGTCGGACCGGCCAGTGATCACGCACCCGCCGCGCTCGTTCACGGTGATCCAGTCGCCGTGCCGCCACACCCCGGGATAGACCTCGAAGTACGCCTCCCGGTAGCGGGCGCCGTCCGGGTCGTTCCAGAACCCGACCGGCATGCTCGGCATCGGCTCGGTGATCACCAGCTCGCCGAGCTGCCCGATCACAGCGCTGCCGTCGGCGGAGCGGGCCTCCACCTTCGCGCCGAGCGCCCGGCAGGCGATCTCCCCCGCGTACACCGGCAGCAGCGGCACGCCGCCGACGAACCCGGTGCACACGTCCGTGCCTCCGGACAGCGACTGGAGCTGGAGGCGGTCGCTCACGTTCTCGTACACCCAGGTGAAGCCCTCGGCCGGCAGCGGCGCGCCGGTCGAACCGAGGCCGCGCACCGCGGACATGTCGGCGACCTCGCGCGGCACCAGCCCGGCCTTGCGGCAGGCCAGCAGGAACGGCGCGGACGTGCCGAAGTACGTGGTGCCGGTGTCGGCGGCCAGCCGCCACAGCGCGCCCAGGTCGGGGTGGCCCGGGTTGCCGTCGAACAACACGATCGCCGCGCCCACCGCCGGGCCGGAGACCAGGAAGTTCCACATCATCCAGCCGGTCGTGGTGAACCACAGGAACCGGTCGGACGGGCCCAGGTCGTGGTGCAGCGCCAGCATCTTGAGGTGTTCCAGCAGGATGCCGCCGTGGCCGTGCACGATCGGCTTGGGCAGGCCGGTGGTGCCGGAGGAGTACAGCACGTAGAGCGGGTGGTCGAAGGCGACAGGGGTGAACGTCAACGGCTCGTCCGTCGCCGCCGCCAGCTCCGCCCACGGCAGCGCGCCGTCGGGGGCCGGGCCGTCCGGATCGAGGTACGCGATGGCGACCGTGTGCCGCAGCGACGGCAGCGCGGCCCGGATCGCGGCCACCTCGGCGCGCCTGTCGACCGGCTTGTCGCCGTACCGGTAGCCGTCCACGGCGACCAGCACCGTGGGCTCGATCTGCTGCCAGCGGTCGGTGACGCTGCGGGTGCCGAACTCGGGCGCGCAGGAGGAGAAGATCGCGCCCAGGCTGGCGGTGGCGAGCAGCAGGACGTACGTCTCCGGGATGTTCGGCGCGTACGCGGCCACCCGGTCGCCCGGCCCGACACCGAGGCGGCGCAGCCCGGCGGCCACCCGGCGGACCCGCTCGCGCAGCTCGGCCGCGGTGAGCGTCTCCGGCGCGCGGGTCTGACCGTGCGCGATCACCGCCGGGTCGTCGTCGCCCAGCCCCGGCATGCGCAGCACGTTCTCGGCGTAGTTGAGCGTCGCGCCGGGGAACCAGCGGGTGCCCGGCATGGCCCGGCCGGTGAGGGTGGCGGTCGGCGGGGTGTGCGCGACCACGTCGAAGTAGTCCCAGATCGAGCGCCAGAAGGCGTCCAGGTCGGTCACCGACCACTGCCACAGCGCGTCGTAGTCGGCGAACTCCAGCCCGCGGTGCTCGGCCAGCCAGCGCAGGTAGTCACCGATCCGCGACCGCTCCCGCACGTCCGCCGGCGGCGTCCACAGCACGTCAGCCACTGTTCCACCCTCCCCTGGGCCCGCCACGACGGTGTGCCGGGGCCGTGGCGCCATCTTGCCCTACCTCGTGCCGCCATTGTCCGCGCCGGGTACGCCGTACGGGGCGTGCCCCGCCCACACCCCGAACCCCCACCCCATGTGGCCCGCGTGTAAGGAAGGGCCCCCTATTAACGCCTCATGTAGAGAAAGGGCCCCTTGTTAACACCTCGCCCTCCGCGGGTGTCTGCCGCCGGTGGAGGCGGCGCGGGTAGGCCGGGGGTGTTAACAGGGGTCCCCTCCTCTACCGCAGGCGTTAACAAGGGGCCCTTCCTTACACCTCAGCCGGCGCGGTGGGCCTGGATCGCGCGGCGCCGGGCGAGCCGGTGCGCGCGCCGGATCTCGGCCTCCCGGAAGCGGCGCTCGTCCTCCGGCGTCTCGGGCAGCACCGGGCGGACCGGCCGGGGCGTGCCACCCACGTCGACGCCCACGAACACCAGGTACGCGGTGGCGACCCGGACCGGTTCCTCCTCGGCCGAGTCCCAGCGTTCGGCGACCACCTTCACCCCGACCTCCATCGAGGTCTGTCCGGTCCAGTTGATCTGCGCGTGCGCGTGCACGAGATCGCCCACCCGGACCGGCTCGGAGAAGACGATCTCGTCGATGGACGCGGTCACCGCGGTGCCGCCGCTGTGCCGCGCCGCCGCCGCGCCGGCGACGTCGTCCACGAATTTCATCAGTACCCCACCGTGCACGGTCCCGTACAGATTGACATCGACCGCGGTCATGATGCGACTGAGCGTGACGCGGGAGTACGACGTGGGCTTACCCGGCGGGACCGCGGGATGATCTGTCATGCCGAAAACGGTACGGTGCGCGGATGCGACATCTCTGGAGCTTCCTCGCCGGGTTGGCGGTGGCGCCCGTCACCTGGGTGCTCGTCACGCTCGGTCAGGACGGATCTGAGCGGACCGTCGACCGCTGGGTGGAGATCGGGACGTACAGCACGCCGAACCTGATCGAGCCGGCCGTCTATCTGGGCGTCGCCGGCATCCTGCTCGGCCTGCTCGGCACGTTGCGCTTCTCGCCGTTCGGCCCGCTGGTGGCCGGCCTGCTGCTCGCGGTCCCGTACCTCGGGCTGTTCGTCGCGCCGTTCGGCGTGCGGGACCGGGTGCCGGACGACCTGAAGCTGCTCGGTGACCCGCTGCCGCTGCGCGACCCGCTGGACAACGGCACGCTGTTCCTCATCGGCCTGCTGCTGCTGATGGCCGTGTTCAGCACGAGCCGCTGGCGGCGTCCCGTCACATCCGCGACGGCCGAGGCGGAGCTGACCCCGGCCGTCACACCGGTCGAGCACAAGCCGACGCTCACCGACTGGCCCCCGGCGCCGGCGAAGGACCCCGACACGCCGCCGCTCACGCTCGCGTACCCCGAGTCCCCCACCGAACCCCTGCCCCGCCGCACCGGCGGCGAGTCGCCGTGGTCCGCGCCCCCGCGCGGCGCCGGCCGGCCGGAGGGCACCGAGAGCCGTTGAACGAGCGCGGGCGGGCCGGTACGTACCGGCCCGCCCGCCCGAACGCCTGCGGTCAGCCCTTGAGCAGCTGGCGCGCCATCACGATGCGCTGCACCTGGTTGGTGCCCTCGTAGATCTGGGTGATCTTGGCGTCCCGCATCATCCGCTCGACCGGGTAGTCGCGGGTGTAGCCGTAGCCGCCGAGCAGTTGGACCGCGTCGGTGGTGATCTCCATGGCGGCGTCGGACGCGAAGCACTTCGCGGCCGCACCGAAGTAGGTCAGGTCCGCGTCGCCGCGCTCGGACCTGCCGGCGGCGGCGTACGTGAGCTGCCGCGCCGCCTCCAGCTTCATGCCCATGTCGGCGAGCATGAACTGGATGCCCTGGAAGTCGGCGACCGGCTTGCCGAACTGCTTGCGCTCCTGGACGTAGCCCTTGGCGTAGTCCAGCGCGCCCTGAGCGATACCGACGGCCTGGGCGGCGATGGTGACCCGGGTGTGGTCCAGCGTCTTCATCGCGGTGGCGAAGCCGGTGCCCTCGGCGCCGATCATGCGGTCGGCCGGGATCCGGACGTTGTCGAAGTAGACCTCACGGGTGGGCGAGCCCTTGATGCCGAGCTTCTTCTCCGGGGCGCCGAAGCTGACGCCCGGGTCGGACTTCTCCACCACGAACGCGGAGATGCCCTTCGAGCGCGCTGTGGGATCGGTCACGGCGAACACGGTGTAGTACTCGGAAACGCCCGCGTTGGTGATCCACCGCTTCACGCCGTTGAGCACCCAGTGGTCTCCGTCACGTACCGCCTTGGTGGTCATCGCGGCGGCGTCGCTGCCCGCCTCCGGCTCGGAGAGGCAGTAGGAGAACATGCCCTCCCCGGCCGCGACCGGGGTGAGGTACTTGCGCTTGAGTTCCTCGGAGCCGGCCAGCAGCAGCGGCATGGTGCCCAGCTTGTTCACCGCCGGGATCAGCGAGGACGACGCGCAGGCCCGGGCCACCTCCTCGATCACGATGGCCGTGGCCAGCGCATCCGCGCCGGCGCCGCCGTACTCGACCGGGATGTGCGGGGCGTGGAAGTCGGCCGCCCGCAGGGCCTCGTAGGACGCCTTGGGGAACTCACCTGTCTCATCCGCCTCGGCGGCGTGCGGAGCCACCTTGGCCGCACAGACCTCACGGACCGCCTCCCGGATCGCCTCGTGTTCCTCCGGCAACCGGTAGACGTCGAACGACTGCTCTGCGGCCATGTCGGCCCTCCCCTTTCACCGCTATCATGCGCAGTCTGTGCCGCCCGGGGGCCGACGACTGCCGCAAACTGAAGGATAGCCACCGGCCCCGGCCGAACCTTACCGGCGGGTAGGCTCGCGCCCGAGCCTCGCCCGCCCAGCCCCATTACCCTCACAGCAGACATCCAGTTCCCTCGGTGCCCGGCCTCGGCGCCCCAGCAGAATGCGACGCGTGGAAGCGCCGCCAGTGCGAGCGGAGAAGACAGGCGTGACGATTCCGTACCCGAACACCCAGCCGATGCCCGCCATCGCCGCGGTGACCCCGCCGTCCGGCGCCGCCCGCCCGCGGGTGACCTTCCTCGGCACCGGCTACCTCGGTGCGACCTACGCCATCTGCTACGCGGAGCTGGGCTACGAGGTGCTCGGCTTCGACGTCGACGCGGACAAGATCGCCAAGCTGAACGCGGGCGAGGTGCCGATCCACGAGCCCGGCCTCGACGAGCTGCTGCGGCGCAACCTGGCCGCCGGCCGGCTGCGGTTCAGCACCGACATCCAGGAGACCGCCGACTTCGGCGACGTCCACTTCATCTGCGTCGGCACCCCGCAGCGGGCCGACGGCATGGGCGCCGACCTGTCGTACGTCGAGGCGTCCGTGACCAGCCTCGCCCAGCACCTGACCCGCAAGGCGCTGATCGTCGGCAAGTCCACCGTGCCGGTGGGCACCGCCGAGTGGGTGGAGCAGCTCGTCGGCAAGCACACCCCGGCCGACCTCGGCGTCGAGGTGGCGTGGAGCCCCGAGTTCCTCCAGGAGGGCTTCGCCGTCGACGACGTGCTGCGTCCGAACCGGATCGTGGTCGGCGTCAAGAGCGAGTGGGCCAACGGCATGCTCTTCGCCGCCCACAAAGGCGTCTTCGACCTCGCCGCCACCGAGGACCGCGAGGTGCCGCTGGTGGTCACCGACTTCGCCACCGCCGAGCTGGTCAAGGTCGCCGCGAACGCGTTCCTCGCCACCAAGATCTCCTTCATCAACGCGATGGCCGAGGTCTGCGAGGCGGCCGGCGGCGACGTCACCCAGCTCGCCCGCTCGATCGGCTACGACCCGCGCATCGGCAACCGCTTCCTCCAGGCCGGGCTCGGCTTCGGCGGCGCCTGCCTGCCCAAGGACATCCGCGCCTTCCAGGCCCGCGCGCAGGAGCTGGGCGCCGGTGAGGCGCTGCGCTTCCTGCACGAGGTGGACCTGATCAACCAGCGCCGCCGCAGCCGCGTGGTGCAGCTCGCCGCCGAACTGCTCGGCCGCCGCTCCGGCCCGGCCGGCCCGGACCTGTCCGGCACCCGGGTCGCGGTGCTCGGCGCCACGTTCAAACCCAACACCGACGACGTACGCGACGCGCCGGCGCTCGCGGTCGCCTCGCTGCTCGGCAAAGCCGGCGCCGACGTGCACGTGTTCGACCCGCAGGGGGTCGAGAACGCGCGCCGGGCGGTGCCCGAGCTGACGTACGAGGAGACGATGAACGACGCCGTCCGCGGCGCCGACCTGGTCTGCGTGCTCACCGAGTGGGCCGAGTTCCGCAACGCCGACCCGGTGGCCCTGGGCGAGCTGGCGAACGGCCGCAAGGTGGTCGACGGGCGCAACTGCCTCGACTCCACACTGTGGACGCAGGCCGGCTGGGAGTACCGCGGCATGGGTCGCCCCTGATCCGCTGAGCGCGCGGACCGGCCGCCGGGGAACGTCTCCCGGCGGCCGGTCCGTTTTTGTTGTCCCGAACGCGGCGGCAACTGTCGAAATCCCGGCCCACTCAAGGCATGCTGCCTCTGGGAGGTCCACAGTGCGGGGGCACGGGCGGACGGGAGACTGTCGTGGAGAGCTTCAGGTGCGCCTCGTGCGGGCAGGACATCAAGCCCGCCGTCGTCTGCCCGCACTGCGGCGCGCACCAGCCGCAGTGGGCCGAGCACCTGGCCGACATCGAGCGCTCGATCGCCGAGATGAAGGCCCGCGACGCCGAGATCGCCCGGGAGCAGCGGCAGATCGCCGCGAAGATGCAGGCCGCCCTCTTCCAGCGGGACATCCTGGCGCACGCCGGTGAGGAACGGATCCGGCAGGCCACCCGCCCGCGCCGGGTGCTGCGCCGCCGGCCCGGCCGCCGCCCGCCCACCGCCGCCACCGGCGCGCCGCCCCGGGTGCCCCGCCAGGGCACCCCGCCGCCCGGCCCGCCGGAGGACCTGCCCCCGTCGCCGCCGCGCGGCCGCCCCCGCTGGCTCGACGCGGACGACCCGGAGCACCCGCCCGAGGCGTCCTCGCGCGAGGTGCAGAACATCCCGCTCGGGCTGGGCGCGCTCCTGCTCGGCGTCGCCGCGGTGGTCTTCGCCGCGGTCGCCACCAGCTCGATGGACGCGCTGGCCCGCCTCGGCGTGCTGCTGGTGGCGACGGCGCTGATGCTGCTCGCCCCGCCGGTGCTGGCCCGGCGCGGGCTCACCTCCACCGCCGAGACCATCGCCGCGGTCGGGTTGCTGCTGGTGCCGCTGGCCGGGTACGCGCTCTGGGCCGTGGACCGGATCGGCGGCGGCTCGTCGGGTGCCGCGTTCGCCGGGACGATCTTCCTGGTCACCACGCTCGTCGCTCTCGGGTACGCATACGGGACGGGTCTGCGCGCGCCACGCTTCGCCACAGTGCTGGCCGCCCAGCCGGTGCTGCCGCTGCTGGCGTACGAGCGGATCACCGGGCCGGTCGGCTGGGCGCTGGTGCTGACCGTGGTGGCAGTGCTCGACCTGGCGCTCGCGCGCTCGGCGGTGGTACGCGAGCGGCCCGTCCGGCGGGACCTGCCCGTCACCGAGCCGGCACCTCCCGTCCCGCCCCGGCAGCGCGCCGACGACGACCGGCCCGAGTCGGCGCCGGAGGAGTCCGCCGAGGTGCTGGGCGGTGAGACACCACCGGGTCCGGCCGCCACCGCCACCGCCCGGCCGGTGCCGTGGCTGCCCGAGCTGACCTGGCTGCTGCACGGCGTGGCGGTCGCTGTCGCGCTGGCGTACGCGGTGACCGGACTGCTGCGCGCCACCACGGTGCCGCCGGCCGCCGCCGCGGGCACGGTGCTGCTGCTCGCCGCCCTGGTCGCGCTGGCCGGGACGCTCGTGCTGCGCCGGCCGCCGCTGCCGGACGTGGGCGCCGGCATCCTCACGCTGGCGGTCATCGGCGCTCTCGGGCGGGTCGCCTCGGTGGCTCTGCCCGGCCGGTCCCTGCTGCTCATCTCCGCCGTCATCGCGCTGACCGGGCTCGCCGTCCGGGCCGTACCGGAGACGGCCCGGCGTGGCCCGCAGATCGCCTCCGCGGTGGCGCTCACGGTCAGCGGCCTGGTGGTCGCCGGTGGCGCGCTGCGCGCCGGGCTGGCCCCGGTCCGGGCCGCCTTGCCGGCGTGGTCGGCGGATCTGACCGGATGGCACGCCGAGCTGGCCCGGGCGGTCGGCCCGACCGGCTGGCAGCTCGCGGCCAGCGCGTCGTTGCTCACGATCGCCGCCGTGATCGCGCTGCCGGCCGAGATCCGGCGCGAGTTCGCAGTGGTCGGCGCGGCGCTCACCGCGCTCGCCGTACCCGCGTCGCTCGGTCTGGGCTGGGCGGCGGCCTGCTGGCCGATGCTGCTCACAGCGGTAGCGGTCGGCGTGCTCGGGCTGACCGCACGCACCGAACGGTCCGCTGTGGCGCACGCGGCGACAGCGGCCGGGCTGGGCCTGGTCGGCGCGGGTGCTTCGCTCGCTCGCCCGGCGCTCACCGCCGCCGCGCTGACTGTTCTGTTCCTGGCCGGGGCGCTGGTGTCCCTCGCCCCGCGGGTCCGGCTCGCCGCCGCCGCGACGGAGACGGTCTGCTCCTGGGCCGCGGGCGGCGCGGCGTTCGCCCTGCCCGGTGCCGTCGCCGCGTTCGTGGCGGCCACGGTGCCGACGCCGCCGGTCGCCACACCGGCGAACCTGCGCGAGATCACCGTGCCGATCCTCGCGGCGAGCTTCCTCGCCGTCTGTGTCACGCTCGGCTACGCCGCCCTGGTGCAGGTGGCACAGCGGCACCTGAGCATGCCGCACGCGCTCGGTACGGTGCTCGGCGCGGTGGCGGTCGCCGCCGCCGCGTTCGGCGCGCCGGGCGCGACCTCGGCCGACGCGTGGGTGGGGAGTCTGCTCCTGGTCGCCGCCGCGCTGCTGGCGCTCGCCCCACGCATCGACGCCGGCCGCCGCGCGGACATGTCCCTCGACGGGTCCGACCTGGCGCTCGCCGCCACCACAGTGGCGCTCGTCGCCACGCTGGCCCGGATCGCCGCGGTGCTCGCCCCCGGCGGTCAGCTCGTGGTGGCCTCCGCGCTGGTGCTGCTGGTGGCGGTGGCCGCCCGCGCGCTGCCCGAGGAGTGGCGGCGCGGCCCGATTCTCGGCATCGCCGCCGGTGGCACGCTGATCGGCCTGATCGCCGCCTGGAGCGCGTTGCGCGGCGGACTCGGCGTGCTGGCCACCCCCGGCCCGATCTGGGCCGGTGACCTGTCCGGCTGGCCGGCCGCGCCGACCGGCGGGTCGACCTGGCAGGCCCCGGTCGCGCTGGCGCTGCTGGGGGTGACCGCGGCGATCCTGCTGCCGCCGCCGTGGAAGTACGACGTCTCCGGCCTGGCCGCCGTGCTCGCCACGGTGGGCGCACCGGCCGCGTTCGACCTGCCCTGGTGGTCCCCGGTGCTGGTCGGCTGCATGGTGGCCACCGTCTACGGCATGGCCGCCGCGGCCGCTGTCGATCCCCGGGCCGCGCTGTCCCGGGCCACAGTGGCCGGGGTGGTGGCTCTGCACGCGGCCGGGGCCGGGCTGGTACGGCCGTGGACGACAGCGCTGGCGCTGGGCAGCATCGCGCTGATCGGCGCGACGGTGGCCGCGGTGGCCCGCACGCTCGCGCCTTCCCTCGTCGACGACATCCGCAGCGAGGGCATGCCGCCGCACCTGGTGCAGGTGGGCGGCGCGGGCGCCGGAGCCGCACTGCTCGCGCTGCCCGGCGCGGTGGCCGCGCTGGCAGTCGAGTACGGCCGCCCACCGCAGGTGGTGCTCACCGCCGCGCTCGCCGCCGCCAGCATCGGGCTGGCCGCGATCGCGGCGGTACGCCGGCAGGTGCCGCAATACCTTCCGTACGCCAGCGTCGCGGTGGTCGGCGCGGCCACAGTGACCGCCGCCGCGGCGCTCGCTGTCGGCCTGCCGGCGGGCGTGTTCGCCGCCGCCGCCGCACTGCTCGGTGTGCTCGCCGAACTGGTACGGGCCGCCACCGTCCCGCCCGCCGGTTCGGGCCGGCCGGTACGCCGCTGGACCGTGCTGCTCAACGGGGCGCTACGACGTGCCCCGGACGATCCCGAGCTGCGCTGGCGGGTCAGCCCGGCGGCCGGCGCGCTCGCCGCCGCGGCGCTGCCCACCGCACTGGCGCTGGCCACTCTGGCGCCCTCACTCGTGGTGGCGCTGTTCTCGCCGTTCGCGGTGCTGGGCCGGGTGTGGCAGGGGCCACCACCGGAGTTGCTGACCCCGCCGCCGGAGGCGGTCAACCCCACGCACGTGCTCACCGCGCTGCTGCTGACGGTGACCGCGGCGCTGGCCGCCACCGGGTTCAGCGGCGGCCGGCGGTCCCGGGCGGTCCCGGTGATCCTGCCCGGCGCGGCGATCACCCTGCTGATCACGCCGGTGGCGCTGGGGCGGGGCTGGCCGGTGACCGCGCTTGCCGCGCTCGCGGTGTTCACCATCTCGATGCTCGGGCTGGCGCTGACCCCGCCACCGGCGATCGCCGAGCCGGGCCGGTCGATCCGGGTGGCCCGGGTGCTGGTCTTCGCGCTGGGGCTGGCCGCCGGTGGCGCCGGGCTGGCCGGCAGCCTCGCCACGAGCGACCTGACCGTGTTCACGCTCGGCGGGGCGGTCGGCGTGGGTGCTGTCGCCGCGCTGTTCGGCACCACCCAGCGGGCGCGCATCCTGGGCTGGTTGTTCGGCTCGGTGATGGCTCAGCTGTTCGTGCTCACGATCGGCCTGAAGTCCGGGCTGGCGGCCGTCTGGTCCGCGTTCGGGGTGCTCGCCGTCGGCGCGGCGTTGCAGGTGTTCGCCGCCACGCTGCCCCGGCTGCGCCGTCCCGAGGCGTACCGGGAGGCGGCCACAGTCGAGTGGAGCGGCTACGGGGCGGCGCTCATCGCGCTGGCGCTGGCGTACGACTCGCCCCGGCACATCGCCGCGCTGCTGGCCGCCTGGGGCGCGGTCCTCGGGGTGGCGGCCAGCCGTCCGGGACGCCGTCCGATGGAACGCAACCTGCTGTTCTGGGCGGTGGTGGCCTGCGAGATCAGCGCCTGGTGGATCCTGATGCGGGTGGCCGACGTGGCGCTGCCGGAGGCGTACACGCTGCCGTTCGCCGCGCTGGCCCTGCTGGTCGGCGTCCTGCAACTGCGGCACCGGCCCGACCTGTCGAGCTGGGTGGCGTACGGGCCGGCGCTGGTCACCGCGTTCCTGCCCACGCTGGCGATCGTGATCGCGACCGAATCCAGCATGCTGCGTCAGGTGCTGCTGCTGCTCGGCGCCGTCGCGGTGCTGATCTTCGGCTCGACCAGCCGGCAGCAGGCCCCGGTGATCGTCGGCGCGACGGTGACCGCTATCGCGGCCGTGCACGCGTTGTTCAGCCTCGGCCCGTGGCTGGTCCTGATCCCGGTCGGCATCGTGCTGCTGGTGCTCGGTGCGAGCAACGAACGCCGCCGCCGTGCCCAGGAGCGCCTCCAGACCGCCCTGCGCGGCATGCGGTGAGCCGGTCCCGGTCGGGGCCGGGACGCGACTGAGCAGGTCACGCTCCGTGTCGAAGGGTCGCGGCAGGGATGATGCCCCTCTGCCGCCTTTGCTCTGCACCCACTGACGCAACAGTCACCAATTGTGACGACGGCCGCCGCCGAGCCGTTTGGGGGCGCGAGGCCGGGTTGCAGGTCAGAGCCATGCTGCGCCGATGGCTGCAGAGCAAAGTCGGCGGAGGGCACAGACACGCGTCGCCCGGCCGGTCACGCTGAGCGACCAGGCACCTGGGGAACAGAGAGTGACGAGACGGTCAGATCAGTGAGGCGCGCAGCGCGGCATCCTTCTCCGCGACCAGGTCCTCCAGGCTCGCCTGGTAGGCGGCCATCCTGTCGCGCAGCACCGGGTCCGAAGCGCCCAGGATGCGTACCGCGAGCAGGCCGGCGTTGCGGGCGTTGCCGATCGACACGGTGGCGACCGGCACCCCGGCCGGCATCTGCACGATGGACAGCAGCGAATCCATGCCGTCCAGGTACTTCAGCGGCACCGGGACACCGATCACCGGCAGCGGGGTGACCGAGGCGACCATGCCGGGCAGGTGAGCCGCTCCGCCCGCGCCCGCGATGATCACCTGGACGCCACGACCGGCCGCGGCCCGTCCGTACTCGATCATCTTGACCGGGGTGCGGTGCGCCGAGACCACACCAACCTCGTACGGCACGCCGAACTCGTCGAGCGCCTCGGCGGCGGCCTTCATGACCGGCCAGTCCGAGTCGCTGCCCATGATCAGCCCGACGGTGCTCATCAGTGCCCCTCCTGGAGCCAGCGGGCGGCACGCGCGGCCCGGGCCCGTACGTCGTCCAGGTCGTTGCCGAGCACCGTGACGTGCCCGATCTTGCGGCCCGGGCGCACCTGCTTGCCGTACAGGTGGACCTTGGCCCCGGGCTCGGCGGCGAACAGGTGGTGCAGCCGCTCGTCGATGGACCTGCCGCCCGGCGCGCCACCCAGCACGTTCGCCATCACCACGACCGGCGCGGTCAGCGAGGTGTCCCCCATCGGGTAGTCGAGCACCGCCCGCAGGTGCTGCTCGAACTGGGAGGTCCGGGCCCCTTCGATGGTCCAGTGCCCGGAGTTGTGCGGCCGCATCGCCAGCTCGTTGACGACCAGCCCGGACGGCGTGTCGAACAGCTCCACCGCGAGCAGGCCGACCACGCCGAGCGCGGTGGCCAGGTCGATGGCGAGCTGCTGCGCGGCCACGGCCTGCTCCTCGGGCAGGTCGGGCGCGGGCGCCAGCACCTCGACGCAGATGCCGTCGCGCTGCACCGTCTCCACCACCGGGTACGCGGCGACCTGCCCGAACGGCGAGCGCGCCACCTGCACGGCCAGTTCCCGGCGCAGCGCCACCCGCTCCTCGACCAGCAGCGGGGTGCCACCGGCGAGCAGCGTGGCGGCCAGCTCACCGGCCTGACCGGCGTCGTCGACCATCCAGACGCCGCGCCCGTCGTAGCCGCCCCGGGCGGCCTTGAGCACCACCGGCCAGCCGGTCTCCTCGCCGAACGCGATCAGGTCGGCCGGGGACTCCACCGGACGCCAGGCTGGGTTCGGCGCGCCCAGCTCGCCGAGCCGTTCCCGCATCACCCGCTTGTCCTGCGCGTGCACCAGCGCCTCGGCCGGGGGGAACAGCTTCACGCCCTCGTCGGTCAGGGTGCGGATGTGCTCGTTGGGGACGTGCTCGTGGTCGAAGGTGACCACGTCGCAGCCCTTGGCGAACGTGCGCAGCGCGGCCAGGTCGGTGTGGTCGCCGTACTGGACGTCGGCGGCGACCAGCGCGGCACCGTCGTCCGGGGCGAGCGCCAGCACGCGCAGCGACTGGCCGAGAGCGATGGCGGCCTGGTGGGTCATCCGGGCCAGCTGGCCGCCACCCACCATGCCCACGACGGGGAGACCGGTACGGGAGTCCATAGCGCCGCCAGCCTATAAGGGCCGGTGCCGGGCCGGACCGTGAGGGCGGCCCGGCCCACTCCGCTCAGCCGAGCTGCGCGACCAGCTCCTCGACGCCGGTCACCGGCCGTTGGCAGACGAAGCCCCGGCAGACGTACGCGGCGGGCTTCCCGTCGACGAATGGCCGCCCGGCCAGCAGCGGCACGCCGGGCTGGTCCGGGGCGCCGGCCACCACCACCGCGCCGGGCGGGGCGTGGCGCCGGGCGGCGGCCACCAGCGGGTCGCCCTCCGGGTCGCCGGTCGCCACAGCGATCTCGTACGGCCCGGACAGCAGCGCCTCGCCGACGGTGGCGGCGTACCCGGTGAACCGGGCGTGCCTGTCGACGATCGGCGCGACTGTCGTCAGCGTCTTCTCGGCCGCCTCCCGGTAGCGGGTCTCGCCGGTCAGCGCCGCGTACGCCACGAGCGCCGCGACGATCGCCGACCGGCCCGACGGGGTCGCGTTGTCGGTCGGGTCGGCGGGCCGGGTGACCAGGCGCTCGGCGTCGTCGGCGGTGTCGTAGAAGGCGCCGTCCGGGCCGGCGAACCGGACCAGTGCCACGTCGAGCAGCTCACCGGCCAGCGTCAGCCATCGCCCCTCGCCGGTGAGCTGGTGCATCGCGCAGAACGCCTCGGCGACGCAGCCGTAGTCCTCCAGCACCCCGGCCGGCTGACCCACGACCTTGTCCCGGGAGACCCGGCGCAGCCGGCCGTCCACGAGATGCACGGTGGCCAGGTGCTCGGCGGCGTCCCGCATCGCACCGTCGGAGACGATGAGCACGCCGTCCATCAGGTTCGCGTCCTCGTCGTCGGGCGACACGAGCAGCGAGGCGACCTGCTGGAACTCCGCGATGGCGGTGATCGCGAGCCCGTTCCAGGCGGCCACCACCTTGTCGTCGCGGGCGGGCTGGGGCCGGGTGTCGCGGGCGGCCAGCAGCCGGCCCACCACGTCCTGCCAGCGGGCCCGCACCTCCGGGTCGGCGTCGTCGACGTCCCGGGCCAGCCGCAGCACGCTGGTGCCGTGCTCGAACGTGCCGTCGGCGGTGACCTCGAAGAGGTCCGCGGCGAAGCGGCCGTCGTCCTCCCCCAGCACCTCGACGAGCTGGTCGGGCGTCCAGACGTAGGTGAGCCCCTCGACGCCCTCGGTGTCCGCGTCGAGCGCGGAGGCGAAGCCCTCACCGGCGCGGTGCAGCTCGTCGGCGAGGAAGCGGGCGGTGTCGCGGGCCACCCGGCGGGCCAGCCGGTCGCCGGTGAGCCGCCAGAGCTGGGTGTAGACCCGCAGCAGCAGCGCGTTGTCGTAGAGCATCTTCTCGAAGTGCGGCACGGTCCAGTGGCCGTCCACCGAGTAGCGGGCGAAGCCACCGGCGAGCTGGTCGTTGAGGCCGCCGCGGGCCATCGCCTCGCAGGTGTGCCGGACGATCTCCAGGCTGCGCGCCGAGCCGGTGCGCTGGTGGTGCCGGAGCAGGAAGAGCAGGTTCATGTGCGGCGGGAACTTCGGTGCGCCGCCGAAACCGCCGTTCGTCTCGTCGTACTCCCCGGCGAGCCGGCTCGCGGCGGCGTCGAGCAGTTCGGCGGTGAGCGGGGCGGTGACGCCGCCGACGGCCTGCGCGCCGCCGATCGCCTCGACCACTGCGGTGCCCTGCCGCAGCACCGCCTCGCGCTGGTCGCGCCAGGCGGTGGCGACCGAGCCGAGCAGCCGGATGAAGTTGGCGCGGGGGAAGTACGTGCCGCAGAAGAACGGGGTGCCGTCCGGCGTGGCGAAGACGGTCATCGGCCAGCCGCCCTGCCCGGTCATCGCCTGGGTGGCGGTCATGTAGACCGCGTCGACGTCGGGGCGCTCCTCGCGGTCGACCTTGACGCAGACGAAGTCGTCGTTCATCAGCCGGGCGACTGCCTCGTTCTCGAACGACTCGTGGGCCATGACGTGGCACCAGTGGCAGGCCGCGTAGCCGACCGAGATCAGCACCGGCACGTCGCGCCGTTTCGCCTCGGCGAACGCCTCGTCGCACCAGGGCCACCAGTCGACCGGGTTGTCGGCGTGCTGGAGCAGGTAGGGCGACGTGGCCTCGGCGAGTCGGTTCACCACCCGACCTTAGCGAGCGCGCGGAGCCGGTGCGGCGCGAGTGCGGCGGCCGGGCCGGGGTCGTGGTCCCGGCCCGGCCGCCGTCTCACCGGGTCAGGGTGAGCGTCGAGGTGTCCCGCACGGTGAACTCGTTCCAGTACTCGAAGTCGCGGACCAGGATCTCGCTGACCGCCTGGGCGGTGCCGCGCTGGAACTTGACGTCGGCCGGGTAGGTGGTGGCCGACCACGGCACCACCTGGCCCGGAACGCACGGGATGTGGGGTGAGAAGTAGCCACGCACCATGCCCGCCTTCTTCTGTTCCTGGACGAGTTCGCCCGCGATGGAGAAGGAGTCCGCCCGGGTGCAGGTGATCGAGCCGCGGACGGTGGCGATGCCCTTGTTGTCCACCGTCGCGACCGGATCGACGGTCAGTGTGACGTCGAGCGCCGGCAGCGGCGGCGGGTTGCCGATGTGGACCTGGCCGCGCAGACCGCCGGTCGCGCCCTCGCACCGGATCTCGAAGGTGGCGTCGAAGCGCTCGACGTAGTCGAAGGGCCCCCACGCGGCGTCGAGGACCGTGAACGAACCGGTGCTCTGCGCGCAGGAGCGCCCCCAACCGCCGTTGTAGAGGCGGATGCCGGCCGTGCCGCTCCCGTCCGGCTGGCCGACGTTCTGGTAGGTGTCACCCGCCTTCAGCGGCTGGCCGGCCGGGGCGCTGATCTCCAGACGCCAGGTGTTGTCGGCGTCGCTCCAGAACTCCATCCCGAAGTGCTGCTGGTCGTGGCCCCACGCGTTCATCTCGTCGCCCGGTGTCGGTGCGGCGGAGCTGTAGGAGTAGGAGTTGCCGGCGGTGATCGGATCACCCGGCTCGCCGGTGACGGCGAACGACCAGGACTCCGCCGGCCGGGCCTGCGCCGGCGCGGGCATGACCAGGCCGGCGGCGCCGGTGGTCAACGCCATGGTCGAAGCGAGCAGGATCCGTCGCCAGGAACGTCTCATCGTCGTCCTCCCCGTGTGGACGTCAGCGGGGACGCCTGTCGTGCCCGCCGTGCCAGCAGCGTAGGACCGGCCGGGCGTCCTCCGCTGCCCCGTCCACGGCGGACGGACCGGTCAGGAGGCGCCGTCGGCGCGCAGCGGGAAGACGTTGCCCCGGGCCGCGTCGCGCAGCGACGCGAGCACTGCGGCGATCTTGTCGGCCGGCATCGGCTTGAAGAAGTGATAGCCCTGGGCGGCGGTGCAGCCCAGCTCGGCCAGCGCGGTGCGCTGCTCGGCGGTCTCGACACCCTCGGCCACCACCCGCAGGCCCAGTTCGTGGGCCAACCCGACGGTGGTCCGGACGATCGCCGCCGCCTCCGGCGAGTCGGCCATCCGGAGCACGAACGAGCGGTCGACCTTCAACTCGTCGACGGCGATGCGGGTGAGGAACGTCAGCGACGAGAACCCGGTGCCGAAGTCGTCCACGGCGAGCTGCACGCCCATGCCACGCAGCGTGGCCAGCACCTCGTCGATGACCTCCAGCTCACTCATCACCACCGTCTCGGTGATCTCCAGGACCAGCCGGTGCGGCGGCACCTGGTGGCGGCGCAGCGCCTCCTCGATCTCGGCGGGCAGCCGCGGGTCGAGCAGGCTGCGCGCGGACAGGTTCACCGAGATCGGGACGTCCAGCCCGTCCCGCGCCCATCCGGAGGCGACCTCCAGCGCCTTGTCCAGCACGTACCGGGTGAAGCTGCCGAGCTGCTCGCTGTTCTCCACCGGGCGGATGAAGTCGGCCGGGCCGAGCCAGCCCCGGCGCGGATGCCGCCACCGGATCAGCGCCTCCACCCCGGTCGGCGCGCCGGTCGCCAGGTCCACCGCCGGCTGCAACGCCAGCACCAGCTGGTCGTCGGCGGCGAGAGCCTCCCGCATCTCCGCGAGCAGCGCCAGGTGGTCGGTGCTCGCCGCGTCGCGGGAGCTGTCGTACGCGGCGACGCTGCCGCCGCCCTCCTTCGCCTGGTACATGGCGATGTCGGCGCGCCGCAGCAGCTCCGTCAGGTCGGCCGCGCCCGCGTCGGCGACCACGACGCCCACCGCGACCTCCACGGACATCCGCACCCCGGCCACCTCGGTCGGTGCGGCGAGGCGCTCGGCGACCTCCCGGGCCTGGCGCAGCGCGTACGCCAGCGGGGCCGTCCGGTCCTCGACCAGCGGCACCGAGGTCAACAGCAGCGCGAACTCGTCGCCGCCGAGGCGCCCGAGCAGGTCACCCGGCCGGGTCAGCGCGGCGAGCCGGTTGGAGGTGAGCCGCAGCAACTGGTCGCCCGCCGAGTGCCCGAGCGTGTCGTTGACCTCCTTGAACTGGTTCACGTCAAGCAGCAGCAGGGCCACCGGGTGGTCGTGCGCGCGCTGCCGCAGCGCCTGGTCCCCCTTGGCCAGCAGCGCCGCCCGGTTGAGCAGTCCGGTGAGCTGGTCGTGCACCGCGTCGTACGACGAGCGGGCGGTGACCAGCCGCAGCTCCCGGTGCGTGGCGGCGTCGTGCAGGGCGGCGGCCAGCGCGTCGCCGAAGGCCGCCACGCCGTCGCGTTCCCGGGCGCTCGGCGGGGCGGACCGGGCGAACCGCACCCGCAGGCGGCCGACGTCGGCGGATCCCACGGCGAGGCGGCGCACCAGTTCGTGCTCCCCCGCGTCGGCGCCGGCGGACGGCTCCACCTCCCGGTCGCGTACCTGCCCGCCGCGGTCGGCCCGGTAGCGGCGCCAGCGTCCCTCGCCCCGGGCCACGTCGACCTCGACCAGTTCCGCGCCGAACAGGGTGAGCGCGCCGGTCACCGCGGCGGTCGCCACGCCGCGCTCGTCGAGCTGGTTGAGTGCGGCGGTGGCCTCGGCGAACGCCCGCCAGGTACGCCGCTCCTGGTCGGCCCGGAGCCGGTGGCGGTAGGTCTGCTGGAGCAGCCAGAGCGGCGGCGGCAGGAGCAGCAGCCAGCGCGCGTCGAGTTCGAGCAGCGCGACGACCACCAGGCCGACCGCCACGTTGCCGACGAACATGAGCAGCTTGCCGCGCAGCGCGGCGAGCAGCGGCGGACCGATCGCGATGCCGTGCCGCAGGGCGAGCGTGACGGCGCCCAGGAAGGCGGTGGTGAGCAGGTACGTGACCGCGGCGGCGGTGAGCGTGAGCGCCAGCTCCGGGGTGGGCGCGGCGAGCAGCGGCGGGCCGAGCGCGGTGGCCACCGCGGCGGCGAGCGCGGTGGCGGCGGTGAGCGAACCGGCGATCGCCACCAGTTCCAGCGCCGGACGGCGGTCGGAGACCATCGACATCACGGTCCAGGCGGCGCCCACGCCCAGCAGGGCCGCGGCCGGGAGCCAGCCCGCCGGCACCAGCCAGAGGCAGACCACGAGCGCGGCCTCGCCCCAGGTGATGCTCACCATGCCCGACGCGGTACGGAAGCGCAGCCGGGCGAGCTGGGCCACCGCGAACGCGACGATGGCGATGCCGAAGCGTGCCGGACCGGGCAGCGGGTGGTCGGCCGGCAGGTGGGACGGGACGGTGAGGCCGAGCGCGGCGGCGAGCAGACCGGTCAGCGCGACCGCGACGGTGAGCAGGACGACGCCCACCGGTGTCCCGCGCAGGCCGATCCGGTCGGGGGAACGGTCGGCCGGCTCGGTGGTCACGGGGCCGCCCCGTCGACGGGTCGGGCCGGGGCATGGTCGGGGGCCGGTGCTGTCTTCGACATCGGCGTCCCCCTTCCGCGCAGGGTCCGGGGCCTGACGGTCCCCCCGGCGGAAGGCTAAGCCAAAGCCGGTGGTCGCAACAGGGGGCGACAACCGGCTTCGACGTGATTCACGCGGTGTTCAGCTGTTCCGGTGCTGCTGGGAGCCGTTGGGCGCATTCGTCGGTGAATCCTGCTCGACGAGCCCGTCTGTCGGATCGGCGACTGCGGAATCGGCCCGGCCGGGGGTGCCCTGCTGCGGGAAGCGGTCGGGCAGCCGGCGCAGCCGGGCGTTCATGTTGCGGATCAGCAGGACGGTGACGGTGGCCAGCGCGACGATGAGGAAGAGGCCCATCGGACCGGCCAGACCACCCGTACGGGTGTCACCGAAGTTGTTCTGCGCGAGCACCTCGACGGTGGTCAGCATGGTGTTCCTCCGATGTGCGACTGAGCACCAGGGTAGACCCCGGCCGGGTCAGTGGGCACGGCACGCCTCTCGTACGCCGGCGAACAGGTCGGACTCGGGCAGCGGGCTGTCGACCAGCGAGCGGGCGAGCTGGAAGTCCTCCGTCGGCCAGGCGCGCTTCTGCAACTCCATCGGCACCTGGAACCAGAAGCCGTCCGGGTCGATCTGGGTGGCGTGCGCGCGCAGCGCGTCGTCGCGGACCGGGAAGTAGTCGGCGCACTCGACCCGGGTGGTGATCCGGGCGCCCTTGTCGGGGCGCTCGTCCCAGCGCTTCATCCACTCGCCGTACGGCGACTCGAGCCCGGCGGCGAGCACCGCCTCGTGCAGGCTCATGATCTTGGCGCGGGAGAAACCCACGTCGTAGTACAGCTTCAGCGGCTGCCACGGCTCGCCCAGCTCGGGGTGGCGGTCCGGGTCACCGGCCGCGTCGAACGCCGCCACGGTGATCTTGTGGGTCATGATGTGGTCGGGGTGCGGGTAGCCGCCCTCCTCGTCGTACGTGGTGACGACGTGCGGGCGGAACTGCCGCATCAGGCGCACCAGCGGCGCGGCTGCGACGTCCACGTCCTGGAGGGCGAAGCAGCCCTCCGGCAGCGGCGGCAGCGGGTCGCCCTCGGGCAGCCCGGAGTCGACGAAACCGAGCCATGCCTGCTCGACGCCGAGGATGGCCCGGGCGGCGTCCATCTCGGCCCGCCGGATGTCACCGATGTTCGCCCAGACGTCGGGGCGGTCCATCTTGGGGTTGAGCACACTGCCCCGCTCGCCACCGGTGGCGGTGACGACCAGGACGTCCACCCCCTCGGCGACGTATTTCGCCATGGTGGCGGCGCCCTTGCTCGACTCGTCGTCGGGATGGGCGTGCACCGCCATGAGACGCAGCTGTTCTGCCACCTTCGGCGCTCCTCGTCTGTGCCCGCCGACCGACCCCCGGGCCGGCCGGCTGACCTGCCGGAATCTCCCCCCGCGCCCGCGAAAGCCCCCGTGACGGCCGGTCGGGGGCCGCCACCGGAGTGGCCAGGGCCACGCCCGCCGGTCCAGGCCGACCTGCCATCCTTGACTCAGCGCCGGGCTGGGAAGATGGACCTAGCCATTCTTGCCGATGCCGCCGACAACAACGCCAGGAGATACCCGCCGGTGAGCGAGACGCACGCCACAGTCGCCGCGAAGGCACCGGTCTTCCCGCCGGGCCGCTACGGCCGCCGCCGGGAGCCGGGGCGCCGCCGGCCGGTCCTGCTCGCCCTGACGGTGACGGTCATGCTCGCCGTCCTCGGCCTGGGCGCGGCGAAGCTCTACTACCAGTACGGCGACCCGGAGTACCAGGGCGAGATGATCAGCTACACCGACATCACCGACTCCCGGGTGGTGGTCGACTTCCGGGTCACCGTGCCGCCGGGCGGCTCCGCCACCTGTCTGCTGCGGGCCCGCTCCCACGACGGGGCCCAGGTGGGCAGCGCCGAGGCCACCGTGACCGCGGAGCCCGGCCAGCGCCACATCCGGACCCGGCAGGAGGTCCCCACGAGCGCCCGGCCGTTCATCGGCGAGGTCCTGCGCTGCCGGCCCGCCGGCTGAGCCGGACCGCCGGCGAGTCGCCGGCCACCGCACCCCGGTCCCGCCGCCGGCACCCGGGGTGATTGATCACACCTCGACGCGACCCGCACTGGTAGCCTTGCAAGTTCACCTGTCAGCCAGTCCGCACCAATCGAGGAGACCGCCTGTGTCCACAAATGGAAACGAGGCGCCCGCCACCTGGCTGTCCCAGGACGCCTACGACCGTCTGCAGGCCGAGCTCGACGAGCTGATCGCCAACCGACCGGTCATCGCCGCCGAGATCAACGCCCGGCGCGAGGAGGGCGACCTGCGGGAGAACGGCGGCTACCACGCCGCCCGCGAGGAGCAGGGCAAGGCCGAGGGCCGCATTCTCTACCTCAAGGAGCTGCTGCGCACCGCCAAGGTCGGCGAGGCGCCGGACACCGACGCGGTGTCGCCGGGCATGGTCGTGAAGATCTACTTCGACGACGACGCCGACGACAGCGAGACCTTCCTGCTCGGCTCCCGGGAAATCGCCTCCACCACCGACCTCACGGTCTACAGCCCCGAGTCCGCGCTCGGCAAGGCCATCCTCGGCGGCAAGGCAGGGCAGACCTGCACCTACACGGCGCCCAGCGGCGCCGATATCAAGGTGACCATCGTCTCCTTCGAGCCGTACAGCGGCTGACCCCTCCGGACCCGCGCCGGACGGCTCGGGTCCCGAACCCGACCGAGGCTGACAGGCCCTCCTCGGACCCGAGCCGCACACCCGAACGCCCCGACCGGATCATCCGGCCGGGGCGTTCGCGTTCCGCCGAGCGCTCAGCCCTCGCCGGTGAAGACCACCTGGTAGCCGCTGGCCCGCAGCGCGCTGATCAGCGTGTCCGAGTGCTCCACCCCGCGGGTCTCCACGGACAGGGCCACCTCCACCTCGCCGAGGCGCAGGTGCGGGTTGGCGCGCTGGTGCACCACGTCCACCACGTTGGCCCGGTGCTCGGCGATCTCGCTCAGCAGGGAGGCGAGCTGGCCGGGCCGGTCCGTGCAGCGCACGGTGATCCGCAGGAACCGGCCTGCCGCCGCCAGGCCGTGCTCGATCACCCGGAGCATGAGCAGCGGATCGATGTTGCCGCCGGAGAGCACCGCGACGACCGGCGCGGTCACCTCCACCGCGCCGGCCAGCAGCGCCGCCACGCCGACCGCGCCGGCCGGCTCGACCACCTGCTTGCCGCGTTCCAGCAGCATCAGCAACGCCCGGGAGATGTCCTCCTCGGAGACCGTGACGACGTCGTCGACGAGCTTGCGGACATGGGTGAAGGTCAGCTCGCCCGGACGGCCGACCGCGATCCCGTCGGCGATCGTCGCGAACGAGGGCAGCCGCAGCGGCTCGCCGGCCCGCAGCGAGGGCGGGAAGGCGGCGGCGCTCGCCGCCTGGACCCCGATCACGCGTACGTCGGGACGCAGCGCCTTGGCCGCCACCGCCATGCCCGAGACCAGGCCGCCGCCGCCCACCCCGGTCACGATGGTGCGCACGTCCGGGCACTGTTCGAGGATCTCCAGCGCCACGGTGCCCTGCCCGGCGATCACGTCCGGGTGGTCGAACGGGTGGATGAACACCGCTCCGGTCCGCTCGGCGAAGGTCTGCGCCGCGACGAGCGACTCGTCCACCGTGTTTCCGACCAGCTCGATCTGCGCACCGTACCCCTTTGTCGCGGCGACCTTCGGCAGCGGCGCGTTCACCGGCATGAAGACGGTGGCGTGCGCGCCGACCAGCCCGGCGGCGAGCGCCACCCCCTGGGCGTGGTTGCCGGCGCTCGCCGCGACCACGCCGCGGGCCCGCTCCTCGGCCGAGAGCCGGGAGATCCGCACGTACGCACCGCGCACCTTGTACGACCCGGCGCGCTGGAGGTTCTCGCACTTGAGCCAGACCGGCCCGCCGAGCGCGGCGCTGAGCGGCCGCGACGGCTCCAGCGGGGTGGTACGGGTGACACCGGCGAGCAGTTCCCGCGCGGCCTGTACGTCGGCGAGACCGACCAGTTCCGTCATGCCCCGATCGTGCCACCCGGGGTGGGCGGAACCTGCGGCGACGTCGGCGCAACCGGCATCGGCGCGGCGGGCGCGGGCCAGCCCGGTCGGCCGGGCCAGACCGGCTGCCCGGGCCACACGGGCACGGCCCGGGAGAGCCGGTCCTGCTGGGCGGCGGAGATCCGGCGGACCAGCACGACGAACGCGATCCCGGCGACCAGGCAGGCCACCGCCGGCACCAGCCGCGGCGCGAGCGCGTCCTCGTAGAAGCGCACGTACGTGGCGAACTCCGCGTCGTTGCGGGGCAGCTCGGTCAGCCGGTCGTAGCGCTGCTGCTCGGCCCGCGCGACGAACCGGTCGCCGATCAGGAACACCAGCCAGCTCGCCCACCACACCCCGACCAGCCACGACTGGCGGCGCTGCCACACGCTGTTGCGGAGCAGGTCGGCGAGCACCCGGGCCGGTACGACGAGGTTGGCCAGCGGCACCAGCCACCCCGCGATCGCCCACGCCGGGCTCAGGTTCGGCACCGCGCCCGGGAACGCGTCCAGGTTCTTGCGCGCCCGCCAGGTCCAGATCACCACGAGCGTCCCCGCAGTCAGGAGCGCGAGCAGGTAGGGCACCGAGAACAGCACCTCGGCCAGCACCGCGCCGAGCAGCACGTCCCGGTCGAGCTGCTCGGCGGCCGAGCGGGCCATCCGCACACCCACGAGCGGGAACAGGGCGGTGAGCAGGTAGCACAGAGTGGCGGCACCGACCGCGGACGCGCCGGCCACGGCCAGTCCGCGCACCCCGTACGTGGGCACGCCGGGGCTCACCGCGGGCTGACCGACTCGGGTGCCGCAGCGCCGGCACTCCTCATAGGCCGGGGACGTGGCGTCGCCGCAGGTCTGGCAGTGCATCGGGGACCGTCCGAGGTGGTGAGCGCGACAGGGGTGCGCACACGCTAGACGATCACCCGGCGGCCGGCGACCCCGTTCCGACGCGGGGATAGCCGGGGGCGTGCCGGGCCCACGGCGCCTGCAACTCGAACTGGCCGGCCACTCCGAGCAGCAGCAGTTCGGAGCCGGGCGGGCCGACGAACTGCACACCGACCGGCAGGCCGTCCGGGCGGCGGCCGACCGGCACCACGATCGATGGCAGCCCGGCGATGTTCCACGGCGCCGCGTACGGGGCGTACCTGATGTTGGTCGACATGTTCGCCAGCCAGGAGCGGCCGGACCACCCGGCGGCCTCCGGCGGCGGCCCGGCCAGCGCCGGGGTGAGCAGCAGGTCGATCGAGTTGTCCGCGAAGAAGTGCACGGACCGTTCGCGCCAGGCGGCCCGGTCGGCCTCCCGCACGTACCCCCGGCGCTGCGCCCACTCGCCGAGCCTGACGTGCCGGCGGCTGCGTCGCTGGAGTTGACGCGGCGCCACCCCGGCGGCGCGCACGTCGGCGGCGGCCGCCGCGAACCAGGTGGCGATGCCCTGGAGGCCGAGCCGGGTCGGGTAGACCGGGTCGGCGGGCACGGTGTCGTGACCGGCGGCGGCCAGCAGCCGGCCGGCGGCGGCGACCGCGTCCCGGTTCGGCGCGTCCGGCGAGACGCCGCGTACCGGCGAGCGCAGCGAGACGCCAACCCGCAGCCGCTCCGGCGGGACCAGCTTGTCCGGCCGGCGGCCGGCCAGCACCGAGAAGCCGACCACCGCGTCGGCGACGGTGCTGGTCAGCATGCCGTGCTCGGTGAGGCCGAACCAGTCGTCCGCGCCGAGCTGGCAGGGCACCACGCCCCGGCCGGGCTTGAGCCCGACCAGGCCGCAGCAGGCCGCCGGGATGCGGATCGACCCGAGACCGTCGTTGCCGTGGGCCATCGGCACCAGCCCGGCGGCCACCGCGGCGGCCGCGCCGCCGGACGAGCCGCCGGGGGTACGCGCCGGATCCCACGGGTTGCGGGTCACAGCGGTGTCGTCGTCGGTGAGGGCCCACAGGCCCAGCTCCGGCATCCGGGTGACGCCGAGGATGACAGCGCCCGCGCCGCGCAGCCGCCGGACCACCTCGTGGTCGGCCTCCGCCACCTCGGTACGCATCGCGGCCGACCCGTTCCAGGTGGGCAGGCCGGCCACCGGCGTGTTCTCCTTGACCGCCACCGGCACCCCGGCGAGCGGCAGGTTCGCCAGTTCCTCCTGCTCGTCGACCTTCTCCGCCTCGGTGATCGCCTCGCCGCCGCGTACCGTGCGGAACGCGCCCAGCTCGGCGTCGACCCGGGCGACGTGGTCCAGGTGGTCGGCGACGACCTGGGTGGCGGAGACGTCGCCACGGCGTACCGCCCGGGCGATCTGTTTCGCGGTCGTCCCGACCCAGGTCGTCGGCAAGATGTCCGGCACTGCCACCCTCCCCAACCAGCGGTCAGCCCAGGGCCTGCTCCAGATCGGCGAGCAGGTCGTCGACCGTCTCGATGCCGACAGACAGTCGCACGAGATCGCCGGGAACTTCAAGCGGCGAGCCCGCAGCGCTTGCGTGTGTCATCCGGCCCGGGTGCTCGATCAGGGACTCGACGCCGCCGAGCGACTCGGCGAGCACGAACAACCGGGCCCGGTTGCAGATCTGGACGGCGTGCTCCTCGCCGCCCGCCGCGCGGAACGAGATCATGCCGCCGAACCGGCGCATCTGCTTGGCGGCCACCTCGTGGCCGGGGTGCGAGGGCAGGCCCGGGTAGACGACCTGGGCGACCTTGGCGTGTCCGTCCAGGTAGGCCGCGATCCGCTCGGCGTTGTCGCAGTGCCGGTCCATCCGTACCCCGAGGGTCTTGATGCCGCGCAGGGTGAGCCAGGCGTCGAACGGCCCGTTGACCGCGCCCATCGCGTTCTGGTGGTAGCGCAGCTCCTCGCCGAGCGTGCGGTCCGCCGCGACGAGCGCGCCGCCGACCACGTCGGAGTGCCCGCCGACGTACTTGGTGGTGGAGTGCACCACCACGTCCGCGCCGAACGCGATCGGCTGCTGGAGGTACGGCGAGGCGAACGTGTTGTCGACCACCAGCAACGCGCCGGCGTCGTGCGCCACCGCGGCGAGCGCGGCGATGTCGGCGATGCCGAGCAGCGGGTTGGTCGGCGTCTCCACCCAGACGATCCTGGTGGTGCCCGGGCGGATCGCGGCACGCACGGCGTCCGGGTCGGAGACCTTCGCCGGGGTGTACGACAGGCCCCAGCGCTCGGCCACCTTGGCGAACAGCCGGTACGTGCCGCCGTACGCGTCGTCCGGGATCACCACGTGGTCGCCCGGCTTGCAGACGGTCCGCAGCAGCGTGTCCTCGGCGGCCAGGCCGCTGGCGAAGGCGAGCGCCACCGGGCCGCCCTCCAGCGCGGCCAGGCACTCCTGGAGCGCGTCGCGGGTGGGGTTGCCGGAGCGGCTGTACTCGTAGCCCTCGCGGGGCGCGCCGACGGCGTCCTGGGCGTACGTGCTGGTCTGGTAGATCGGCGGGATCACCGCACCGGTGCGGGCCTCCGGGTCCTGACCGGCGTGGATGGCGAGTGTCTCGAAGCCGTGGCTCATGCCGCAGACGTTAGCCCCCCGCTCGCTCCCGCTCTCGTCAACCCGGCGCGAGTCACAACCGCGAAGGTGTCGGGGTGGTCGGCCATACTGGTCCGGTGAGTACGACCGAGGCGCTGCTCCGCCAGGACTGGCCTCGTATTCGACAGTTGACCGCGCGCCGGGTGATCCAGCTGTGGGAGCGGCGACCGCCCGACCTCGCCCCACTGCCGGCTTCTCGTCGATCATGAGGTTGACGGCGGTCACGGTCCGATTTGTCGCCGCCAACCTCATGATCACGCTCGCCCGGAGGTGGGGTGGCCGGGTGGGGCCCAGGGTGAGCTCGTGAGCGGGTGTGTGTTCTGCGGGATCGTGGCGGGCGAGGTGCCGGCCTTCCGGGTGACCGACGAGCCGGACGGCGTCGCGTTCCTCGACACCCGGCCGGTGTTCAAGGGCCACGTGCTGGTGGTGCCCCGCACCCACCTGGTCACCCTGTCCGACCTGCCCGCCGACGCGCTGCCCGGCTACTTCCGGCTGGTGCAGCGCATCGCCGTGGCCGTGGAGTCCGGTCTGGGCTCCGGTGGGACGTTCGTGGCGATGAACAACCGGGTGTCCCAGTCCGTACCGCACCTGCACACCCACGTGGTGCCCCGGACCAAGGGCGACGGGCTGCGCGGCTTCTTCTGGCCGCGTACGCGGTACGCCGACGACGCCGAGGCGACGGAGTTCGCCGGGCGGATCTCGGCGGCGCTGGCCTGACGCCGACGTGGGCGGGTAAGGAACCCGGGGCCGACGATGTTGCACACGCTGGGAAAGCCAAGAGAGGAGTCCCACCGTGTTCCTCCGCCGCATGAAGGCCGAAATGATCTCTCCTGACCAGGCCCTGCCGGGCCGCCCGATCGCGATGCCGATCGCCGACCGGCACGAGGTGCTGCCGTCCTCGCTGAAGGGCCCGTTCCCCGAGGGCGCGCAGGTCGCCGTCTTCGGCATGGGCTGCTTCTGGGGCGCCGAGCGGCTGTTCTGGACCCTCCCCGGCGTGATCACCACGTCGGCCGGTTACGCGGGCGGGTACACCACCAACCCGACGTACGAGGAGGTCTGCTCGGGCATGACCGGGCACGCCGAGGTGGTCCAGGTGGTCTACGACCCGTCGAAGATCGCCTACGAGGACCTGCTCAAGGTGTTCTGGGAGAACCACGACCCGACCCAGGGCATGCGCCAGGGCAACGACGTGGGCACCCAGTACCGCTCGGCGATCTACACCACGACCGACGAGCAGCTCGCCGCCGCCAAGGCGTCGCGGGACGCGTTCGCGCCGATCGTGGAGCGGGCCGGCAAGGGTGAGATCACCACCGAGATCGCGCCGCTCGGCGACTACTACTTCGCCGAGGACTACCACCAGCAGTACCTGGCTCCGACGAAGAACCCGAACGGCTACTGCAACCACGGACCGAACGGGCTGAGCTGCCCGGTCGGCGTGGCCCGCACCGCGTAGCCAGACCCGAGCACTGCCCCACTCGGGCCCTCGTCCTCCAGGGACGAGGGCCCGAACGCACTGCGGTCAATCGGTGGCTCGGGGATGGCCGGTGCCGGCGTGCTTGATCCAGCAGGTCCGGGTCTGGTCATCGACCAGGTACCAGACGCGGCCGCCGGCGGTGACCTCGTACTGCCACTGCGGCAGGGCCCTACCGTTGTGCACCGCAGTGGCGAGGGAACCCTTGAGGGGGTGCTGGCGGCTGGTCGGCGGGGACGGGCAGGGGTGCGCCTCGATCGCGTCGAACGCGCCGCGAGTGTTGGCCGCAGCCTGCCGGCACAGCTCCTCCCAGCCCTTGGCCGCGTCATTGGTGGCGAACCGCAGGGTGTACCCACCTGGCCGGGGTGGCGGGGCGGCGCGGTCGCCGCGCTTCGCGCTCACTCGTCGGTCGGGCGCGTGACCGGCCCGAAGTCGTCGGCGCTGGGCGCGGCCAGGATCCGATGCAGATCGGGATCGGCGTGAACCTCGGCGGTGTGCCGCCATTCCGCGAGCAGCTGGGACACCGCCGCGGTGCTGCCGACGGCCGCTGCGGCCTCGGCCGTGGCGATGAACTCGTCGGTCATCTGCTCGGCGTCCCCCTGCGGCAGGAACCGCATCCAGGGCAGCACGGTCGGAAGCGTCTCGCGGACCAGGGCCGGCTCTCGCCGCGCCAGGCCGGCCAGCAGCCGCGCGGTCAAATCGACCACCTCCCCCTCGGCCTCTGCCCGTTCGGCGGACATCAGCACCAGGTCGGCGGCGTCGCGGCGACGTAGCCGCAGTGCCCGAGTACGAGCCAGCCGCTCCGCGGTTTCCGTCGGCTGGCGCAGCAACTCGGAGAACGGCACGGACTCCAAGGGCATCGACATGACATCAACACTACTTCAGAAGTAGCGCGCTGCGGCATTCCTCACACCCTCGCGGGAGCCGAATCCCGACATCGGGTGGAGCGAGGCAGGAACCGAAGGCGTGACAGGTGACCACCCTGCGTGACGGCGCATCGTAGCAAGCTGTCACACGTTCGTCATCGTCTCAACAGGCGAACTGCAACAAGCTCTGGCAGCATTGGCTCGTATGTGCGGACTTGCGGGAGAGTTCCGCCGTGACGGTTCACGCGCCGACGTCTCGGCCGTGGAGCGGATGGCGGCCACGATGAGTGACCGAGGGCCCGACGACAGCGGCGTCTGGTCGCAGGGCCCGACCGCGCTGGGACACCGGCGCCTGAAGATCATCGACCTGTCCGCGGCGAGCGGCCAACCCATCGTGGACGCCGCCGCCGGGCTCACCGGTGTCTTCAACGGCTGCATCTACAACTATCGAGAGCTGCGCGCCGAGCTGCAGGCCAAGGGCCACCGGTTCTTCTCGTCCGGTGACAGCGAGGTCGTGGTCAAGGCGTACGCCGAGTGGGGTCTCGACTTCGTCGACCACCTGATCGGCATGTTCGCGGTGGCGATCAGCGAGCGCGACACCGGTCGCCTGGTGCTGGCCCGGGACCGCCTCGGCATCAAGCCGCTCTACCTGGCCGAGAGCCCCGGCGTGGTGCGGTTCGCCTCGACCCTGCCGGCGCTGCTCGCCGGTGGCGGCATCGACACCACCATCGACCGGGTGGCGCTCGCCCACTACCTGAGCTTCCACAGCATCGTGCCGCCGCCGCGCACGATCCTGGCCGGCGTCACCAAGCTGCCGCCGGCCACGGTCCGGGTGTACGAGGCGGACGGCTCCACCCACGAGCGGGTGTACTGGGATCCGGCGTTCAGCCGCGCCGCCGAGCGGGCCGGCTGGTCCGAGCGGGACTGGCAGGACGCGCTGCTCGACTCGCTGACCACAGCCGTACGCCGCCGCATGGTGGCCGACGTGCCGGTGGGCGTGCTGCTCTCCGGCGGCCTCGACTCCAGCCTGGTCGTCGCGCTGCTCGCCGGCGAGGGGCAGGCCCGGTCCGGCCTGGCCACGTTCTCCATCGGCTTCGACGCGGTCGGCGGCCGGGAGGGCGACGAGTTCGTCTACTCCGACCTGGTCGCGAAGACGTTCGGCACCGACCACCACCAGATCCGGGTGCCCACCGGTGACCTGCTGCCGCCGCTGGAATCCGCCGTCGCGGCCATGAGCGAACCCATGGTCAGCCACGACTGCGTGGCGTTCTGGCTGCTCAGCCAGGAGGTCGCGCGGCACGTCAAGGTGGTGCAGTCGGGCCAGGGCGCGGACGAGATCCTCGGTGGCTACCACTGGTACCCGCCGCTCGCCGGGGTGGACCGGGAGCAGGCGCTCGAGACGTACGCGAAGGCGTTCTTCGACCGCGACGCGGCCGGACTGGCCCGGGTGCTCAACCCGGCGTGGCTGGCCGACGGCGACCCGGCGCGGGAGTTCGTGGCCGCGCACCTGGGCCACGCGGGCGCGCAGACCGCCGTCGACGCGGGCCTGCGGATCGACACCCAGGTCATGCTGACCGACGACCCGGTGAAGCGGGTCGACAACATGACCATGGCGCACGGGCTGGAGGCCCGGGTGCCGTTCCTCGACCACGAGTTCGTCGAGCTGGCCGCGAGCTGCCCGCCGGAGCTGAAGCTGGCCCAGGGCGGCAAGGGCGTACTCAAGGAGATCGGGCGCCGGGTCCTGCCGCACGAGGTCATCGACCGGCCCAAGGGCTACTTCCCGGTGCCCGGACTCACCCACCTGGAGGGCAAGCTCCTCGACCGGGTACGCGACGCGCTGACCGCGCCCGAGGCGCGCCGTCGCGACCTGTTCCGCGCCGACTACGTCGACGCGCTGCTCGCCGACCCGAATGCCGAACTGACCCCGTTGAACGGAAACAAGCTGTGGCAACTGGGACTCCTGGAAATGTGGCTCCAGAGCCACGGAATCGACTGACCGTGACGGACACCCTCGCCACCGGAACGGCGCGTACCGACCGGGAACGGGTGCTGGGCCGGCGCCGGGAACTCACCGGCCCCGGCGGTGACCCGGTCGCACCGGGTACGCCGGAGCCGCGGCAGCCGGAGACCGCGTCCGCCGACGCCTCGGGCGTGGTGCTGGACTGCGGCTGGGGCCGGCTGGTGTTCGGGCAGACGTTCGACGACCAGGTGCACGTGGCCGACGTGCTGCGCTCCGAGGCGGTCGGCGCCCGTGACATCTGCATCTACCTGCGCGACCCGCACGTGCTGGTGTCCCGGCTGCCGGACGAGCTGTTCATCGACCCGTCGCTGACGTACCGGCTGCCGCTGGGCGAGAAGCGGCCCGCCGCCACCGAGGGTGGCGAGGTCCCCGGGCTGACCGTCCGGCCGCTGCGCGACGCCGCCGACGCCGAGGCGGTGAACCGGATCTACGCGCGCAACGGCATGGTCACCGCACCGGTCGAGGTGCTGGTGGACAACGCCGGCACGGACCGGTTCCTGCACCTGGTGGCCGAGGACACCACGGGTGAGGTGGTCGGCACCATCACCGGCGTGGACCACGTCGCGGTCTTCGGCGACCCGGAGAAGGGCGCCAGCCTGTGGTGCCTCACAGTCGACTTCAACACCGCCCCGCCCGGCACCGGGCAGGCGCTGCTCACCGCGCTCGCCGACCGGCTCGACGAGCGCGGCCGGGCGTTCGTGGACCTGTCCGTGCTGGCCGAGAACTCGGGCGCGATCCGGCTGTACGAGCGCCTCGGCTTCCACCGCACCGGCACGCTCTGCGTGAAGCGGAAGAACCCGATCAACGAGCGCCTGTTCCTGCCCGCCATGCCCGAGGGGTACGACGAGCTGAACCCGTACGCGAAGATCGTCGCGGACGAGGCGATGCGCCGCGGCATCCGGGTCGAGGTGACCGACCCGCACTGGGGTGAGCTGAAGCTGACCACCGGCGGCCGGACCATCCACACCCGCGAGTCGCTGTCGGAGCTGACCTCGGCGGTGGCGATGAGCCGCTGCGACGACAAGCGGGTGACCCGGCGCATCCTCACCGAGGCGGGGCTGTCGGTGCCGCGCGGGCGTACCGCCACCGGTGAGCCCGACGACGTGGCGTTCCTGAACGATGTGGGTCCGGTGGTGGTCAAGCCGGCGCGGGGCGAGCAGGGCAACGGCATCACCGTCGGCGTGCGTACGCCGGAGGCCCTCACCGCGGCCGTCGAGCTGGCCCGCCGGTTCTGCCCGGACGTGCTGATCGAGGAGCTGCGCGCGGGCGAGGACCTGCGGGTCGTGGTGATCGACCACGAGGTGGTCGCCGCCGCGGTGCGTCGGCCCGCGCAGATCACGGGCGACGGCGTGCACGACATCACCGAGCTGATCGAGCGGCAGAGCCGGCGCCGGGCGGCGGCCACCGGCGGTGAGTCCCGCATCCCGGTCGACGACATGACCCGTGAGGTGGTGGCGGAGGCCGGGTACCGGATGCACGACGTGCTCCCGGAGGGCGAGGTGCTGGCGGTCCGGCGGACGGCCAACCTGCACACCGGCGGCACGATCCACGACGTGACAGCCGAGCTGCACCCGGCGATCGCCGAGGCGTGCGTCACTGCCAGCCGGGCGCTGGACATCCCGGTCACCGGGCTGGACCTGCTGGTCCCCGCCCCCGACCGGCCGGAACACGTGTTCATCGAGGCGAACGAGCGGCCCGGACTGGCCAACCACGAGCCGCAGCCGACCGCCGAGCGCTTCGTCGACCTGCTCTTCCCGGGTACCCGGGCACCGCAGCGACTCTGGTCGCCGGCCGGTGCGGCAGGCTCTGGGGCATGACCGCACGCAAACCCCAACCGCTCAAGCTCGACCTCGACTACCTCCGCCAGGTGCTGGTGGAGCTGCTGGAGATCCCCAGCCCGTCGGGGCGCACCGACCACATCCAGCAGTACGTGGGCGAGCGGCTCTCCGCGATCGGGATCAGCTCCACGCTGACCCGTCGCGGGGCGCTGAGCGCCTGTCTGCCCGGCCCCCGGTCGACCGGCGCCGACCGGGCCGTGGTGGTGCACACCGACACCATCGGTGGCATGGTGAAGCGGCTCAAGGAGAACGGCCGGCTGGAGGTCAACCCGATCGGTACGCACAGCGCCCGCTTCGCCGAGGGCGCCCATGTGCGGATCTTCACCGACGACCTGGACCGGGTGGTCACCGGCCAGGTGCTGCCACTGAAGGCGAGCGGCCACCGCTACAACGAGGCGGTCGACCTCCAGGGCGTCGGCTGGGAACTGGTCGAGGTGCGGGTGGACGAGCCCGTACACGACGAGGCCGGGCTGCGGGCGCTCGGCATCGACGCCGGGGACTTCGTCGCGTTCCTGCCCAACCCGACCATCACCCCGAACGGGTACGTCAAGTCCCGGCACCTGGACGACAAGGCGGGCGTGGCGGCGGTGCTGACCGCGTTCAAGGCGATGGTCGACGCCGGTGTCACCCCGGCGGTCACCGCGCACCTGCTGGTCACCGTCACCGAGGAGATCGGTCATGGCGCCAGCCACGGGCTGGACCCGGACGTCGCGGAGATCGTCTCGGTGGACGCGGCTGTGGTCGCGCCGGGCCAGCAGTCCCGGGAGACCGCCGCGACGCTGGCGATGGGCGACGGGGTCGGCCCGTTCGACTACCACCTGACCCGCAACCTCGCCTCGATCGCCAAGGAGCACGGCGTCGACCTGGTCCGCGACGTGTTCGACTACTACCGCTCGGACGTGGCCGCCGCGGTCGAGGCCGGGGCGCACGCCCGGGTGGCGCTGCTCGGCTTCGGCGTGGACGCCACCCACGGCCACGAACGCACCCACCTCGACGGTCTGCACCAGCTCACCCAGCTGCTCTGCCTCTACCTCCAGAGCCCGCTGGTCTTCCCCGAGTGGGACGCCGAGCCGGAGGGCGACCTGGCCGACTTCCCGTCGCTCGCAGTGCAGCCGGCGAATGAAGAGGGCCCGCGCGAGGGCCCGATCGGCCTGGACTGACGCCTGTGATCGAAATCCGTTGCCGCGGCCGCCGGGAAGTGGATAGCGTGGCGGTACACGGGAAAGGAGGTGGTCCAGACTTGTATAGCAATCGGACTCGTGAGGTGGCTGTCCGCTAGCCGCTGTCCTCGACAGTGAAAACTCGTCCGCCGCGAGGCGGGCATGCACGATCGTCGAGACCGTGTGGCAGCGGTGCGGCGAAACCACGACAGCCACCCGACCCCCGGGGTGCCGGCCCAGTCCAGCCGGCCCGCGCGTGAGCGCGGAAGCCCCGGGGGTCGCTTTTTGCCTTCCGGAGGATGCCGTGTCCATGCGTGAGCTGGTGGTGCTCGGTACGGCCAGCCAGGCCCCGACCCGGCAACGCAACCACAACGGCTACCTGCTGCGCTGGGACGACGAGGTGATCCTCTTCGACCCGGGCGAGGGCAGCCAGCGGCAGATGCTGCACACCGGGGTCACCGCCACCGACCTGACCCGGATCTGCGTCACCCACTTCCACGGCGACCACTGCCTCGGCCTGCCCGGCATGATCCAGCGGCTCTCGCTCGACCGCGTACCGCGCCCGGTGGCTGTGCACTTCCCGGCCGGCGGCGCCGAGTACTTCGCCCGGCTGCGCCACGCCTCCAGCTTCTACGAGACCGCCGAACTCGCCGTCGAGCCGATCGACGCCGACGGGCAGCGGATCACGCTGGGCATCGGCAGGCTGGAGGCCCGCCGGCTGCGGCACCCGATCGAGACGTACGGGTACCGCCTGGTCGAGCCGGACGGCTGCCGGATGCTGCCGGAGCGGCTGGCCGCGTACGGCATCGCCGGTCCGGACGTGGGACGGCTGCTGCGCGACGGGCACCTGGACCGCGACGGACGCCGCGTCACCCGGGACGAGGTGAGCGTGACCCGGCCGGGGCAGCGGTTCGCGTTCGTGATGGACACCGGGCTCTGCGACGGCGTGTACGCGCTGGCCGAGCACGCCGACCTGCTGGTGATCGAGTCGACGTTCCTGGAGTCCGAGGCGGCGCTCGCCGCCGAGGTCGGGCACCTCACCGCCGGTCAGGCCGCGCGGGTGGCGGCCGAGTCGGGGGTACGCACGCTCGTGCTCACCCACTTCTCCCAGCGGTACGCCGACCCGCGCCGGTTCCACGACGAGGCCCGGGAGCACTTCTCCAGTGATCTGGTGATCGCCGAGGATCTCCAGACGGTGCAGGTGCCGCCCCGGCGGGTACCGTCGCCCGGGTGACGATCTCCCTACGTTCCGCGACCGAGGCCGACCTGATGGCGGTCGGCGCCCTGCACCAGCGTTCACGGACGGCGGCGTACTCGTCGTTCCTGCCGCCCGAGGCGCTGGCCGACCCGACGCCCGAGGCGATGGGCCGTTACTGGGTGGAGCGGCTGACCTGGGAGGGCGCCGACCACCGGATGACGGTGGCCGAGCGGGACGGGCGGCTGGTGGGCTTCAGCTACCTCGGGCCGGACGACGAGGGCGACCCGGCGACCGGGCTGCTCAACGCGATCCACCTGGAGCCGTCCGAGCGCGGCCGGGGCACCGGGCGGGCGCTGATGGTGGACGCGCTCGACGCGATGCGGGCCCGGGGATGGACGCGCGCGGTGCTGTGGGTGCTGCGGGACAACGCCGTCGCGCGGGGGTTCTACGAGCGCGGCGGCTGGACCGCCACCGGTGAGCAGCGGGACGAGCACATCGGCCGCGCGCTCGTCCCCCAGCTCCGCTACGCCCGCCGCTTGTAAGGAAGGGCCCCTTCTTAACGCCTCCGGTAGAGGAAGGGCCCCCTTTTAACACCGAGTGTTAAAAGGGGGCCCTTCCTTACACCGCAGGGTCAGCGGGCGCCGAGGTGGGCCAGCAGGTCCTGGCGGGTCAGCACGCCCTTGGGCTTGCCGTCGACCAGCACCAGCGCCGCGTCCGCCTTCTCCAGCAGTCCGACCGCCTCGCTCACCGGCTGACCGCCGCCGATCATCGGCAGCGGCTCGCCCATGTGCCGCTCGATCGTGTCGTGCAGGTGGGCCTGGCCGGTGAACAGCGCGTCGAGCAGGTCCTTCTCGGCGATCGAGCCGGCCACCTCACCGGTCACCACCGGCGGCTCGGCCTTGAGCACCGGGAGCTGGGAGACCCCGTACTCGCGCATGTAGTCGATGGCGTCGCGGACCGTCTCGGTCGGGTGCACGTGCACCAGCTCGGGCAGGCCACCGGGCTTGCCGGTGAGCGCGTCGGCGACGGTCGGCTCGGTGCCCGAGTCGTCAAGGAAGCCGTACCGGGCCATCCACTTGTCGTTGAAGATCTTCGACAGGTAGCCCCGGCCGCCGTCCGGCAGCAGCACCACGATCACGTCGTCCGGGCCGGCCTTGCGGGCCACCTCCAGCGCGCCCACCACTGCCATGCCGCAGGAGCCGCCGACCAGCAGACCCTCCTCGCGGGCCAGCCGGCGGGTCATCTCGAAGGACTCCTTGTCCGACACCTCGACGATCTCGTCGGCGATCCCCCGGTCGTACGTCTCCGGCCAGAAGTCCTCACCGACGCCCTCGACCAGGTACGGCCGGCCGGTGCCGCCCGAGTAGACCGAGCCCTCCGGGTCCGCGCCGATCACCTTGACCCGGCCCTCGGACGCCTCCTTGAGGTAGCGGCCGATGCCGGAGATGGTGCCGCCGGTGCCGACGCCCGCGACGAAGTGGGTGATCTTCCCCTCGGTCTGCCGCCACAGCTCCGGACCGGTGGTCTCGTAGTGCGAGCGCGGGTTGGCCGGGTTGCTGTACTGGTTGGGCTTCCACGCGCCGGGGATCTCCCGGGCCAGCCGGTCGGAGACGTTGTAGTAGGAGCGCGGGTCCTCCGGCGCGACGGCGGTCGGGCAGACCACCACCTCGGCGCCGTACGCGCGCAGCACGTCCTGCTTGTCCTGGCTGACCTTGTCGGGGCAGACGAAGACGCAGCGGTAGCCCTTGAGCTGGGCCACCAGGGCCAGCCCGACGCCCGTGTTGCCGCTGGTCGGCTCCACGATCGTGCCGCCCGGCCGCAGGATGCCCGCCTTCTCGGCGTCCTCCACCATGCGCATCGCGATCCGGTCCTTGACCGAGCCGCCCGGGTTCACATACTCCACCTTCGCCAGCACGGTGGCCTGAATGCCCTCGGTGACGTTGCGCAGGCGTACCAGCGGGGTGTTGCCGATCAGCTCGACGACGTTGTCGTAGTACTGCACCTCGTTGTGCCCTTCGTCGCGCCGCCGTCGTGGGGCGGTCGGTCAGCCGTCAGTTCGCCGACCAGCGTACGTGCCGTCAGGGCACCACATGCCCGGGGATGACGGAGCTGCGACGTGCCTCCCACTCCAGGAACCGCTCGGTCTCGGCGAGCACACTGCCCGCCAGCCAGGTGACCATGACCGCGTCGTCGGCCAGCCCGAAGATCGCCAGCGGGATCTCCGGGAGCAGGTCGATCGGGGAGACGATGTACGCCGTCGCCCCGGCCATCAGCGCCAGGCGCAGGCCACCGTCGTACTCGCCCCTGGTGGTCGCGCGGATCATCCGCGGCAGCGCCGCCAGCCGTGCCCCGAGCGACGGCCCGCCCCGCGTGCCCGCCGCCAGCGCCCGGGCCAGCGCCGCGAACGCGGCACTGCGCTTCAACGTCTTCCCCATGATTTCGCCCCTCTCCGCCCGACCATGGTGCGGCCCGGTGGCAAGCCCGCGTCCGCTGCACCCATCGGTACCCGATCCGGGCACCGCCCAGCCATCCGATCAAGGACAGCAGTGGTCGTACCGGCGCGATACTGTCGGTTCATGGGGGACGCTGGTTCCGTCGCGCCGGTCCGCCGGCAGCGCGCCCGGCAGATCGCCCGCCTCGCGGCGATCGGCACGGGCGCCACGGTGGCGGCCACCGCCGCCACCGGCGGGGTGCTGCTCGGCCAGGCCCGGCAGGCCCGCCGCACCATCCCGATGGCGCAGGCCCCGCCGCCGCGCTGCGACGGTGTGTACGGCGCGAGACTGCCCGGCCCGCCGATCACCATGGTCATCCTGGGCGACTCCTCAGCGGCCGGGTACGGCGTGCACAGGCGCCGGGAGACACCGGGCTCGCTGCTGGCCACCGGGCTGTCCCGCCGCCTGCACCGGCCGGTCCGGCTGCACCGGTTCGCCGTGGTCGGTGCGCTGTCCTCAGGGCTGAAGCCGCAGGTCGAATCCGCCCTGGAGGTCGAGCCGGACGTGGCCGTGATCCTGGTCGGCGGCAACGACGTCACCAACCGCTCACCGTTCTCGGTAGCGGTGCGCTACCTGGTCGACGCGGTCCGTACGCTCCGGGCGGCCGGCTGCGAGGTGGTCGTCGGCACCTGCCCCGACCTGGGCACCATCCGGCCGATCCAGCCGCCGCTGCGCTGGCTGGCCCGGCGCTGGAGCCGCCAGCTCGCCGCCGCGCAGACGGTGGGCGTGGTCGAGGCCGGCGGCCGTGCCGTCTCGCTCGGCGACATGCTCGGGCCGCGGTTCGCCGCCGAGCCCGGGCGGATGTTCGCCTGGGACCGGTTCCACCCCTCCGCCGAGGGGTACGCGATAGCCGCGGCGGCGTTGCTGCCCACCGTGCTGTCCGCGTTGGGCGCGGTCCCGGAACGCAGGCCTGTCCTGCCCGGCGTGGAAGGCGTACGGTCGCTCCCGGAGGCCGCCCACCAGGCGGCCCGGCACGCCGGCACGGAGGTCAGCGGCGCCCAGCTCCGGGGTCGCGACCGCGGACCGGGCGGGCGGTGGGCGCAGCTTCGCCGGCGGGCCTTCTTCGGCGTCGGCGCGGTGCCACCGACCGGCAGCGCCGCCGACTCGGCAACGCTGGAGGGAACGGCATGAGCGAGCGCAGCGAGCGAATCGGCCGGCTCAGCGCGAAGGTGCCTCATGGCGGCACGGAGCGAAGCGGAGTGACGTCATGAGCGATGCTGGCCGGGACGGTGGGCGGCGCGGCGGTCCTCGCCGGCCAGGCCATCGCCGCCCGCACCCGCGAGTACGCCCAGCCCGAGCTGGGTCTGGTGCTGCGCGCGACGGTCGGCCGTGCGGACGCCCCGCCGCTGCGGCTGGTGCTGCTGGGTGACTCGTCGGCGCTCGGCGTGGGCGTCGACCGGTTCGAGGACACCATCGGCGGTCAGCTCGCCAACCTGCTCGCCGAGGGGCCGACCGGCCGCCGGGTGCAGCTGTCCAGCGTGGGGGTCTCCGGCTCGCGCGCCACCGACCTGGCCACCCAGGTGGCCCGGGCGCTGCTCGGTGAGCGGCCGGACGTGGCTGTGGTGCTGATCGGGGCGAACGACGCCACCGCGATGTCCCGGCCCGGCGACGCGGCGGCCTATCTCGGCTCGGCGGTACGCCGTCTGCGGGAGGCGCACGTCGAGGTGGTGGTGGGCACGTGCCCCGATCTCGGCGCGGTACGCGCGGTCGCCGCACCGTTGCGTCAGGTGCTCGGCTGGTCCGGGCGGCGGATGGCGCGGGCCCAGACCGCGGCCGTGCTGAACGCCGGCGGAACCGTCGTCGACCTGGGCACCGAGACCGGTCCGGTGTTCCGCGCGGACGCGGGCACGCTCTGCCACGACGGCTTCCACCCGTCGGCCGACGGGTACCGGGTCTGGGCGCACGCCCTGCTCCCGGCGGTCGAGGCCGCGGCGGCCGTCGCGTTCCGGCACCACCGGCGACCGCCCACGGGGTGACATTTCCCGCCCGCCTCGCGGCTTCCCGGGCATGTTACTCGCGCGTTAACGTTGGTTCATGCCGATTGAGTCGCCCCGCGACGCCGTCATCGTCGCCACCGCCCGGTCCCCCATCGGCCGCGCGTTCAAGGGTTCCCTCCGCGAGGTCCGCCCGGACGACCTCGCCGCCACCATCGTCCAGGCCGCCCTCGACAAGGTCCCGGCGCTCGATCCCACCACCATCGACGACCTCTACCTCGGGTGCGGTCTGCCCGGCGGCGAGCAGGGCTTCAACATGGCCCGGGTGGTCGCCACCCTGATGGGCCTGGACGGCCTGCCCGGCGCCACGCTGACCCGCTACTGCGCGTCCTCGCTCCAGACCACCCGGATGGCGATGCACGCGATTCGGGCCGGTGAGGGTGACGTGTTCATCTCCGCCGGTGTGGAGATGGTCTCCCGGTACGCGCGGGGCAACTCGGACACGCTGCCGCCGGAGGCGCAGGCCCTCGTCGGCGGCGGCTGGGAGAACCCGCGCTTCGCCGAGGCCCGGGAGCGTTCCGCGGCCCGCGCCCAGGGCGGCTCCGAGGTGTGGACCGACCCGCGCGAGGCCGGGCAGCTCCCCGACATCTACCTCGCCATGGGGCAGACCGCGGAGAACCTGGCCCAGGCGTACGACGTGACCCGCGAGGACATGGACGCGTTCGGCGTCCGCAGCCAGAACCTCGCCGAGAAGGCGATCGCTGACGGCTTCTGGGCCCGTGAGATCACCCCGGTCACCACGCCGGACGGCACGGTGGTCAGCACCGACGACGGCCCGCGTGCCGGTGTGACACTGGAGGCGGTGGCCGGTCTGAAGCCGGTGTTCCGCCCGGACGGCCGGATCACCGCTGGCAACTGCTGCCCGCTCAACGACGGCGCCGCCGCCGTGGTGATCATGAGCGCGCAGCGCGCGTCCGAGCTGGGGCTCACCCCGCTGGCCCGGATCGTCTCCACCGGTGTCACCGCGCTCTCCCCCGAGATCATGGGTCTGGGCCCGGTCGAGGCGTCGAAGCAGGCGCTCAAGCGGGCCGGCATGACCATCGACGACGTCGACCTGGTCGAGATCAACGAGGCGTTCGCCGCCCAGGTGATCCCCTCGTACCGGCAGCTCGGCATCCCGGAGGAGAAGCTGAACGTCGCCGGTGGCGCGATCGCCGTCGGTCACCCGTTCGGCATGACCGGTGCCCGGATCACCGGCACGCTGCTCAACGCGCTGGAGTGGCACGACAAGACCATCGGTCTGGAGACCATGTGCGTCGGCGGCGGCCAGGGCATGGCGATGGTGCTCGAACGACTGAGCTGAGACCGGTTCGCCGGTGCGCGGGCCGGGTACGGGAGGCCGCATGGCGGCCGTCGTGGAACGTGAGCGCAAGTACTCCGGCGACGAGGGTTTCCGGCTGCCCGACCTGACCGGGTGCGGTGGCGTCGTGACCATGTCCGACGCCACCGTCTCGGATCTGGACGCCGTCTACTGGGACACCGACGACCTGCTCCTGCTGCGCAGCGGGCACGCGCTGCGCCGGCGTACCGGTGGGCACGACGCGGGCTGGCACCTCAAGGTGGGCGCGGTCGGTGGCGCCCGGGTCGAGCACCAGTTCCCCGCCGGGGCGTCCGACGACGGCCCGCCGCCCGAGCTGGTCGCGCTGATCCGCGGTGCGTCGCGCGGTCGCCCTGTCGCCCCGGCGGCCCGGGTCGTCAACCGCCGCCGGGAACACCGGCTGCTGGGCGCGGACGGCCGGGTGCTTGCCGAGGTGGCCGAGGACGACGTCCGATCCGAGGACCTGGTGGACGGCGCCGCGCGGACCTGGCACGAGATCGAGATCGAGCTGGTCGAGGGCGACGAGGCGCTGCTCGACGCGCTCGGCGAGCAGCTGCGCGCGGCAGGCGCCCGCGAGGTAACGGTCAGCAAGTCGCACCGGGCCGTCGGCGGCCGGATCGAGCGCTTCGACGACCGGGAACCGGACGGCCCGGCGGCGCCGGTCCTCGCGTACGTCAGGGCACAGCGGGACGCGATCGTCGGCAACCACGCGGCCGCGTACCAGGGAAACGAGGACGCGGTCCACGACATGCGCGTCGCGACCCGCCGGTTGCGGGCGACCCTGCGTACCTTCCGGGGGTTGTGGGACCGCCGCGAGAGCGAGGCGGTCCGGGCCGAGCTGCGCCGCCTCGGCGGCGAGCTGGGCCGGGTCCGCGACACCCAGGTGATGGCCGCCCGGCTCACCGAGGCGGTGCACGAGCTGCCGGACGAGCTGGTGCTCGGCCCGGTGGCGGCGCGGATCGGCGAACGGTTCGCCGCCGACCTGGCCGAGGCGACCACCGCGCTGCGGTCCGCGCTGGACTCCGACCGCTATCCCGCCCTGCTGACCCGCCTCGACCGGCTGACCGACGCCCCGCCCGCCGACGTCGGCCGGCGCTGGACGGACCGCCGGATCCGCAAGGCGGTGCGCCGCGCCGACACCCGGCTGGACCGGGCGCTCGCCACCGCCGGGCCGGACGGGGACGCCGCGCTGCACGAGGCACGGAAGAAGCTCAAGGCCGCCCGCTACGCGGTGGAGGTGCGCGAGCCGGCCGCCGGCAAGCGGGCCGCCCGCCTGGTGAAGCGGTTCAAGGCGCTACAGGATCTGCTCGGCACCCACCAGGACTCGGTGGTCACGCGGGAGGTGCTGCGACGGCAGGCGCTCCAGGCGTACGCCGACGGCGAGAACACGTTCACCTACGGCCTGCTGCACGCGAGGCAGGCCGAGACCGCCGGACACGACCGCCCCGCGGTCCTGCGGGCCCGCGACCGGTCAAGACACCGCAAGGTACGCCGCTGGCTCAAGCCCTGACCGACCCTCCTTCTCCCCGTCCCCCACTCCGTCGATCATGAAGTTGACGGGGATCCGCGTCCGTTTTGTCGCCGCCAACCTCATGATCAACGCGACTAAGGGCGGGGGTCAGAGGGCGGTGCGGGTTCGGGTTACCTGGGCGGTGGCCTCGGTGAGCACCGGCTCGGGCGGGTCGGCGAGCGTCAGGTCGGCGGTGACCACGCGGAGCTGGTCGGGCAGCGCCAGGTCGCTGGGGAGGCGGGGCACCTCGCGGCGCGGCTCACCGGCCGCGTCGGCGGCCAGGTTGGCGATCTCCTGGACCAGCTTGTGCACCAGGTCGGCGCGGGACACGTTGCCGCCGTCCGCCTTGGCCGACCAGCGCGGCTGCTGCCAGTGCCCGACCTGTCGGACCAGCAGGGTCACCGCCCGGTCCAGTTCCGCTGCGCTCATCGCCGCCGAGTCTACGGCGACACCAGGCCGGAGCGTGCTCAGCCGGCGTCAGCGGCGTACGTAGCTGAGCAGGCGGAGGATCTGCCAGTACAGGAAGATCAGCCCGGCCAGCAGACCGAAGGCGCAGTACCAGGCGTAGCGGCGGGGCAGCCGGTTCGCGGCCGACCGCTCGACCAGGTCGAAGTCGAGGATGAAACTGAGCGCGCCCGCGATGATCGCCACCACCGAGAACAGGTACGGCAACCAGCCCACCCTGTCGCTGAGGCTGTAGACGACCACCCCCTGCCGCCCGGTGAACAGGTACGCGACCAGGTTGACCAGGCCGATCGCCACGATCCCGACGAGCGTGCCGATGACCAGCCGGGCCAGGCGCGGGGTGGCGCGTACCAGCCGGGCCCGGTAGAGCACGGCCATGCCGAGGAAGACGCCGAACGTGCCGATCACCGCCTGCGCCACGATGCCCGGATAGACCATCTCGAAGGCGCGGCTGGCCACCCCGAGCAGCAGGCCCTGGAGCACCGCGTACCCGACGACGACCGGCGGGCTGGTGATCTGCTTCAGCGAGATGACGAGCACCAGGGCGAGGCTGGCCAGCGCGCTCCCGGCGAGCGCGGCGGAGATCCACGCGGCCTGCGGCACCACCACCCACGACACCGCCGCCGTGACGCCGGTGACCAGCAGCAGACCCACGGTCCGGCTGACCACGTCGGCCACCGTCATCGTGTCGGCGGTCCCGACCCCGAGCACCTGCCGCTCGGCGCGGCCGACGTCGTCCAGCCGGTCCAGCACCGGGTTGGCACTGCGCACCGTGACCACCTCCCGCCCACGTACCCGGATCCCACTCTGCCCCGGGCGGTCCGGCGGGGACGGGGAAACGGCGACGCCCGCCGCCGCGGATGCGGCAGGCGGGCGTCGTCGGGGAGGGCGTGATGTCAGTCGTCGCCCTGGAAGTAGCTGAGCAGCCGCAGGATCTCGATGTAGAGCCAGACCAGGCCGACCACGATGCCGAAGGCGGCGGTCCAGGAGTAGCGCTGCGGGAGGCCCATCCGGACCCCCTCCTCGATGTCGGCGAAGTTGAGCACGAAGCTCAGCGACGCCACCACGATGCAGACCAGGCTGAAGCCGATCGCGAGCGGGCTGCCGTCACGCAGGTGCGTGTTCACGCCGAACAGCGCCAGCACCAGGTTGACCAGCATCACGCCGAACAGGCCGGCCATGATCGCCACCATGATCCGGGCGAACTTCGGCGTGGCCCGGATGATCCGCGCCTTGTAGATCATCGCCATCAGGAAGAACACGCCGAACGTGGCCACGACCGCCTGGAGCACGATGCCGTCGTAGAGCGACTCGAACGCCTTGCTGACCATGCCGACGAAGACGCCCTCGATGACCGAGTACGCCACGACGAGCGCCGGGTTGGCCATCCGCGAGAACGAGATGATCAGGCCGAGCACCAGGCCGACGACCGCGGCGCCGATCCACGCGACGCCGACGAGCGAGTCCGGCACGAGCACCCAGGCCGCTGCGGCCGAGGCGCCGAGGATGGCGAGCATGAGGACCGTCTTGACGACCACGTCGTCGAGGGTCATCGGGGTCACGGTGGGCGGGGCCACCGGCTGGCCGTAGCCGCCCGGGTAGGGCTGGGCGTAGGGCTGCTGGGGGTACTGCTGCTGCGGGTACTGCTGGGGGTATCCGGGCTGACCGTACGGCCCGGGCTGGGCGTACCCGGCCGCCCGCTCACGCTCTGCCGCCTGGCCGAGCCGGGCGAGCACCGGGTTCGAGGTCTTCACTTCTCAGGCCTCCCTCAGGGGGTCGATCGCACGTAGACGTGCTACTCCAGGGTAGACGTGGCCGCAATCGCGCGTGCTACGGCTAGCTGTGGGAAAGCTGAGAGTTCACGTGCCCGGGGCGGGGGTCGAACCCGCACGCCTTGCGGCAGCCGCTTTTAAGGCGGCCGTGTCTGCCGTTCCACCACCCGGGCGGGTGACACCGGCGCGTCGACACGCGGCGGTGCAGATCTCACCGTAGCGGCTCGGCCGCGACGCGGCGTACCCCGACGGGTGCGGCCGTTATGGTCGAGGCCGTGACCAGCGCCGCCCGCACGGCACCCGGGCCCGATCACGCCCGGGCGGCCCGCCCGGCGGCGGTCACGCGGCGGGTGACGGCCGCCGTCCGGCGGCACCGCGCGGACCTGCTCGCCGGGTTGGCGTTCGTCGCGCTCGCCGGATGGCTCACCCACGGTCTCTGGCCGGCGCCGGGCACTCGCGCACTCGCCCTCAACCCGGCCGACCAGACGCTGTACGAGTGGTTCCTGGCGCTGGACGCGCGTGCCCTGCGGGGCGAGCTGAGCCTGGTCACCGGCCGGCTGAACGCGCCGGACGGGGTCAACCTGATGGCCAACACGTCGATCGTGGCGCTCGGTGTGCTGCTCGCCCCGGTCACGCTGGCGTTCGGGGCGCCCGTGACGTTCGCCCTGCTCGTCGCCGCGAACATGGCCGGTACGGCGCTCGCCTGGTACCTGCTGTTCACCCGCGTCCTGCGGGCCCGCCGGCTCGCTGCCGTACTCGGCGCGGCGCTCTGCGGCTTCGGGCCGGGCATGGTCTCGCAGAGCAACGGCCACCTGCACATGACCGCGCAGTGGCTGGTCCCGGTGCTGGTCTGGCTCGTGGTCCGGCTGCTGCGCGCCGCCGACCCGGCGGGTCGGCCGGACGGCCCGGACCGCCGCCGGACGGCCTCCTCCGCGGCCGGGCTCGCCGCGGTCGTCACCGTGCAGGTATTCGTCGGCGAGGAGGTGTTGTTCCTCGCCGCGCTCACCCTGGCGGTGACCGCCGTCGCGTACGGGCTGGCCGACCGGGGCCTGCTGCGCCGGGCCGGTTCCGGGTTCGCCGGTGGTCTGCTCGCCGCCGCCGGGCTGGCGCTGCCGGTGCTGGCGTACCCGCTGTGGGTGCAGTTCGCCGGCCCGCAGGGCGTCGCGGACGGCATGTTCCCACCCGCCTACTTCTCCGCCGACCTGATCGCCTGGACCCGCCTGTCCGCGCTGACGGTGTTCGGCAGCCCGGAGGCGGTACGGCTCACCACCGGTCCGTCCGAGTTCACCACGTTCCTGGGCTGGCCGCTGCTGCTGGTAGCCGCCGCCTGCGCGGTCCGGCTGGGCCGGCGCGCCCCGGTGGTGGCGGTCGTGGCCGCCGCGCTGACGATGGCCGCACTCGCGCTCGGCCCGGAGGTGGTGGCCGGCGGTGAGCGGACCGGGATCCCCGGTCCGTACGCGCTGCTGGCCGGGCTCCCGGTGGTGGACGGCGCGCTGCCGACGCGTTTCGCGCTGGCGGTGCTGCCGCTCGTCGGCACAGTGCTCACGCTCGCCGTGCACCGGGCGCTCGCCGAACCCGGCCGGGCCCGCCGGGTCATCCCGTTCGCGGTCGGCGCGGCGCTGCTCAGCGTCTTCCCCACACCGCTGCCCACGATGGACCGGCCGCCGCTGCCCGAGTTCGTCACCGGCGGCCACTGGCAGCGGTGCGTACGCCCCGGCGGGGTGCTGGTACCGGTGCCCACCGCCACCCCGCAGGATCCCTGGCCGATGCGCTGGGCCACCGCCACCGGCGTCGCGTTCGCCATGCCGGAGGGCTTCTTCATCGGCCCGTACGGCCCGCACGGCTCGGCCACCATGGGCACCTGGCAGCGTCCCACCTCGGCGCTGCTCGCCGACGTGGCCCGCCGCGGCGTGGCACCCGCGATCGGTGACCGGCAACGCCGCCAGGCCGCCCGGGACGTCGAGTTCTGGCACGCCTCGTGCATGGCGGTGACCGACGACACGCCGCACGCGGAGATGCTGCGGCGCACCCTGGAGCAGCTCTACGGGCGGCCGGGGGTGCGGCTCGCCGACGCCTGGACCTGGCGCTTCTGACCCCAAACACGGCGAAGGGCCCCTCCCGTGCGGAAGGGGCCCTTACGCGAAACGCGTCAGACGCGCGCGGCGACCGGCGGGGCCGACGCCTCGGCGAACTCCTCGCGCGGGTCGTGCAGCTGGCCCAGCGCGACCACCTCACGCTTGAGGAAGAACGCCAGCGTCCAGTCGACCACCACGCGCACCTTGCGGTTGAACGAGGGGATCCGCGACATGTGGTACGTCCGGTGCATGAACCACGCCGGCCAGCCGGTCATCTTGATGCCGTAGACCTGCGCCACGCCCTTGTGCAGGCCGAGGCTCGCCACGCTGCCGGCGTGCTTGTGCTTGTAGTCGACCGGCTCGCGCCCGCGGATCACGTTGGCGATGTTGTCGGCCATCCGCGCCGCCTGCCGCACCGCGTGCTGGGCGCTCGGGGAGCAGAAGTTACCCGGCTCCTTGGTCAGGTCCGGTACGGCGGCGCAGTCACCGGCGCTCCACGCGCCCTCGACCACCCGGTCGCCGTCCACGATCTGCAGCGTCGGCCGGCAGGTGACCCGGCGGCGCTCGTCACGCGGGAAGTCCGTCGCGTCCAGCATCGGCGACGGCTTCACGCCGGCGGTCCAGACGATGGTGTCGGACGGGAAGCTGTCGCCGTCGGAGAGCTTCACCACACCGTCGACGCAGGACTCCAGCCGGGTGTCCAGGCGGATGTCCATGTCCCGCTTCATCAGCTGCTGCACCGTGTAGGCGCCCATGTCCCGGTCGACCTCGGGCAGCACCCGCTGGGTCGCCTCGACGAGCACCCAGCGCATGTCCTCCGGCTTCAGCTCCGGGTAGTAGCGCAGCGCGTCCCGGGCCATGTCCTCCATCTCGGCGAGCGCCTCGATGCCGGCGTAGCCGCCGCCCACGAAGACGAACGTCAGCGCGCGGCTGCGGACCGCCGGGTCGGTGGTGGAGGCCGCCACGTCGAGCCGGTCCAGCACGTGGTTGCGCAGGAAGATGGCCTCGCCGATGGTCTTGAACCCGATGCCGTTCTCGTGCAGGCCGGGGATCGGCAGGGTGCGGGAGACCGAGCCGGGGGCGACGACCACGTGGTCGTACTGGATCTCCCGGGCCGGGCCGCTGATCGGCTGCACCACGGCGGTCATGCGGTCGTGGTCGATCCGGGTGACGGTGCCCGCCACCACGGTGCACTTGCGCAACTCCCGCCGCAGCGGCACCACGGCGTGCCGAGGGGAGATGTTGCCCGCCGATGCCTCCGGGAGGAACGGCTGGTACGTCATGTGCGGCTGCGGGTCGACGACGATGACCTCGGCCTCACGCCTGCTCAGCTTCTTGGACAGGCGCAGAGCGGCGTACAGGCCCACGTGACCGGCACCCACGACAAGGATCCGCTTCGGGTTCACGTCATCTATCTTTCCCCGGGTGCTTCGGGTAATCCCGCGCGAGACCCCCTTCTGTGACGGAGCACAACCCGTGTGACCTGCGCAACGTCCCCGGAACGGTGCGTCACCTGCGCCGGAGCAGCCAGCCCAGCAGGGCGCTCAGACCCACCGCCACCAGCAGTCCCACCACAGTCGCGGCCTGTGAGCCGTCGGTGCCGCCCACTCCCCCGAGCCACGCCAGCACCACGCCGAGCACGGCACTGGCGAGCACCACGCCACCCACCCGGCCCAGCCACCGCAGCACCACGTCCGGGTCGATCAGCCCGTCGTAGGGCAGCAGCGCGGCGAGCGCGCAGAGCGAGTGCGCCAGGTAGAGCAGCGTCGCCACGGCGAGCAGCCGCCACAGCGCCGGTGGCCGGTCGAAGCCGAGCGTGGCCAGCAGCCAGCCGCCGACTGTCACCAGCGCGGTGAACGTCGGCCAGATCCGGCGCGGCCCGGCCGCCGGGAGCACCGCGGCCACCGTCATGGCCAGCAGCGAGCGCGGGGTGAGGGCCTGCACCGGGTACGCGAGCAGGAAGCCGGCCAGCACGGTGAGGAAGATGCCGCCGCGTACGAGCAGCGGCAGCGGGCTGACCCGGGCGGCGGCGAACCGCAGCGCCCGCACCCGCTCCACAACCGCGTTCACCGGGCCGCCCTTCCGTTCGCGACTGCGTTCCCCGTGCTCATCGCAGCCCCGCCTTCGGGGCGGTCGCCAGCCGGGCCACGTCGCGCAGCACCTCGTCCAGGCTGCCCGCGCCCGCCCAGCGCACCACCGGCACGCCGTGCTCGCGGAGCTGGCCGATCATCGTGTCCCGGTCCAGCCGCCACAGCCGGTACGCGACCTCGGCCCACCCCCGCTCCTTCGGCACCGGCAGCTCGGCCGGCAACGTGTCCACCGCCACCACGAACCGCCCGCCCCGGGCCAGCCGGGCCAGCATCTGCGCGGACCGCTCGTCGAGCAGCGGGGTGAGCACCACCACGAGCGCGTCCGAGGAGAGCACCTGCGGGCCGAAGACCTGGTCGTACGGCTCGTGCGGGGACGACTCGGCCTGCACGTCGAGCAGCCACTCCAGCACTGTCAGGTACTGCCGCCGGCCGGTGGCCGGACGCAGCCGGCGAGCGGCCGGCCCGTACTCCAGCATCGACACCCGGTCGCCGCGGTGCAGGTAGTGCTCGGCGATCGCGGCGGCGGCCCGCACGGTGGTGTCCAGCACCGACGCGGTCCCGTTCACGCCACCGGAGCGGCCCGCCTCGGCCAGCACGTCCAGCAGCACCACCACCTCGGCGTCCCGGTCCGAGAGCGTCGACGCGACGTGCAGCTGGCGGGCCCGCAGCGACACCCGCCAGTCGATCCGGCGCAACCGGTCGCCGGGCGCGAAGACGCGTACCCCGGCCAGTTCGCCGCCCTCGCCCGGCCGCCGCGAGCGGTGCGCGCCGACCAGCCCGGCGGCCCGCGGCATCGCCTCGACCGCGTCGAACGGCTCGGTACGCGGATAGACCCGGGCCCGGATCGGGTCGGTGATCACCGCGCGGGAGACCAGCAGCCCGTCGGCGGCGGCGACCCGCACCCCGGCCGGCCCGATCGGGTGCCGCCCCCACCGCAGGGCGGTGCCGGTCAGCTCCAGGTCGACTGCGCTGCCCCGGGGTACGGAGGTGACGAACGGGCGGTCCGCCCCGCCGGAGCGGCTCACGTCCAGCCCGGTGCCGCCGAAGCCGACCTGCTCCACCCGCAGCCAGCGCGACATCCGGGTCCGGACCACCGCCAGGTCGTACCCGACCAGGTCGGGGTTGGCCACCGCGACGGTGGCGGCCAGCGGCGCGCCCTCGACCAGGTGGGTGTCCCCGACGCCGAGTTCCAGCTCGGGCAGCGCGGCGGGACGGCGGCGCAGCGCGTACGCGGTCCCGAGCGCGAACGGCGTGGCGAGCACCACCAGGTCGATGCGGCCCAGCAGGACGGCGGCGACGAGCAGCACACCGGTGAGCAGCACGGCCCGGCCGAGCGCCCACGTGGGCGCCCAGCCGCCTGCCGCGTCGGCCCGGTCCATCAGCGTCCGGCGGCGTAGCTGGGCAGCGCGCCGCTCGCCGGGGCGGGCGTGGACTCCAGCACCTCGCCGACCACGAACGACGGGTCGACGCGGCGCAGCCACATCTCCGGCCGCAGCGTGATCCGGTGCGCCAGCGCGGGCGCCGCCACCGCCTTGACGTCCTCCGGCACCACGTAGTCCCGGTTGGCGAGCACCGCCCGCACCCGGGACAGCAGCAGCAGCGCCAGCGAGCCGCGCGGGGACGCGCCGACCAGCACCGACGGGTGCTCCCGGGTGGCAGCGGTGAGCGCCACGATGTACCGGCCGATCGAGTCCTCGACCACCACGTCCTCCAGCGCGGCCTGCATGGCGCGCAGCGTGGCGGCGTCCACCACCGGCTTGATCTCCGCCTCCTCGCGGCGGCGGGCGATCCGGCGCCGCAGCACATCCCACTCCTCGTCGTGGGTGGGGTAGCCGAACGACACCCGCAGCAGGAACCGGTCGAGCTGCGCCTCCGGCAGCGGGTACGTGCCCTCGTACTCGATGGGGTTGGCGGTGGCGAGCACGTGGAACGGCTCGTCCAGGCGGTAGGTCACGCCCTCGACCGATACCTGCTTCTCCTGCATGGCCTCCAGCAGCGCCGACTGCGTCTTCGGCGGCGTCCGGTTGATCTCGTCGGCGAGCAGCAGGTTGGTGAACACCGGGCCGGCCCGGAAGGCGAAGTCGCCGCTGCTCTGGTCGTAGAGGAACGAGCCGGTCACGTCGGCGGGCAGCAGGTCCGGGGTGAACTGGAGCCGCCGGAAGTCCAGTCCGAGCGCCTGCGCGAAACAGCGCGCGGTGAGCGTCTTGCCCAGGCCGGGCAGATCCTCCAGCAGCACGTGACCACCGGCGAGGATGCCGGCCAGCACCAGCTCCAGCGCGTCCCGCTTGCCGACCACGACGGTGCCGACCGCCTCCAGGACGGCCCGGGCGAGCCGGCCCACCTCGGCGGGGGCCATGCTCCGGTCCACGTCGTTCATCAGATCTTCTCCAGTTCGGCGACGATCGCCGCGAGGTCGCGCGGCGACGGAGGGCGGCGGGCGGGGGTGGCGAGGAACGTCCACAGTGGCTCGCCGAGCACCGCCCGGGCGCGGGCCGGGTCGGACTCACGGGTGACGCCGTGGCGCTGGCGCAGCCGTTCGTCAGCCAGCTCGCCGAGGCGGGGCAGGATGCGCTCGGTGAACCGCTCCTGGTTGCCGGCGCACCAGTCCAGCGGGCGCTCCCAGCCGTTGATCGCGGTGCGCAGCGCGTCCCGCGCGGACCAGTTCCAGGTGCCGGGCTCCTCACCGGCGGGCGTCCGGGCACCCGCGCGGGGCGGCGGCGGGGGTGACAGCGCGGTGGTGACCCGGCGTACGGCGAGTACGGCGAGCACCCCCGCCACGATGATCCAGATCGGCACCTTCAGGCCGACCGCGCGCAGCCCGACCACGACCACCACGACGACGGCGGCGGTGACCGCGGCGGTCCGCAGCAGCAGGCGCGCCCGGCCGCCGCCCGTGGGCCGGACGTCCTCCCCGGCGGGCTCCTCGCCGAACGACAGCAGGTCGTCGATGCTGGTGCTCACGACGCCTCCCCCGCCAGGCTGGTCAGCTCGCCGCGCAACCGGCGCAACGCGGCGCGGGCCTGGTCCCGGGTGTGCTCGTCGACCGGGTGCGTGGCGTACCGGGCCTCCCGGTAGACGTGCGCGAAACCGTCGAGCACGTCGGCGCTGGCGATCGCCGGGATGCCGGCCGCCGGGTCGCCGCGCAGCAGCCGGCCCACCAGGTCGGTCGGGGTGTCACCGGTGTGCCGGGGCACACCCGCGTCCTCGGCGGCCTCCTCCAGGCGTACCCAGCAGGCGATCACAGCGGTCCGCGGGTCGGTGGAGCGGTCGTCCAGTTCGACGAGTCCGGCGTCGAGCGCGGCCACCACCTCGCGGGCGGTCCCCTCGGCGGTACGCCTGGTGCGCCGCACCGGCACCGCGCGAGTGGTGCGCCGCAGCGCGCCCCGAAGCACGTTCCACAGGACGTACCCGACGGCGGCCAGCACCGCCGCGGACAGCAACACCACGGCGGCGGTGGCCAGCCAGCCGGGCACACCGCCCGAGGTGGACTCGCCCACGTCCCGGGGCTCGACGGGGATCGACGGCACCGCCTCGGGCGACGGGTAGTCCGGCACGTACGGGATGGTGTCGGCGGCGGGCGGGATCCGGCTGGCCCCGATGGCGGAGTGACCGGCGGCGAACGCGGCGAGCGCGAGCAGCACCGTCACCGCGGCGACCGGCCACCACCTGCGCAGTACGCCGAAATCCATCCCACCGCCTCAGGTGTTCCTCAGTCCACCCCGGCCAGGTCCTTCGCCCGGGTGAACACGTCGTCCAGCATCGCCGGTGTGAGCCGGCCGGTGAACGTGTTCTGCTGGCTGACGTGATAGCAGCCCAGCAACGCCGGCACCGACTCGCCGGACCAGTGTGCCCCATGACCGAACACCGGTCGCGGTGTGGGCGGTCGCTGCCCGTACACCTGGCGTAGCACCGGCCACCACGCGGCCCACGCGAACGCGCCCAGCGCGACCACGACGCGCAGCGTGGGCCGGATCAACTCGACCTCGCGGTGCAGCCACGGCGCGCAGGTGTCGCGCTCGGCCGGGGTGGGTTTGTTGTCCGGCGGCGCGCACCGCACAGCCGCGAAGATGCGGGTGTCGCGCAGCGTCAGGCCGTCGTCCGCGGACACGCTCGTCGGCTGGTTGGCCAGCCCGGCGCGGTGCAGCGCGGCGAACAGCACGTCACCGGACCGGTCCCCGGTGAAGATCCGGCCCGTGCGGTTGCCGCCGTGCGCGGCCGGCGCCAGACCGAGGATCGCGATGCGGGCGTCCGGCGGCCCGAGGCCGGGCACCGGCCGTCCCCAGTAGTCCTGGTCGCGGAAGGCGGCCCGCTTGACCCGGGCGACCTCCTCCCGCCAGGCCACCAGGCGCGGGCAGGCGAAGCAGCCGCTGACCGCGCCGTCGAGGTCGGCCATGTCGGCCGCCCGCGCGGCGCGGGCGACCACGTCCTGCGGGGTACGCGACTCAGCCAAGCTTCGCCCGGAACAGTTCCAGCGTGCGGGCCCAGGCGGTGGCGGCCGCCCGCTGGTCGAAGTGCTCGGGCCGGTCCTCGTTGAAGAACGCGTGCGCAGTGCCCGGGTAGTCGAAGGTCTGGCAGGTGCCACCGGCGGACTCGATGGACCGGCGTACGCTCTGCACCCCGTCGGCGGCGGACAGGCCGTCCGCCTCGGAGCAGTGGATGAGCGCGGCCTTCCCGGCGTAGCCGGCCCAGTCGGTGCGGCCGGCGTTGTCCGCCGCGCCCGTGCGACCGGCGTTGTCCGCCGCGCCAGTGGCCATGCCCTCCCAGGGCAGGCGCGGGTAGAACCCGGCGGTGGCCACGATGCGCTCGGAGAACGTGCCGGACCACAGCGCCAGGCTGGCGCCCGCGCAGAACCCGGCGCAGCCCACCTTGCCGGCGACCTCGGACCGGCTCGCCAGGTATTCGGCGGCGGCGGCGATGTCGCTGGCCGCCTCGTCCATCTGGGAGCTGTTCAGCATCAGCCGCGGCTCGGTCGGCTTCACGGCCGGCCCGCCGTGCCGGAAGTCGGGCGCGAGGGCGACGAAGCCGGCCTCGGCGAAGCGGTCCACCACGGCCCGGACGTGGGGCACCAGTCCCCACCAGTCCTGGATGACGATGACCGCCGGGCTGGCCGCACCGCCGGAGGGTATCGCGAGATACCCCTCGCTCGTCCCCCCGTTGCCGGTGAAGCTCACCATCTCGCCCATGGGCCCGTCCTCCTAGCGGTCAGTCATCATTGGCTGGTCGCCCAGTTGGCTGATACGTGCCGGTAGCCTGCCACGCGGTCACCGGCGCGGGGAAGACGGAACAACAGTGGCATTCACCTCCTGTTGAACCGCCGGACAGGCACACACGCTGGGTATAGCGATTGCTAAACTAGCCCCGTGGTGGCTGGAGACTGGGACGTCTACCTGGTCGACGAGGTGCGGCAGTGGCTCGACACTCTCGACGCGTCCACCCATGCGCGAGTGGTGCAGGCGATCGACCTCCTGGCCGAGCACGGACCAGGACTCGGACGACCCCTTGTCGACACCATCCACGGTTCGTCGATGGCGAACTTGAAGGAGCTCCGGCCGGGCACCGTGCGTATCCTTTTCGCGTTCGACCCGTGGCGCTCGAGCATCCTCCTGGTCGCCGGCGACAAGTCCGGCCGGTGGAAGACGTGGTATCAGGAGGCCATTCCCGTCGCCGAGCACCGCTACGAGCTCTACCTCAAGGACCGGGCACGAGAGGAGGGGAAGGCATGAGCGGCTACTCCCGGTGGCAGGACATCCGCGCCGACCACGTCGCCCGGGTCGGCGGGGAAGATGCGGTCGACGCGGGTAAGCAGGAACTCCTCGCCGAGGTCATCGGTCACCGCCTCGCGGAGGTACGGCGAGCGCGCGGCCTGACCCAGCAGCAGGTCGCCGACCGGATGGGCGTCACCAAGGGACGGGTCTCCCAGATCGAGCAGGGAAAGATCTCCGGACAGGAAGTGGTGGCCCGGTTCGCCGCGGCGCTGGGTGGCCGGCTCCACCAGGCGATCTACTTCGACGACGGTGACATCGCCGCCATCGCCTGACAGCGGATCCCGCGAGATCTTGGAGGATTCCGGCCCCTATGAGGGCCGTTTCCTTCCAAGATCTCGCGGGTCGAGCGCGCTCTATCGCGTTGACGTGGGTTCCGGGGAAGCGCTGGTGCTGGGCGCGGGCGTGGCGGGCGCGGTCGGGGTGGCGCTGCCTGTGGGCGCGGGTGCGGGCGGGGCGATCGACGGCGAGGCCGGTGCGCCGAACGGTGCCAGCTCCGGGCAGTACGGGTAGGCGTTGCGGGGTGCGGGCACGGCGCCGGACGAGTCCAGGCAGTTCGGCCAGCCGAGCCGGATCGGCACGCCGTTCTGGTCGAAGAGCTGCGCGTCGCGGATCAGCCGCCCCTGCTGGTCGTAGACGAAGACGTCCTCGATCCGGTCGTACCGCCGGTCCACCGACGTCTGCTCGTAGCCGCTGTAGACGTCGGAGCTGGCGTTCCGGTCCACATCGACGAGCACCGCGAAGCCGAAGAGCAGCAGCGCGGCCGTACCCAGCCGGTGCAGGCGGCGCGGCCAACCGGTGAAGCCCGCGGAACGGCGGCCGAGCCACAGTGACGCGACCACCGCGCCGATGAGCAGCAGCAGGCCGGCCGACGCGTTGTCGTTCGGCCGGGGCAGCAGACCGGGCCGGCCACCGTCCACCATGACGCTGATCAGCAGCGCGGCCAGCCAGCCACGCACCAGCCACCAGGCCGGACGCAGCGGACGCAGGAAGTCGCTCACCGTCTCGTGCCCGAGCACCGGGCCGAGCTGACGATCCAGCAGACGTATCTGAGTGGCCGCCTGATCCCGCGCCTCGGCCAGGCGGTGGAAGCGCGCCGGTCGCCGCCCCTCCCCGGCGCCGGCGGCGGCGCGAAGTTCGGCCGCGTACGCCTCGGGGGTGCCCAGCCGGTCCACGAGCGCGCCCTCGCCCTCGGCGGCCACCTCGGCGAGGTGTTCCGGCAGGTCCTCGGTCAGCTCGTCGCGGACTGCCGGCGGCAGGTCGGCGAGCGCCGCGCGTACCCGGTCGACGTAGTCCGTGATCTCCTGCCCAGTGACGGTCATGCCGCCATCCCCCGATCGTCGAGCAGTGCGTCCATGGTGGTGGCGAACGAGCGCCAGGTCTTGCCGGAGCGGGTGAGCTGGTCACGCCCGGCCGCGTTCAGCGAGTAGTACTTGCGGTGCGGCCCGGACTCGCTCGGCACCACGTACGTGGTGAGCAGGCCTGCGGCGAACAGCCGGCGCAGCGTGCCGTAGACCGAGGCGTCGCCGACCTCGGTGAGGCCGGCCTCACGCAGCCGCCGCAGGATGTCGTAGCCGTATCCGTCCTCGTCCTTGAGCACGGCGAGCACCGCCAGGTCGAGCACGCCCTTGAGGAGCTGCGTGGTATCCACGCTCCGCACACTAGTGCGCAATCCACACTACCGTCAATCACACAGGACCTTGCCCGGCCTTGTTCACCGGGAGGAAGGACGGGCGGTCCACCCGATGAAACGGTCGAACAGGTCGGCCGGGTTCGGGTTGGCGGCCATCAGGTCGGCGGTGGCGTCGAACAGGCAGCCCGCCATGTGGATGGACAGGGCGACGCGGTCGCGCCGGTAGTCCAGCAGCAGCAACAGGCGGGCCGGCTGGCACGGCCAGGGGGCCGCGCACACCCGGCACAACCAGAGGGGCCGCATCGGTACGTGCGGCCGCACGACACGGCGACTGCGATCGGGTACGGGAGAACAGTTCCTCACGGTCATCCCCCGATCGTGTCGCCTCCTGTTGTCAACGTCAATAGCCTCCGTAGTTGTCGCTGTCCGGCGACGCCGACACTGCCATCGTCAACGTGTGGAGCTGGTGGGCGTGTCGGAGATCCGGGCGATGCTCGGCAACGTGTCGCGTCAGCGCGCATCCGTGATCGCCAACCAGCGGAACTTCCCGGAGCCGATCGCCGTGCTGGCGATGGGCAAGGTCTGGCGGAAGTCCGACGTCGAGAAGTGGATCAGGGAACACCGCCCCGACCTGGCGACTGGCTGACGCCCGGCCCTCCTTGTTGACCAAGGAGTTGGCGTCCTCTGAGGCGCCCCGATCGGACACGAACTCCTTGATCACCGCCTGAAGGTGCGGCGGCGAAAGAGCGAGCGGGCTAGGCGAGGCTCCAAGCGATGCCGTCGAGGATGTCGTGCTCGGAGGCGACCACCGACGGCATCCCGGCCCGCTCCATGATCACTCGCAGCACCAGCGCGCCCGCGCCGATCACGTCGGCCCGCCCCGGGTGCATCACCGGGTACGCCAGCCGCTGCTCACTGCTCTTGCCGAGCAGGTCGGCTGTCACCTCGGCCACCTGCTCGTACGAGACGCGGGCGTGGTGGATGCGGCTCGGGTCGTACTCCCGGAGCCCTTGCGCCAGGGCGACCACAGTGGTGACCGAACCGGCGAGCCCGACCAGCGTGGCGGCCTCGCGGCCGGGCACGGCGGCGAGCGCGCGGTCGACGGCGGCGGCGATGTCGGACTCGGCGGCGGCGACCTGCGCCGCTGTCGGCGGATCGTCGTGCAGGTGCCGTTCGGTCATCCGGACGCAGCCGATGTCCACCGAGATCGCGCCGCGCACCCCGTCGGCGCGGGTGCCGACGACGAACTCGGTCGAGCCGCCGCCGATGTCGACCACCAGGTACGGCGGTTCGGCGTCGGCAGGCAGGCCGCGCACCGCGCCGGTGAACGACAGGCGTGCCTCCTCGTCGCCTGTCACCACCTCGGGCGGTACGCCGAGCGTGCGCTCGACCATGGCGCGGAAGTCGGCGGCGTTGGAGGCGTCGCGGGAGGCCGAGGTGGCGCACATGCGTACCCGCTCGACGCCGGACTTCTCGATCTCCGCCGCGTAGTCGGCGAGCGCCACGCGGGTCCGCTCGATCGCCTCGGGCGCGAGCATGCCGGTCTGGTCGACGCCCTGCCCCAGCCGGACGATCTCCATCCGCCGGCTGACGTCGCGCAGCGGCGCCGCCTCCCCGGCCGACGACTCGGGCAGGTCGGCGATCAGCAGTCGGATCGAGTTGGTCCCGCAGTCGATGGCGGCCACACGCGCACTCACGGCGCCCACCCTACGGCAGCCCGCGCACGGTCAGAGGCGCAGCAGCATGCGGGTGTTGCCCAGGGTGTTGGGCTTGACCCGTTCCAGGTCCAGGAACTCCGCCACGCCCTCGTCGTACGAGCGCAGGAGCTGCTCGTACACCGGTTGCGGCACGGGCGCGCCGTCGATCTCGCGGAAACCGAACGAGCCGAAGAAGCCGGTCTCGAACGTGAGCACGAAGATCCGGGCGATGCCCAGCTCCCGTGCCGCGTCGATCAGCCCGCCGACGATCCGGTGCCCGATCTTGTGGCCCCGGCAGGACGGGTCGACCGCCACCGTCCGGATCTCGGCCAGGTCCTCCCACATGACGTGCAGCGCGCCGCAGCCGACCACCGTGCCGTCAGACGTCACCGCGACCCGGAACTCCTGCACGTCCTCGTACAGCGTCACAGTCGCCTTGCTGAGCAGCCGCCGGTCGTCGGTGTAGGTGTCCACCAGCCGCCGGATGCCGCGTACGTCGGTGGTGCGGGCCCGGCGCACAGTGATCTCGTCGGCGCTCATCTCACTGGACCGCGGGCACGTCCACGCAGGGGCCGGCCGCCCACCACTTCTCCACGAGCGCCAGCGTCTCGTCGCCGAACGGGTTGACCCCCGGCCCGGCGGCGAGCGCGTGCCCGAGGTGCACGTGCAGGCACTTCACCCGCCCCGGCATGCCGCCGGCCGAGATGCCCGCGATCTCCGGCACCTCCCCGATCGCCTCCCGGCGGGTCAGGTAGTCCTCGTGCGCCGCCCGGTACCGCGCCGCCAGCTCCGGATCCTCGGCGAGCCGCTCGGCCATCTCCTTCATCAGCCCGGCCGACTCCAGCCGGCTGCACGCCGCTGTGGCACGCGGGCAGGTCAGGTAGAACAGCGTCGGGAACGGCGTGCCGTCGGCCAGCCGGGGCGTCGTCTCCACCACGTCGGGCAGGCCGCAGGGACACCTGTGGGCCACCGCGCGGGTGCCGCGAGGCGGGCGTCCGAGCTGCGCGGCCACCGCGGCCAGGTCGGCCTCGGTGGCCGGCTGGCGTTCCGGCGGGGGTACGGAGTCCGCCGCCGGCTCCTGCGGTGGTACGACGCTCAAGGAAGTGCCTCTCGGATCAAAGCTCACTTGTCGGGGCGCTCGGCGTTGGCCGCCCGCACGCTCCCCCACAGGGTGTCGTACCAGGGCTCGGGCGGCTTCGGCGCCCCCGGCTTCGCGCCCTTGCCGGCGTCCTTCGCGGCGCCCTCCGGGTCGGAGAGCACCACGAGCAGCGTCTCGCCCGGCTTGCCCATGAAGAACCGCTCCCGGGCCTGCGTCTTGACGTACTCCGGGTCCTTCCACTTGGCCGCCTCGGCGGTGAGCCGGTCGATCTCGGCCCGCTGGGCGGCCTGCGCCGCCTCCATCCGCTCGATGTCGGCCTGCTGGTCCAGGTAGACCCGGACCGGATAGGTGTACGCCAGGGCGAGCGCGATGAGCACCGCGAACAGCACTGTGGCGCGCCCGGTGAAGCGCCGGGGTTGGGGTGCGGTGAGCCGCTTGACCGGGCCACCGGCGGCGGTACGCCGGGCCGCGGCGGGGCGGCTCGCGGAGCGTACGCCGTCGGTGGCACGGGACGCGCCGGGTGACCGGCCGGCGGCGCGCGCCTCCGCGCGGACGCCGTTGTCGCGTGCCGTGGACCGGACCCGGGCACCGCCCGTCCGGCCGGGCTGACCCGGCCGGCGGGCGGGCCGCTGGCCACCCGGTGTGCGGCGCTGCTGCATCGTCACACCCCTCCCCCGGAGCGCTCGCTCAGGCCGAACGGTAGCGCGGGAACGCGCCGGCACCGGCGTACCGCGCCGCGTCGGCCAGCTCCTCCTCGATCCGCAGGAGCTGGTTGTACTTGGCCACCCGGTCCGAGCGGGCCGGCGCGCCGGTCTTGATCTGCCCGCAGCCGGTGGCGACGGCCAGGTCGGCGATGGTGGTGTCCTCGGTCTCGCCGGAACGGTGGCTCATCATGCACTTGAAGCCGGCCCGGTGGGCCAGGTCGACGGCGTCGAGCGTCTCGGTGAGCGAGCCGATCTGGTTGACCTTCACCAGGACCGCGTTGGCGGCCTGCTCGGCGATGCCCCGGGCGATGCGCTGCGGGTTGGTCACGAACAGGTCGTCGCCGACGATCTGGATGCGGTCGCCGAGCGCGGCGGTGAGGGTGGCCCAGCCGCTCCAGTCGTCCTCGGCCAGCGGGTCCTCGATCGACACGATCGGGTAGTCGCCGGCGAGCTTGGTGTAGTAGTTGCTCATCTCCTCGGCGCTCTTGGCGCTGCCCTCGAACGTGTAGGTGCCGTTGTCGAAGAACTCGGTGGCGGCCACGTCGAGCGCGAAGACGATGTCGGTGCCGAGCCGGTAGCCGGCCTTCTCCACGGCCTCGGCGATCAGGTCCAGCGCGGCGGCGTTGGTGGGCAGGTTCGGGGCGAAGCCGCCCTCGTCGCCCAGGCCGGTCGACAGGTCCTTCTTCTTCAGCACCGACTTCAGCGCGTGGTAGACCTCGGCGCCCGAGCGCAGCGCGTCCCGGAACGTCGGCGCGCCGATCGGCGCGATCATGAACTCCTGGATGTCGACGTTCGAGTCGGCGTGCGCGCCACCGTTGAGGATGTTCATCATCGGCACCGGGAGCAGGTGCGCGTTCGGGCCGCCCAGGTAGCGGAACAGGCTCAGCTCGGCGCTGCCGGCGGCGGCCTTGGCCACGGCCAGGGAGACGCCGAGGATGGCGTTCGCGCCCAGCTCGCCCTTGTTGTCCGAGCCGTCGATGTCGATCATCTTCTGGTCGATCAGCCGCTGCTCGCTGGCCTCGTAGCCGATGAGCTGGTCGACGATCCGGTCCTCGATGTTGGCGACCGCCTTCTCGACACCCTTGCCCAGGTAGCGATCCTTGTCACCGTCGCGCAGCTCGACCGCCTCGAACGCGCCGGTGGAGGCGCCGGACGGCACCGCGGCGCGGGCGATCGTGCCGTCGTCGAGCCCGACCTCGACCTCGACCGTCGGGTTGCCCCGCGAGTCCAGGATCTCCCGGGCGACGATTCCCTCGATGGTTGCCACTGAGTCGCTCCTCGTTTGTGTGGTTCCGGTCCGTATGGGCCGCGACGGTGCGGCTGAGGCAGGTGTTGAACGCAGCGTATCGGTCCCCGCCCTGCCGCACCCCGCTCGGGGCGGCCCCCGAGGCGCTTGCTGAGACGGACATTCCCGGATTACCGGTCGTCAACCGGCAACCGGTTTGCGAGACGTTGCGTCGATCGACAAGGCTGGGCATCATGCCTGCCGCCTCGACGACTCTCCGCGTGCTCGCCGCCTCGGTCATCGCGTCGCTCTCGGTCACCGGCTGTCAGGCCCTGGACGACGCGAACGTCGCGCTCGGTCGCGCCGACCTGGTCAACGACCTCGCCGCGCGGATGGACCGGGCGCTGGAGCAGACCTGGGCCGCCGACTACCAGATCGACGGCGGCCGGACCGCCTCGATCGCGCAGACCAAGAAGCCGCTGCGGTCCACGTACACCTGGCCCGGCGGCAAGATCACGGTGACCCAGGAGTCGGTGACCCGGTGCGCGAGCACCGCCGCTCGTACCTCCTGCACCGTCTCGCCGCCCGTGCTCACCGCGGGGAAGCCGTCGGTGATCGTCTACGACGAGGCACGCAAGCAGGGCCTGGTCACGCCGCCCGCGGTGATCCGGCTGCTCACCGAGGCGGCGCTGGCGCCGGAGGCGGTCATCGAGCAGAGCGACACCACTCTCGCCGGACACCACGCCACCTGCGTCGACGTCACCCACGACGGGGAGCGCTTCAACGCCTGCGTGACGAACGAGGGTGTGCTGGGAAGCTTCTCCGGCACGCTCGACGGCAAGCCCACCGAGGTGACGCTGAGCCGCTACACCGAGAGCGTCGAGGCGGCCGCGTTCGCGGTCCCGGACGGCGCCGGCGTGGTGGACCGCCGCCCGTCCACGTCGTGACCCCGCCCGGGTTCCTGCCTGCTGCCGATCACGGGCGGCCGCCGGAGCCGGACGACCTGGCGCTGCCGGTGGCCGGACGGAAGCTGCTGACCGGCCCGGACGAGCAGCCGCTGCGGATCGGCGCGCTGCCCGGCGACCTCGCCTGGATCCCGGTCGGCACGCTCGACGGCGTTCCGGCGTGGGCGGCCGAGGTGGCCGATCCGGAGTCGCTTCCCGGCCCGTGGCGCGGCTGGCGCGGCCTCGCCGCCGAACTGCCCGCACCCCGCGCCGACCTGGCCGGACGGGCGCTCGCCGTGGTCACCTGGCGGCGTACCCACAGGTGGTGCGGCGCGTGCCGGGCCGAGCTGGCCGACGTGCCGGGCGAGACCGCGCGGCGCTGCCCGGACTGCGGGCTGACCGTGTTCGTGCCGCTGTCCGTCGCGGTGCTGACCGCGATCACCCGCCCCGGCCCGGCCGGCGGCGTCGACGAACTGCTGCTGGTCCGGCACGCGCAGGGGCCGACGCAGCTGTGGGCACTCGTCGCCGGGTTCGTCGAGGCGGGCGAGTCGCTGGAGGCGGCGGTGCACCGCGAGGTCGCCGAGGAGGTCGGCCTGACGCTGCGGCGACCGGTCTACGTGGACAGCCAGCCGTGGGCGCTGTCCGGGCCCGGCACGCTGCTCGCCGGTTTCACCGCCGAGGTGACCGACCCGGCCGCCGAACCCGTCGTCGACGGCATCGAGCTGACGGAGGCGCGCTGGTTCCCGACCGGCGCGCTGCCCGCCGAGCTGCCGCCCGCGTACTCCCTGTCGCGCTGGCTGATCGACGCGGTCGCCGCCGGGCGGTGACCGCAGGCCGGGTCGCCGCCCGGACGGTGGCCGTCACACCCCCAGCAGTGTCCGCAGGTGGCGCGGCGGCGGGCAGTCGTGCGCCAGCATGGCGTCGTGCCAGTCGCGCACCGTCACGCCGTCCGGCCGGGCGGCGGCGATGTCGGCCATCTCGCTGTAGCCGACGAAGTACGTGGAGAGCTGCGTCGAGGTGAGCAGCGCCCGCCGCCACTTGCCGGCCGCCTCGCCCTCCTCCTGGAAGCCGCGCCCGGTCATCAGCGCCATCGCCTCGGACTCGGGCATGTCGTCGCAGTGCACGAGCTGGTCCAGCAGCGCGTTGATGGTCATCCGGAGCTGCATCTTGAGCTGCTGCAACCGCACCGGCAGTCCGCCGAAGCCGAGCCCCGCCATCAGCTCCTCGGCGTAGACCGCCCAGCCCTCGACGAACACGCCCGACTCGGTGAGCGCGCGTACCCGGGTCGGGCCGTCGTACCGGCGGGCGTGGGCGAGCTGGAGGAAGTGACCCGGCATCGCCTCGTGCACGGTCAGGTTGCGGATCATGTGGTCGTTGTACTCGCGGTAGAACGACTCGACCCGCTGCGCCGGCCAGTCCGCCGGGGTGGGCGAGATGCAGTAGAACGTCGGCACGTCGGCCGTCTCCAGCGGGCCCGGCGAGTCGCAGTAGGCCACCGCCACGCCGCGCGCGAACTCCGGCATCTCCTGGATCACGCACGGGTCGCCGACCATGCTGACCAGGTCGTGGTGGCGGACGAAGTCACTCGCCTCGTCGAGCGTGACCGAGGCGAGGTCGACGATCGTGGCGTCGTCCGGGTGCTCGGCGGCCAGCAGGTCCAGCGCCCGGCGTACCGTCTCGTCGTCGGCCGGACCACCGACCAGCTCGACCGACGCCGCGCGGATCTCCTCGGTGACCCGGTCGAGGTTGGCCCAGGCGCGGCGCTGCACCTCGGCTGCGCTCAGCTCGGTGTCGAGCGTGTGCCACAGCCGCGCCTCCCACCGCCGCCGGCCCAGCCGCGGGTCACGCCCCGGACCGGCGTCCGCGGCCAGGCCCTGCCGCAGCCAGGCCACGAACTCCTCCAGCGCGGCGATCGCCTCGCTGGCCGCCGGGCCGACCCGGTCACGCATCGCCGGCGCCTCGGCGAGCAAACCGGGAACCTCGTCGCGGATCAGCGCCGCCGTACCGGCGAACTGCCCGACCGCCGTCTCCGCGTGGACCCGCGGCATGTCCCGCAGCGTCGCGCGCGCCGTCGACAGCGCATCGGGTACGGCCGACAGACGCCCGACGAGACTGGTCAGGCGCTCCTCGGCCGGGGCGAAGGGACGGGCCAGCAGGGCGTGCAGCAGCGGCCCCGGATTGTGGCGCAGCGGATCCCACTCGTGGCCGCGGATCTCGGTGGCCTCGAACAGTCCCCTGTCGACGAGGCTGGTGAGCAGCGCGTGGTCGACGCTCTCCGCCACGTCGAGCGCGTCCGGGTCGATCTCCGCGAGCGCGTCGGCGGCGTCCTTCAGCATCGCCTGGTCGGCGGCGAGGGCGTCGGCGGAGAGATCGGGCAGCCGGTCGTCGTAGCGGTGATCCCCGGCGGAGGTGGCCAGCCCGGGCCGGCTCTCCAGCAACGCCTCCACGATCCGCTCCGCAAGCGGCCCGAACGACTCCATCCCCCGACCCTACCGATCACCCCGCCCGCTCTCCCGCCTCCCCGCCCCCGTTGATCAAGGAGTTCGTGTCCCCGCCAGAGCCCGCCCTCGACCCAAACCCCTTGATCACCGCCGCGAGTCCCCTGAAAGGCCACCGCCTGGGTGCCGGTTGGTCGGCCGCGAGCGCGCGTCGTCCGGGGCGGGCGTAGATCTTGGACGGAAACGGCCCCCATAGGGGCACTTTCGTACCAAGATCTACGGCGATCCCGGGATGCGGGCGACGAGTCTCGCCTGCCGGGAGGGGCGCGGTCGAGCAAGGAAGGCTGGACTGGGCTGGCGAGGGCTGGCGAGGGCTGGCGAGGGCTGGCGGCCAGCCGACTCGGCGATCTTGCACTTTGTGCCCGGGCAGAGGGGGCATTTGCGGCACCGCTCGGGCCGAAAGTGCAAGATCGCGGGGAGAGGGCGGGGCAGGGTGAGGCGCGGGGGGGGGGTTAGGC